>NC_010571.1:5657404-5957605 GCF_000019965.1 Opitutus terrae PB90-1
CTTCGCCGAGAGAAACGAGGGAGTAAACGATCTTGGCTTCATAAACGCGCATGGTGAGCGCTCGCGCGAGCCGCGTTTCCCTTTCTCGACGTGGTGTCGAGTGATCGCGGGTGCTGCCCGGTTGAGCGCCCGCTCGGGATGGGCGAAAGTCAAAGCGCTGGATGGAGCGCCGAGGCGGCGGATTTATCCGCAACGAGGGGGAAGCGGAATGTTTGCGCGGGGTGGAGATCGCGCAGCGATACGACCTTGACCGCCCATAAAATGGGGCGCAACCGGACGGGGCAGTGCTAGAAGATTCGAGCGCAGCGAGCATCGAGTTTTGAGGTCAGGCAAAGTCCCGGTGATGGCTAAACCTTGCTCGTATCGCCGGTTTCATTAACCAAGACGATATGCACGAGCCGCTTACTCATCCTAAATTGATTCGTGACGTCTTGTGCCGCGCGATCGCTCAGTTTAACGCAACGGATGCCAAGGCGCTATTGAAGCCGGGCAATGGCTCGGGCGGCCCGAATGAGCCGGCAATCGGAACTCAACTCATAACGCGCATCGTCGATGCGCTGCGGCATTACGACGTGCCAGAATACGTCTTTGCCATCGGTACCTACAACCGCTTCGGCGATGATCGGAAGTTCCTCTATAAAATGGAGGCGTATCGTAAAGAAATTGAGGCCGCCAAACGCGAACTGGATCCCGAAGGGAAACTGGCAATCTTCCCCGACATTATTGTTCACGAGTTTGGAGCGCCGGGGCCAAACTACCTCGTAGTCGAGCTAAAAAAGGATTCCAACGCAGGCAAAGCCTTGGTGGAACTCGACCACATCAAACTCAGCTGCATGACCAGTCCAGATCGCCCGCTTAAGTATATTCTTGGCGCCGAGGTCCGCGCTCATGACGTGGCTAACGAACAAAAGCGGCAATTGGAGGTTCTGTCTTGGTGGCAACAGGGCTCGAAGGTTGGCGAGCCGTAGGACTGAAGCGTGCCGCCGCTAAATGCGGAATAGTTTGTCCGACTGTGAGAGCCGAAGGACGATGTTGCGCCCATCTTTTAATTCGTCCGGCAACTTGTCCTGAAGAATTGAGGCCACGAACTGGATGCCTCGCGCGTTAACAAGATGCGCGATCTTCACCAGTTGATTGTCATGCATCAGTTCCTTTTTATCGTTTAGGAGAAAGTGGAAAACCGGAATGCCTTCGTCGTCTGCAAACAAGGTGTAGGCGATATCAAAACACGAAATCTCGCCCTGTTTCTTTCCGGAACTGTAGTTCGTGTTAAATGACTGGAACTCGTAAACTCGACGACCTTTGACAGTCTTGGTGTCGGCCTTAAGTGCATACCGCTCACCATAGAGATCGTCCGAGACGGTCGCGAAGTATCGATTAAACTTGCTCAATTTCTCTTTCAGTTGGGTGCCAAACGCATCGGAGAACAACTCTGTATCGATCTCCATCAGCTCGCGATTGAGTCCCTCAAGTGTATTCTCAACCGTTTCGATCTGTTGAATGGTTTTTTCGTAGTCGCCTTTTTGCTGGAAAAGCAGGTTCTGTTCAGCGACCAATCGCTCAAGCACCGCAAATGAATCGGTTTTCGTGACGGCGGCGGCGAGGGCCTTTTCCTCAGCGACGAGTTGGCTCAATCGCATGCGCTCCGTCGCTAGTTTAGCCGTAAGCTGCGGAAGCTCCTCCGCTATAAAGCGTGTCTTCGCGGCCAACATCTTATTATGAAAATCCTGGAGTTCTTCGAATTTCTTCTGAATCCCACCGACCAATGATGTCGCCTGCTCGTAGAACTGACGCAGCTGTATCACGTCGATTTTTGACTCCTCGGTAGCCATCTCCTTCTTGGTTTCGGTGATCAAGTCACGCCGTAGCTCGAGCCGGCCAATTTCTGAGCTACTTACGTTGATGAGATAGCGCACCCCGTTAAGCCGCTCCATGTCGGCCTCGAAATTCGGATTCAGGTCAAGTGCCGCGCGTCGAGCTTCACTGCGCTTGATGTCCGCGTCTACCTGCGCCAACAATGCTTCGTATCCGGACTTAGTTTGCTGCGACTCCAAGCGGCGGCGAAATTTTTCCTCTAGCTCAATCTTGGCCCGAACCGTCTGCTTTTCCTCGCCTCGAGAAAAGTCACAACCGAGCAGGAAGAGATGTAAGGTCTCATACTCGTCAGCTCGTGAATACCGATCGAGCGTTCGAAGCACATTGCTTACACTCTCATCTTTGTAGCGTATATTGTGAGAGATGATCTGGCGAAAAGTAGGTTTCCGGCCGTAGTGCCCCGGTATCAGGAGGTCAGTTAGAGCCTTTTCGAAATCCGCGTCCGTAAGATCCTGTCCGTCCACTCGCTGTATTTTTGCCCGACGATGAAGAAAATTTCTCTCGATACGGACGACGCGGGCTGAGGGGTCTGCAAGACTATCGACTAGGAGCAGCGTGATCAGCACTCGCTCGGACACGAGGAAGTCACGCACAAGCTTGTATTCGTTCTGCTTGTTCTCCGGATCGCTGTAAATTTCTCTCGGGTCACCGCCGAGGCAAAAATCGATCAGCTTGAGGACGGTAGTTTTCCCGACGCTATTACCCGTCTCTCGTCCGCCGCCGGCCGGCGTTTCATCGACAATGAGGTTAAGACCGGCATGAAATTGGACGTCACGTACCACGTGACCATCGCCGCGTGAGATAATGAGCGCTTTCAGGAACACAGCTCGACGTCTCCTTGCGGGGTAAGCCGAATCAAATTCAGCAGGAAGAGCCAATCAAGGCAGAGCAAAAACATCGGAAGGCTTATTGATCGGTCGGCCTGGACCGCCTGATACAGGCCAAACACCGGCTGGATCGGCGAACGCTGGGCGGCGCGCAACACGACCGCGCCGTTGAAATAGACGGTCGCCTCCGGGTGAATGTTGTCAGGAAGAAGCATACGTAGGCCTCTCAGGGTTTTTGAAAATCTTGCAACGAATGAATGCGTCAACCACGAGAATCGCAACGCACAGTTCGAGTTCCTCGTCGGGTATAGCAGGGGCGTTGGCGCTCTGAGCGATTCGCAGCTTGGTCACTGCTATGATTCGAAAAAACTTATCGTCAGCGCTTAGGGTGTCATCGAGTTCCAGAAACGCTCGGCGCATCGAGTCTAGGATTGACAGGCTTTTGTTGCGGCCCTGCCGGTCGTATTCGGCATATATCTTCGCTAGCCGATGATGGTGCAGTTTGTAGTCATCGATTAATGCACGCGCCTTATCGATCTGGTTGAAGGTGATCTTGCCCTCGATGTCGAAGGGGATGGTCTCTGGATTTCCCGCGTTAGCGGTCCATTCTTGTTCATTGATCGACTTTACAATGGTCGCCAGGTTTGACTCCACCTTTGCCGGATCGATCTCAACCTTCAGTTCTTTCCGCAAGAAGTCGCGAATGGTCTCCATTTTTTCGGTTGGTAGCCCATTGATGGCAGCAAGCAGCGACTGACAGTCATGAATATCGTTCTGAGGCGCGAACACCAGTGCGTGGGGATTCTCGTAGGTATGTGTCCTTAATTGGGAGGCCGCCCGGGTGATGCAGACAAATTTGAAGCCGTGGCCGGTGTAAGCCGAGAGGTCCTTCGCCAGCGTAGAGTTAATCTTTTGTTTTGTTCCTGTCGCGCTAACCTGCGCGACCAAGCGGCCATTCCGATCAACCAGGTCAATAGCTGTTGCGTTCTGAATCTCCGTATTAAGGTTCACTAGATTCCATCCGAAGATCAGGTTCAGCAAGCGCGGGTAAAAGTTCTCGGAATGTATATTGAGGTCGAGAATGTTCAAACCGCCCCGCAGTTCGATTCTGGTAGCCAGAAAGCTAATCCGGGTTTCGATGGCATTGAAACATTCCTGGCGGATCATGAGTCGCGCGTGGTTTACTCGACCGTGCCATCCGAACGCGCACACGCGCGCGTTCGGGCAATCGAACGGCGAAATTCGTCGGAGTTGGAACCACGCATTTGGCGGTTTATGAGGCAACGACACGGAGCCGGCGAGGAGATTTCCGGTGCGTGCTGCGAAGAGCAGCCTCCCTTAACATGTAGCAAAACGGCCTGCTCGATGGGCAGGCCCGGCTGACGGCGATAGAGGGCCTCTACCTTGTGAAGGCCTTCAGCCGCGCGTTGAGCACCTTGACGTCGATCTCGGCTCCCGTGACCGTCGCGCGCGCTTTGGCGAGGCGCACCTCAGCTTTCATTAGCTCACGCTTGAGCGTCTCAAGTTCATCGGCGGAGGTCGGAGTGCGAGAGGCGCGCGTCGGGCTGATCGTCGAGGGTTCTTGGGGTCCGTTGTTCATGATGGATTCTCCTTGGTTTGAATGCGCCGGTAAGCCGTGTGCTCACCGGCGCCACTGATTGAACCGGCTCGCGTCTGCCTGGCACCTGAGGGCGCCTACCGGAAACGTGGGAGCCGTCCTCCCGAAGAAAAGGGAGCGACTGGGCGCCGCCTCCTGCTGATAGCGACGTGCGAGATCAGTTGTTCGCAAACTCACTGGCGAGTGACCAGAGCGCCTTGTTCAGACGCTGCCCTTCGACCAAGCCTGCGACCGGTCGAGTGCGATTGCGCCGGAGGCCGGCCCCTTCTGAGCGGCTCATGTAGCGATCGCCACCACGTGCGAGATGTTCCTGCACCACGTTGAAGGTGGTCCAAAGGTCAGTTGCCGCGTCGCCGTAGCGCACGGGAGAAAGCAGCTTCTCCGGAGTGAGCGCCTGCATCACGGGGTTGCCCGCAGACCAACGCAGCGCCGCAGCCCGTCGAGCGAATTCGAGCCGGGTCACCTGCGAGAGTTGCACCGCCTGCCATTTGGCGACGGCCTCCAATGCCCGCGGGGTGTTCTCCGCGACCGACTGCGCGGCCTTGGCGAACGCCGCTGCTGAAACGTCCATGTGCCGAATGGAGACGTGTGCGAAGTCCGTATCCGCCACCGTGAGCCCGTTGCGGCAAACGAGCCGGTAGAGGCCGGCATCGATGCGATACGCCCGCGTCCCGTCGTGCGCGTTCTGCACGATCATCTCCGGGCGGGTGTTTCCGATCTTCATCACTCCGGCCTCCAAATCGGCGCGGCGAGCGAAACGAATCTCGTGCATCTGATAGCCGACGCGGTCTTCGAGTCGCACGCGCTGCTCGGACGCGCGCACCGGCTCCCAACCTTCCGCGCCAAGCAGGGCAACGACCTGCGCGGTAGAAACGAACGTGTAGCGAGCCGACACTCCCGGCCGGGCATGTTCGGCGAAAACCGATGGAGCACAGCGGCGGAGATCATCGGACGAAAGCGCTCTAAAGACGCGAGCGGGAGCAGCGGTAACGGATTCAATCGAGTTCATGACTTTCCTTGTTCTGAAGCGCCCCAACGAGGGCGCATGGTGGCGGGCCGCGCCACGCGGACCCCAACCCGAGCCGAACCATTAATCGGCCGCCCCGGAGGGATGCCGACGATCAGCACCGTCACGCAAGGTGGAGCGCAGCGCAGCGAGCAGATGGTGCTGTCGATCGTCGGCGATGGGTCGGACGATCAGCAGGCCGCGGAACGTCTCGGAATTTCGCCGCACACGGTGAACACGCACCGGAAGGCGATCATGGCGAAGCTCAAGCTGCACCATAAAGGCCAGCTCATGTTGTATGCTCTCCAGCACGGCTACATCTGGGTAACCGGCGCGAACGTTTACTACCCAGGATTCCAACGGCGCCTCCAAGCCGGCGCAAAGGCGGCTCCGAACGAGCGCGCCAGCGCGTGAGATCGCGCAGACACCAAAGGCGGGGGCGAAGTCCCTTCGTTGAGCTTTTGGCCGGCAAACATGCGGGTGCGAACGGACTCGGATGTGCCGCGGCAGCGGACAACAAGGCGGGTTGTGTGTGCGCAAATGATCACGGCGTCCTCGTACGCAGGTATCGACGCAACGAGCCACCCATGAAGCAATGCGCCACCCGTGCCACGCCGGG
The DNA here is from genome assembly GCF_000019965.1 of Opitutus terrae PB90-1. GTDB lineage: Bacteria > Verrucomicrobiota > Verrucomicrobiia > Opitutales > Opitutaceae > Opitutus > Opitutus terrae. The sequence continues at coordinate 5,663,350 of NC_010571.1, forward strand.
CGGCCAAATGCCTCTATCATCGCCACAGACCAAATTTTCATGGGGCGCGATTCAGTCTCATGAAAGTTACCACAGTATCCTGTAAGTTACGCCGTAACTTACGCCACTGCTGCGACCAAGCAAAAAGACCTCAACCGGATTTTAAGATGCTGAACCATAAAAGATAACGCAGCCGCTCTTCGCTATGGCACCGCCAATGCATCCCTGCGGGCGTGACTCCCAGTCCGAATTTGATATTAGTTATGCCCCCCCAGCACGGACTGCTGGCCGGCTTTGCGGCTGGGCTGTCAAGCATCGCAGATTTCCTTCGCGCTAGGCTTCCGGACACGAAGGTTGAACTAGTAGATCTCAGCGAGGAGCCCATCACTACGCTAAAAAGCGCCATTCTCAGTCGGGGCCTTCCGATCCATTTCGAAACAATCGTCGGCATCACAACGACCACCGCTTCATATCAAGCCGCCCTCTCGGTTGCCGCAGCGTTCAAGGAATTGGGGCGTGCAGCCGGCACAAACGTCACGACGATTCTGGGGGGACATCATGCGAGTGCCGACGCGGAAATTGTGCTTCGTAACCACACCGCCGTCGTAGACTTCGTAATCGCGGGCGAAGGGGAGACCGCAATGCTGGAATTCCTCCAACGGTTTCCGGGAGTTGCCGGAACGCCGGGTTTGATTTGCATCCGCGAAGGGAGGGTCCAGCGAAACCCGCCTCCTCTCCTGTTGAGTCAGGCTCAGCTAGACACATTGCCGCCGACGGCGCCAACGTCCGGCACAAATGTCACCGGAAAATTCGGTCACATCACCTATATTAGCGCCCGCGGATGCCCCCTGGGTTGCGCCTTTTGTGCCGTCGGTAATCAACGGATACGCGCCAAATCTGTTGCAAAGGTCGCCGCGGATGTCCGCCTGCTGGTAGCACAGGGTCACACTCGGATCGCGATCGAAGATAATTTCTTCGCGCACACGCCCCAACGTACCGAGGAACTCTGCGGCGCGCTTGCGGAGCTTCGGTCTGAGGGACTGGGGTTCACTTGGGATTGCCAAACGCGAGTTGAGTCGATGGACCGCAAGGGGCTTCCCGAGCTCCTAAGCCGTGCGGGCTGCGAGGCAGTTTATCTCGGCGTCGAATCCCTTAATCCCGACCAACTGCGCTACCTCAACAAAACGCCCAACCCCGAGCGTTATCTCAATCGGTTGCGACACCGCGTCATTCCAGCTCTTTTGGCCTCCCGTGTCGGCTGCTACCTCAATTTGCAGTTCGGCCTGCCCGGCGAAAACGACGACCATCATTCCCAGACGTTAGCGACGCTTCGCGCGATCGGCCAGATGGCCCATGACTCGGGCCGTATCATCACGATCTTCCCGCAACTTCACGTTCTTTATCCTGGAACCGTGCACTTCTTGGACGGCCTCCGCGCCGATCATTACCCCGCCGACATCTTTGAGCTATTTACCGCCTGGGAGATCGTGCAATCGCCGGTGCTAAAATGGTTGGGACGCCATTTCGCACACGGAACCGGCGGAATACCCGTCGGCATCCTGAATCCTGAATCACTTCGGCGTGGTTCGTTCACTGGAGGATCTTTGAATATCATCGATCCGAACGCCGTCACTCGCATCGATGCAACCCTATCGGACTTGTCCCAGCTCGCAGGAATAGACGTTTTCAGATATGGTCGGCATCTGGTTCCGGGCGAAAACGATCCGCCATCCGACCGCACTCCACAGCAATCCGCGCTTGCCTGTTAGCGCGACAGGGAAGGCATCTCATGAAAAGAAACATCCTCACACTAACCTCCACCGCGCTCCTCGCTCTCGGCTTGGTCTTCGTCGGTTGTCGTCGTCAAGATGCGCCGCCCTCGTCAGCACCCAAGGCCACCATCGCCATCCTCAATCTTCAAAAACATCCGATCCTCGACGCAGTAGAAGCCGGTGCGAAAGAAGCGCTCGCAAGAGAAGGGTATCCAGAGAATGCTGAGGGCATTCGCTACCTAATTCGAACTGCCGCTGGCGACAAACAACAAATCCCAGCGCTTGCCGCGGAACTCAATGCTCAGCATCCCGACGTGGTTATCGCCATTTCCACGCCGATCGCACAAGCGGTTGTGAAGAATTATCGTGGGAAAATCGTCTTTGGTGCGCTCACCGACCCAGTCAGCGCCGGCGTGATCTCCGGCGATCGTAACCGAAATCCAAACGTCACGGGGACCACGGACGCCGTCCCATATGACGCACAACTCCAGCTTATACGGCAGATCAGCCCGCGGGCGAAACGGCTGGGGATTCTCTTTAATCCAGGCGAAGCGTCATCGCAGTATGCAGTACCTCGGATCAAGGCTGCAGCGCCGGGGCTCGGCTTTGAGATTGTCGAGGGGGCAGTGAATTCAACCCAAGAAGTGTATCCGGTCGCACTCGGATTGGCTTCGCGCGTGGATGCATTGCTCATATCCACAGACAACACGGTTGCTGCAGGTATTGCGGGAGCGGTTAAGGTTGGTATCGAACGGAAGTTGCCGGTGTTCGCGTGCGACAGCGGTTCGGTCGAACACGGAGCGATCGGGGCAATCTCCCCCGGCTATTTTGCAATCGGAATCGATACCGGTAAACTCGCCGCGCGCATGCTCAAAGGGGAGAGCGGGCTGGCCGTCGTCAATCCCAAGGCCGGCGACGTATACTTAAACCGGCGCGCCGCGACCGATATGGGCGCTGAGATTCCGAAGGATGTCGAAGCCAGAGCCGCGAAGATATACGACGAAATCAGATGAGCGCCGCCCTTTCCTTTCTTGATGTCGGTCTTCTGACGGGGTTGATCTACTCGCTTCCGGTTGTCGCCTTGGCGCTGGCCTTTCGTGTCCTAGCGTTTCCTGATTTAACGATCGAAGGATCGTTCTCTTTGGCGGCCGCCACGTTTGGCATTATCGTGAAAGGCGGCGGTTCGCCGACGGTCGGTGCGGCCGCCGGGATTCTCGCTGGTGCGGCAGCGGGAGGTCTCACGGCTTTGCTTCACGCGCGTTTCAAGATCAACAAGCTTCTCGCAGGTATTATTGTCGTGGCGATCTGCTATACCGTTTCATTGCGGGCAATGGGTGCACCGAATATCGGCCTAATCTCGGCTCCTTCGGCTTTCACGCTCGTCGCGTTCCTCGATCGGGACGGTACCCATCTTGGATCGATCTTGCTCCTCGTCGCAATCGTTTCGGTCATTGTCACGTTATGCAGTCAAGGGCTGGCGAGCCGTGTCGGCCTTAGGCTTCGCGCCGCCGGTGCAAACCCCGGTTATGCACGCCTGCTCGGCGTGAACGTTCCGGCCAATCTTATCTGTGGCCTCGCGCTTTCGAATGCCATCGCTGCGACCGGGGGCATCCTGTCCGCAATGAGTCAAGGTTTCGCGGATGCCGGAATGGGCCAAGGCCTTCTCATCATGGCGTTGGCAGCTCTCGCTATCGGCGAACGGACGCTACCGGTTCGTCTTAATTATTCCGGTTTCGTCCTCGGCGCTGCGTTGCTTGGCACACTGATTTATCAGGTTGTCGTCTGTTTCGCGATCCAAACGGGCATTTCCGCCGTCGACCTCAAACTCGCCACTGCGATCCTCGTACTGCTGGTGATCGCCACTCGGGCGTCCCGCCGCGGTCCTGCTTTTCTCGAAGGCATCGAATGAGCGTGCCCCAACATATCGTTTCAACCGACGACCTTCGCGTCACCTACCTGCAAGTCCGCCGCGCAATCCACGCGCTCGACGGAGTCACGATGCAGATCCCCGCGGGACAGGCCGTCGTGATTGTGGGCCGAAACGGCAGTGGCAAATCCACGCTACTTGGAGTTCTCGCAAACCGAATCGCGGCGACGGGTGGATCGGCATTCATCAGTGGCGTGTCGGTCGAACGACTGCCATCAGATGAACTGGCCAAAGCGGTATTCTTCGTGCAGCAGGACCCTCTTGCCGGCACCGTGGGCACCATGACGGTTTTTGAGAATCTGCTGTTGGCAGATGCTCGCAGCGAACCTAGACGGAGGCCTGACCGGGAGGAAATGTATCGGGACCTCTTGCGGCCCTTGGGGCTCGAAGGACGACTCGACCAGCAAGCCGCGACGCTTTCTCCCGGGGAGCGGCAGGCGTTGGCGATTCTGTTCGCTGGCCTACGCCCTGCCAAAGTAGTTCTCCTCGACGAGCCGCTTGCCGCCCTCGACGACGCCAACGTCGATTTGTGCCGAATGTTGATCGCTGACGTGAAGCGAATGGGAAAGACCTTACTTATCGTAACTCATGATCTTCCACAGATTCAATCGATCGCCGATCGAGTTCTGACCTTGAACGCCGGGCGGATAATCAGCGATACTCTAGCGGCTCCGTCCCTCCAATGCCTGCCCCAACAGAACAGTCGCCGTTTGCCGACGACTTCGCCGAACGGCTAACGCTTGTCCGACGTGGCCTGCTTGGTGTTGAGTATTGGATATCCGGTTACGCGTATCTTCTTCCCTTTTGCGATTACCTTAAGTTGCTGCTGCCCCCAGGCTCTCTGGCAATATCATTATGGGCCCGACCGGAAGGCCGCCCCGAGTTCTCCACCCGGCCGGAAATAGCGCCCGATTTTCCGCCGACTTATGCCGTTCAAATTGGTCACGACGAGTGCTGGGTGTGTTGTCATCGTGTTTACGGCGATGCCACCCGAGAGGACCACGGGGTACGCGAGTTGCTCGTCCGGCTCTTCGGTCACCCAGATTTTGCCGAGGCAGTAAGAGGAGCCACGTTTGGAGCTCGATTACGTCTCGGGCTGATGCGATCGAAGCCGAACGTTCAAGCCAGCGTCGATCTCCGACCGCCGGAACCGACGGGAGTCTCAGACTTCGCTTGGGACGCGATATGCACCGCCGTCCTCGCTGGCCTCGATGGCGTGCTTGCTAGCTCACAACACGGCTCCTTCGAGTCGTCCACCAGGGCCTCGCTTTCCAGCACATTTGCCTTCGCCTTTGTTGCCGGGCTTGACGGGAAGCGCTCATTATTGCGACCAGTCCCAATCTTTAGCACGGAGCAAAGCAAATTCCTGGCGGGCGATCAGCCGCTTGCGAGTAACCCGGCGCCCGAAGCGCAATTTGCGACCGCCTTTGCGCTCGAAGCCGCGCAGGCTGCCAAGGAGGAAACGATCGGGCTCTTTGGCCCGCTCCCACGTCAACGGACAGAGGGATTGAACGATAGCGTTCGGCTCCTTGCCAATCACCATCGGGTCTTCATCCCGATCCATATCGAGGGCGTTCCATGGCTGGTCCTGATTCTTTTTCTCAGCGGCCCAGAGCACCAGCGGTGGTATCATACGTTCCATTACTACCGGGACGTGGTGCCGCGGATCGGTGCCGCGTTGCGCACCGTGACGAAATCCACCTATCTCCACGTGCTTACTCGGCTACTCGCCGTAGAGATCGATGACCGGGAGCAGGAAGCTCTCGACGAGCGGTTCAATCGGCAAAGTCGGGTGCTTACCCAGTACTTTCCGTTTCCCCAAGTCGAACTCACGAAATTCTCCCCGCATGGAATCAAGCTCACGCTGCCCCGGCAAGACCCAGTCTCTATTGAGTTCCGATCCAATCGCCATTTCCAAAGGGCTACGGCTCTCGCGTATGATTTATTGGATACGACTAGTATCAGCGATGCGTTGAACCGGACAGTGGTTCAGGCCTTGGATCGCGACGTGTCATTCCATCAAGAAATGGACTATCAGGCACACACGCTTTTCAACGAGATTCCGAGCATTCAGTTGGAAGCTGCTCTCAATAGTCGCCGCGAAAATCTCGCCGGCAAGGCTCGCGATTTCGTCACGGCTGCCCGTGCTAAACTCTCCATCCTCGAGGTCAGCCTCTCCATACCCTTTGCCGAGGAAGAGGAAGAGGACCGTCTAGCGGATTTCACCTCGGTCATCGTATTGCTTCGCTGGTTCGAGACCATCTTTGCCGCGATGGGCGGCAAAACCTGTAAACTTACCATCGCCGGTGCTGACATCACCCTCGCTACGTCCAGACAACGCGCTGATGTTTTCACCGTCCTTTGGAACCTGTGGCATAACGCCGCAAAGATTTATGCTCGCTCTACTACCAATGAATACTCGGTAACTACGGCGCCAGCGGATGGTGGCTTGTCTATTACCTTCAGGAATGAGGGCGTGATGCCAATGGACTACGTTCGCTATCTGACAAACGCCGACGGTAATCCTCCTGTCAGCAAGAAGCGTGGCCTGCGGATTGTGAAGGCCAAGGTGGCAAAACTCGGCTGGCCATTGCCGACGATTAACGTCACAAGCAAGTCTACTTCCGTTACTTTGGTTGTGAACAATCCTAGTATCTCACCCCATGAGCGCAAAACTGCTGGTGGTTGAGGACGATGCCAGCCAGCGCGCTGCGCTTGGCGAGCTTGCCCGTCAGATTGGGTATGAATGCGAGGAATTCTCCAACGCCGAAGACGTCGCAGAACTTCGAATCGCGAGGCTCGCGGAGTTCGACGCTGGCATCATCGACTGGGATCTGCCGGGCATAAATGGCACCGCCCTAGCAAGACAGCTCCACCAGCGGAACGAGTTGCTCGACCTGGTGATGCTGACTGCTCACACGAGCAAGATCAGCCGAAACGCCGCGCTGGCCGAGGGTTTCTTGCATTATATCAAGAAGCCAGGAACCGAAAATCTAAAAAAGTATCTACGAGAACAGCAGCCTAAATGGTCGGCACAACGGATCGCCTTACGGAAACTACAAGATCCCGGCACGGGGATCGTAGGCCCTTCAGACGCGTTAGCTACCTTGCGACAAGAAATCGTTCGCATTGCCGCTGAGGATCGTAACGTCCTGCTCCTCGGCGAAACCGGCACCGGGAAGGATCTCGTCGCCAGGAAACTTTGTGAACTCAGCCCACGCGGCGACAGGTCGCTGATCATCCTGAATGCGGCATCGGTTAACAACGAAGCGCTCGCCGACAGTGAGTTTTTTGGTATCGGCGCGCGTGTGGCGACCGGTGTCGCCGAAAGCGAAGGTGCATTCCGTGCAGCGGACGGCGGCACCCTGTTTCTTGACGAGGTTGGCGAGCTGAGTCTACCCGTGCAGGCCAAACTGTTGCGCGCGCTGGCTAACAAGGTAGTGAAGACCGTCGGACGGCACGACGAGGAGAAGGTTGACGTTCGCGTTATTACTGCGACGAACCGCAATCTACCCGAAATGGTCAGTAACGGGGCCTTCCGTGAGGACCTATACAACCGTTTGGCCGAGGCTCACATCTTCCTAACGCCTTTGCGCGACCGACCGGAAGACATCTTGCCTCTGGCTGAACACCAACTCGCTCTGGAATTAAAGAAGCTGCGGATGCGCAAACCCGGTTTGCTCCGGAAGCAATTCTCACCGGAAGTCCGGAAGAGACTCAAAGCGAATTTGTGGCTCGGTAACGTCCGAGTTTTGCAGTCTGTGATTGGCGAAGCGGTCAGTCGGTCACGTGATAGAACGTTCATCATTGAGTCCGACCTCCAGTTTCCCCCCGCTACGGGAAAAGTATCGTCGCACGCAGGTGGCCCCGTCACGGCGGGGATCGCCGCTCCTCCGGCCGCGCTGGTCAAAGAAGTAAGAGAATTTCTGGATCCGCTCGATGCGGCGTTCCCAATAGCGGCAGCAGCGCGCGGCGATGCAGAGGTGCGTTTGGAGGATCTGGCCAAACCATTCGGCAAATCGCGAGCCGCAATATCCTATTTTTTCAATCCTAAGCGATTCTACCTGATGCGGGGCGAGCAACGGATTGAGATTATCAAATACCTTGCCCAAAACGATCGAGCACTTTGGGTGAATCTGCGTAGTAATGCGAGCCCGGTCGCCGACCGTTTCGATTAGCCTCTTTTGGCCAAAAAAAACCGGCCCTCGGGCCGGCTCTGGCTTTTTTCAGCGCTGGCTCTACTACTTTTTTTTCAGTTCGAAAAGGCAGACCAGAATCTCCACCATCTCTTTCTTGGTGTCCCAGATGAACTCGATCAAGCGCTCGGCGAACACTGTCAGCGGTTCCCAGTGGTCGACGAGTACCAGCACGATGAGGATAATGAGGAACACGATGGCGGCGGCACGCCACTTGTTTGTCGGGCGACGGCTCGTGGACTTGGATTTGTTCTTGCGGGGCTTTTTTTTCATGGGGATCAGAACTCCCCCTCTATTGCTTGAGCTTTGCCACGCGCCTTCTGAATCTCGCAACTTCTTGATTCGTAGTTTGAAAAAAATCAGACCCGTTCCCGCTGATGCTTGGGGTAAGTTACCTAACAATATATAAGTTACGCGGTAACTCCGCCGAGTTCTGCTGTCGCGCGTAGCAGATGCTGTTGAACGTCTGCGCAAGCACGCCCACCTCTGGCAGTAGGCAAGAACAAAACGAGCGCAGCGAGCCATCCTTCCATCTGTCGGACACCCTGCGATACTTCAAATTTCCGTATCGCGCCGTTTCGTATTGTTTGGAGCGATGGCCCCCAACCCACACAGCGCTTGAGCAAACAGCGGCCGGTGGAAACCGGCCGCCGGGTGCGAGCGCGCGTCATTCACTGTGATCGCTTTTCGATTCCGCGAGGCGTTCGAAGATGAACGTGTGCGCCTGATCGGCGAGTTTGGCGACGAGCGGGAGGTCATCACGGCCGAAGCTGTCGGTGTCGTGAAAATTCCGGGTGTCGTCCATGTAGGTCCGGGAGAAGGTGACGTTGAAGAATTTCTTCTGGTCGGCTTCGTTCTCCCAAACGGCGGCCTTGATGCGGCCCAGGCGGAGCGTCTTGACTGGCAGCTTGGCGGTCGTGGCGGGCTTGGATTGCGGAGCGGATTGAGCGGTCTTGGAGGGCATATAGTTCCTTTTTTGATTTGAGGAGCGGGATTGCTTCCTCGCGCCGAGGCGGAGGTGCCGTCCGGGACGAGGGGACGGTTGGGGGGATTCCTTTCAAGGAGGACCCGAACGCTCCCTGTCCGCGCAGCGGCGACCCGGATGGAGGGACCGCCAGAGGAAGGAAGCACGCTCCGGGAAAAAAGAACGTTCCGCCCAAGCGGAATTGCCCGGAAGAACGCGAATCGCCCGCAAGGAAGCGACGCCTGACCGGCAAATGGAGAAGACGGATTGGACGCCGTGTCGTGCGTTCATTTGGGAGAACGAAGCCGACTGACATTCGGTTCCGAGCCCGGCTGGACGACGTCTGTCTTCACGATGCGCTTCGCCAAGACGATCGCTCGCGCGCGGACCGACGTGCACGTTCATCGCGGTGATCGGAATCAAAGTGACGCGCGGGCAAGTGCGCTCGCCTCGGGTGGCGGGCGCCGGCCGCCGCTTGGGCGGCGTCACCTGTTGAGCGTGAGGATTCACGCTCCTGCAATGCATCGCCGGTGCGCGGAACGACAGAGGAAGGACCTACCGGATTCGGTGTAGAATGACTCCCGCGAACTCGGCAGGGACAGTCCGTTGAGGTTTTGGCGCAGCGAAAAAAAGTAAGGACGTCACGAAGCAATTCCGCTCCGGGCATTCACCAAAGGAGTCGCATGAAAACCAATATTCTCGCACCGCGGTCCGATGCCTCCCGGCCCGAAACCCAACCCAACCATGAACCACGCTATCAAATTTTCCGCCAGTCGCGGGCCGGCAACTTCATGCCGGAATTCAAGACCGATTCTCCCGCCGAGGCGGTCGAGATGTTCGCCCTGATGGCGCCGGCCTTCGAAGGCGGCGCCATTCGGCTTTGGGATAACGCCGCGCATCATCTGAGCGCCTCCGTCGAATGGCGGCCGGAGCAGACCGCCTTCGGCTTCGTGGTGTACCATCGCACAAACCTGTACCACGACCGCCTGCTGGGCGTGCTGGCCCGCCACATCGCCGAACGCGAGACGATGCGCCAGGAAATCCATCACAGCCTCCGCCTGAGCGCCTGAACCCATGAATCCAACGAGCCGTGCCATCCTGCAAACCGTGGTGACCACGGACACCTCGCTGACGCTTGGGGAGCGTGACTTTGTCCAGCGATTGATCGCGGGAGAGACACTGGCCCCCGCATCAGCACCCTCGGCCACTGACGAACGGCTGCTCGTGACCCAGAAACGGGCTGCCGAGCTACTCAGCGTCAACCGGGTCACAATCTGGCGGATGACGAGGGACTGCGTTCTACACCCGGTCGAAATCCTGCCGGGCATGTGGCGCTATCCGTTCAACGAGATTGTGCGACTTACGCAACGGGGAGCGGCTGCCGCCGCGAGCCCTCCTCGGGAATGCCCCGGCGCCAAGATCGCGTCGGCCGCCTAAAAGCATCCCTCCTGTGGCAACCGGCCACCCTCAAAAGGGTGGCCTTCTTGTTGATCTTCAGAGGAGGAAATTCAGGCGCGGGGCCTGAAGGCCAGAGGGGAAAGGCCGTTTTTCCGCTCGAAAAATGTTTGGCGCATTGTTTGGTTTCGGTGTCCCAAAGTTGCCTCGTGTTGACTGAGGTTGCACGCGGGCAGTCGCTCTTTCGAAAATCGCGCAAGTCATTAAGCAGAAACCCCCGGGAGCAGTTTCCGGGGGTTTCAAATTGGGTGCAGGGGTTGGATTTGAACCAACGACCTTCAGGTTATGAGCCACGCCGTGAACACGTTATTGGAGAACGAACTACCACGAGAAATCGTGGTCAGTGGGTCCCGAATTGGGGCCGCTCCGAAAAATTGCGTTCACGGCGTCGCTCCACGTTTCGACCGGTTGCAGTCAACAACAGGAGAACACGCGTCATGGCGCTTCAGATACACCCTGGCAAAACGAAGTGGTGGTATGGCAGGATCATCGTTAACGGCCGAAAGATTAAAAAAAACCTCGGGATCGAGGTGCGCGGCGTTCCCCCGCCGACACTCTCCCAGAGGGGCGACGATGCCTTCGAACGTTCACGGGCAAAGGCCCAAGCCGCGCTTGAGCGTCTGCAACTGGAACTGAGAAAACGCACCTCCGCCGAAGAACTCGTTCAGACAATCCACGAGATTCGCACGGGAGCACGCGTTGCATCCATTCCGCTCTCAGATGCCAGTGCCCGCTGGAAGGCGCTTCCACGAAGGCGTCCGCTCAGCGAGCGCTACGTGGATCAAGCCGAGGCTTGGATGAAGCGATTCGTGGAGTTCGTCGGGTTAAGTAACGCAGCGATTCGGGACATGGATCAGGTTCAGTCTCCAATCGCACGTGCGTTCCTAAAATCTGAGCACGAGCGCGGGGTGTCCGCGAAGACCTACAACAATATCCTTATTTTCCTGCGGTCCTGTTTCGAATCACTCAAAGATGAAGCCGGCATCGCCAAAAACCCCTTCGCCGGCATTCCGACACGCGAGGAGGACACTGTCTTCCGCAAGCCGTTCAGCACCGAGGAACTCGCTGCGATTGTGACGGCAGCCAAGAGCGATCCTTTCATCTATCCCGTCGTGGTGACGGCGATCTGCACGGCAATGCGTCGAGGTGATTGCTGTCTGCTTCAGCGGTCGGCAATCGACCTGCCAAATCGATTCATTAAGGTCAAAACTTCGAAGACGGGCGAGTTGGTGCAGATTCCGATCTTTCCACTCCTGCAGGAAGTGCTCGAGAAGATCGAGAAGAGCGACAGTCCGTATGCTTTTCCCCAACAAGCGGCCATCTATGAGCTCAATCCGGACAACATCACGCTGCGTGTCCGGAAGGTGATGCGCGTGGCAGGCTTTTTTGATCCCGGAGAGGCGGACTCCGCAGAGGAGCAAGCAGTCTCTCGCGGCGAGATCCACCAGGAACGAGAAAACGGTCTGCGCAAAGCCTCCGTGCGGGATTTTCATTCCTTCCGCGTTACCTGGGTCACCCTCGCGCTCAATGCCGGCGTCCCACTGGAAATCGTTCAAAAGGTCACCGGTCACCGGACAGCCGGCATCGTGATGAAACACTACTTCCAGCCGGGCCGAGAAGACTTTCGCCGAACGCTTTCCGGCAAGCTTCCGGCTCTGATCGGCGGAACGCCCGAGCCGAAGCCGCTAGACCCGTCCGAACTCCGCACACAACTGAATGCCATGAAGCCGGGAACCTGGCGAAAGATTCGCGACGAACTCATCGCGCGTTTACCCAAAGAAGAGGAAGGCGCCGTCGAAGTTCGCGCGACGAAAGCTGAACCTGCGGCGTCGGCCAAGGCGTCTGACTGATTTGCCGGCCCTAGAGCCTCGAACTAGGCTAGCGGATGCCGCGCCTATTCTCTTACACGATGGCGCACGATGACGGCGCCGGCCCAAATCCGTTTCGCGGTATCTGCACGCTTGCCATCTGTAAGCCGAAGATTCGTCAGAAGGCGGTCATCGGAGACTGGGTAGTCGGGCTTGGCTCCGTTAATGCGCCCAGTGGGGATCTCAGCCAGCGGATGGTGTATGCAATGAGGGTCGATCAACTCTTATCGATGCGTGACTACGACCGTTTAGCGCCGGTGTATTGGCCGAGCCGCATACCTGATCTTGCGAGTCCGGTGATTGCCGACCGGCTCGGCGATTGCGTCTACGATTTTTCCCAGGGTGCGCCGGTGCAGCGACCAAGCGTGCATGGTCCTGAGCACATGGCGACCGACTTGAGTGGCCAGAATGTGCTGGTGTCCCGGCACTACTTTTGTCTCGGATCAAACGCGTTGGCGTTACCTGAGAGCTTGAGCCCCATCGTTCACCAGACCCAAAGTCACAAGGTGAACGCGAACGACCGGTTCGTTGAACCGTTTATGCGTTGGATCCAATCTCTCCGGCTTGATCCCGGCCACATTTACGGTTGGCCGGATGGAATCCCGAAATGGATTGGGGGAAAAATTTGCCGGAAACGTTGACCATCGGTGAGTGCTCATAATCGGCGTGATTCTATCGCGTCAGCCTAGGCGGACGCTTCCCTACTTCATCACCGCGGTCCCACTTAAAACGCAGTAGGCCCGGAGATGACGCCGCCCCTTACGAGGCAGCTACGGACGCTCCTCCTAGAGAAGCCCCGCTTCGCGAAACGAATACACCCCGCGGCCTTGCGGGTCGCCTTTCGCATCGCCGACTACTACGTGGTCGAGCAACTCGATTTCGAGGATCTTCGCGGCTTCGCGCAGCTTCCGCGTGACGTTCACGTCGGCCCCACTCGGGGAAGGATCACCGCTGGGGTGGTTGTGTTATGTGACGAGCCGAGCTATGTGGAGTGCGCTACCGTTTTTCTGAGGCACTTTACTCTGCGCGACAGCACAATCGCTGCACATAACTCGGCCGGCGATCAGGCAAGACCGGCGCGCTCTGCGGTGGCGGCCTTGACGGCAGCTTTCACGTTGCCGAGGCAGCAGGAGCCTTGGGGATTGCGAATCTCACAAGCGCAAAAATCAGCCTTCATCTCCGCCGCGATGCGTTCGATCACGGTGGATTTTCCTGTGGCGGCAAGTTCGTCACGGATCATCGCGGGCGTGAAGCCGAAGCAATAACACACCGGTGCCTGCGCGGGATCTTTTTGAGTGACCGGACGGCGAACGTCGCCCGTTGTGAGAACTGAACCACCGGCGCTGAAATAGACGACCGGGCAGTCGGGTGTGGGGCAGAAGTGAAATCCCCCGGCATTTACGGCCGGCAAAAACTGGGACTTAACTTGGTGCTTGAGCGTGAGCGTCGAGACCGGGCGACCGGCGTGCCCGCAGCGCGGGCAGGACGGCTTGGCAGCCGACTCCTTCTCGGACGAGCACTCGTCACCTTTCGTTAAGCAACAATCGGACACGGTGATCAGTTGGCCGGCTCGGCCTTGAAGCCCGTGGCGTCGATCTTGGCGATCACCGTCGTCGCAGAAATCACGGCGGGATCGTAAACGACCTCGGCCTCTTTCGTTGCATAGCGGACGACCGCCGTGCGGATACCGGGAACCCGCTGCAGGGTGCCGGCAATGCCGACCGCGCACGCAGCGCAGTCCATGGAGGGGATACGCACGCGCAGCACGCGGCCATCCGCCGGTGCGGAGGTTGCGACCGAAGAGCGGCCGAAGGTGGTTTGCGCAAGCTGCGGAAACATCGCGACCGCGCCGACGATTACTGTGCTGAAGATCAGAACGCCCAGGGTCCAACGACTTGCTCGCGGCGTTGCGCAGGTGCCGTCCGCGCAGGCGATACGTCGGGCACGCAAGGTCAACACCCACGCGAGAGCGAGGAGCGCAGCGGTGACGCCGAGAAAAGCCGGCCGCCAACGCTCAAACCAGCCTGCGGCGACAAAACTACCCGCGCCCGCGACGGCCGCCACCAGCGGTCCGATGCAGCAAAGCGAGGCCGCCACGGCGGACAAAAATCCGCCTGTCAGAATCCACGATTGCTTCACCGGCTGCATCGGCCCAGCTTACACCCTGTAGTATGGTATAAGGTCAACCGCCATGTCATGACGATCGGAGAACTCGCCAAGGCCGCCGGGGTAAATGTCCAGACCGTCCGCTACTACGAGCGAATGGAACTGCTGCCGGCGACCCATCGCTGGCCGGGATCGGGCTACCGGGACTTTGACGATGACGCCCTGAGCCGGTTGCGGTTTATCCGTTCGGCAAAAGACCTCGGGTTCACCCTGCGCGAGATCAAGGAGCTCATGGAAATGCAGTTTTCGCCGGGTGAGTCGTGTGCCGAAGTGAAGCGTCTCTTGGAGGATAAGCAGCAAGAGCTTGATCGGCGCATGCTGGAGATGCGCCGGTTGCACCGCGCCTTGGGAAAACTCATCACGGCGTGCCGGCGGCGATCCACGAAAACGACGTGTCCGGCCCTCTGGGCCATCGCGTTCAAGGCGCGCGGTTAGAGGCTGGACAGCCAGGCGAGCACGTCGGTGTTGGCGCGCCATGACGACGGGTGCTTCGGCTTCGGGAGAATCTTCTCGGCGGAGGCGAGAGCCTTGCGCTTCATCTCAAGATCGATCTCGACGTAGGTGTTGGTGGTCTCGATCGATGCATGCCCGAGCCAGGAACGGATCATCGCGAGGTCGACGTTCGATTGCAGCAAATGCATCGCCGTCGTGTGGCGCCACGTGTGCGGAGTGATCCGCCGCGCGAGCAAGGTCGGGCAGCGCTGGGCCGCCTCACTGATGCGGTGACTGACAATGTAGCGAACGCCGAAGCGCGTCAGCCGGTTGCCGTCGATGTTGAGAAACAGCGGCACGGCGTCGGTGAACTTGATCGAACGAGGCTGGAGATAACTCTTCAGCGCGGCGACCGTCTCGGGCCACAACGGGCAGGTGCGCTCCTTGCGGCCCTTGCCGAAGATGAGCACGTTCGACGGTCGAGTGAAACGCACGTGCCGCACGTCGAGGTCAACCAACTCCTGCGCGCGCATGCCGGTGTTGTAGAGCATCCGTAAGAGTGCGTCGTCGCGCTGACCGAACAGCGTCCGGGAATCGATCTGACGAAATATCTCCTGCACCTCATCCTTCTCCAGAAACTGCGCGACGCGATGCGGTCGCCGTTTGAACGGCACCGCGATGATCGTGTGGGCGTGGGTCAGGTGCCGGGGATCAACGATCGCGAGGTAGCGGAAGAAAGAATGGATCGCGGCCAGCCGAAGATTGCGGGTGACGATCCCGTTGCGCCGGTCCGCTTCGAGATGGCGAAGAAAGCCGTGCACCAACTCCGCGGTGAGATCGGCCAGGGTGAGCTCGGTCACGCGCTTGCCCGAGTCGTCGGAAGCGAACTTGAGGAGGAGCTTGAAGGTGTCGCGATACGACAGAACCGTGTGGCCACTCAGTCCGCGCTGGGACACGAGATGCTGATCGAAAAACCCGCGGATCAGAGATGGAAGGTCGGGGGCTGACATAAGAGACGGGCCGATGGCACCGCGAAGTGCTCATGAAAACGCTGGCCCACCGACTCCATCAGCTCGGCGGTGGCGTGCAGATAGATCTCGGTCCCGGTCACCGTGCTGTGCCCGAGGTAAGTGGACAGGAGGGGCAGCTTCGCGAAGAGATTATCGCCGCTCTTGTGCCACGCCATCAGCCGCGACACCGCAAAGGAATGCCGCAAGTCGTGGATGCGCGGCCCGCGCTGGCCGGGCGGGCCGCGCAGCCCCAACCGACGCAACACTTGAAGAAACACCGTCGTGAAGCTCGGCACGTGATAGCGTCCACCGAGGGATGACGGGAAAAATGGCGCGGTCGGCTCCTGCGAGAATCTGGCCGCGCGGCGCTGGGCCACGTAGGCCGCGAGCTGCTTGGTGGTGCACGGTGCCAGCGGCACGTAGCGAGTCTTGCCGAACTTGGTTTGGCGAATGAGCAGAAGACGGCGTGACAGATCGACGTCAGCGAGATTGAGCTTCACCGCCTCGCCAACGCGCAGGCCGGTGGCGTAGAGGAACCCGACGAGGGTTGCGAACACCACGGGACGCAGCGGGTCCGGAGAACGTTCGGCCGGCGGTGCCGCCGCCATGATCCGGCGGACCTCGGCCACCGTGTAGATGTGCGGCATCGGCCGATTGCGCCGCGGCAAAAACATCCGGTGCACGATGCACGTGCGAGGATCGAAATGGCTTTGATAGAGGCAGAACTGACGGAGGATCGACATCCGGTTGATCCGGGTTCCCGGAGCCAAGTGCTCGGTGCTCTTGAAATAACGCTCGGTGACCTCACGCGTGATTGTATCGCCGGGCTGCAGCTCACCGATAAGAAACCGGTCGAGGTAACGCAGCACCTTGAGGAGAACAGGACCGCGGCCCGATGCGGCCCGCGTCTCCCAGAAGGACTGAAGCCGGAACGCGAGCGCGCTGCGAAAACAACACGTGGCCATGGTTCACCTCGCCGGCCACGGCATCGCCACCTGCCGCAGTGTCTTCAAGTCAGCCTTGGCGTAGATGTAGGTGGTGTCGATGTAACGATGCCCCAGGGCATCGGCGATGGCCTTGATCGGTTGATCGTGCTCCAACGCGCGGATCGCCCACGAATGCCGTAACGAGTGCGCGCCGCGTCCGGGCTGATGAACGCCGGCCTTGTGCAGGTAGTGCTTCACCACGGTGGAGATCGCCATGCTGCTCAGCGATCCGTGCGGCGCCTTGGTGCTGAGGAACACCTCGCGATGAGGCGTGCGCGGGTCGCGGTGACGGAGCCACTCGATGATCGCGTCCCCGACCGCATCGAGGAGCGGAACGATCACTTCCTTGCCGCCTTTTTGCGCGCGAAAGCGGATCTTGGCCTGCCGCCAGTCGAGATCCTCCATCACGAGTTTTGCAGCGGAGATCGCACGGATGCCATACGCCATCAGCAACAGAATGATCGCGTAGTCGCGTGCGCCATTAGGCTTCGTCTTGTCGATCGCAGCCAGCACGCGTTCGAGCGCCGAATCCTCGATGCCCCTGGGGAGCGAAGCGTGCCGATAGTGCCGCTGTCGCGGGACCAACTCGGAGAAGTCCGCCTGAGTGTGGCCGTGATCCGCGCAGTAGCGGAGGAAAGAGCGAAGGCTCGATGACAACGAGCGCACGTTGTCTTTGCTGTCCTTCATGTGCCGCTTGAGCTGCGCCTCCACCTGCTCGGCGCTGATGGTCTTGAGGCGCGGCCGTTGCACGTCGTGCTTCAGGAACTCGAGGAACGCGGTGGTGTGCGCGAGGTGGCGCTTCACCGTCACTGGCGCCACGGCGCGCTCGTCGCGTAGATGGACGATATAAGGATCGAGGATCCAACTGTAGGGCGTCACGACCTGCACCGGCTTGGGCGGAGTGATAACCTTGAGCGCCTCCAGATAGAAAAACAGATGGCGCAAGTGCGCTCGCGCGTTGTCGCGCGGCGAATAGCGGGCGCTGGTGGTGCGGACCCCGCGGAGATAGTCGTCCAAGAAAGGCTCGACCAACTCGGCGGAAATAGCCGAGGCCTTGGTGATGCCACGCTCCGTCACGTAGACGTTGAACATGCAGCAAGTGCCGAGAATGCCGCAGCCGTGGTGGATCGAATACCCGTTCTTCTTCAGCGTCAGAGCCAAACCGTCGAAGTAATCGCCCAGCGCGCCACGCCGAAAGTCAGCCAGCGTCCGTCGCTCGCAGTAAAAGTGCTCCAGGCCGCCATCCGTCGAGCGATCCAAAGAATAGTAGGGCTTGCGCATCCCACACGTAATCCACTGCGCACGCCACGTGAAGAAAGCCGCCCCGACACTGGCGCGCAAAAACCGCGGGAAACTGATTTAGCTATGTGCAGCGATCCAGCCTACGCGCAGAGCGAACCCCGAGTGAAAGGACCGCATGCACTCCACATAGCTCGGCTCGTCACATAACACAACCTATGTGCTGCAGCACATAGATTGTGCGCGACGACCAACGCGCTGCATCCAGCAACGATCGCACCGCGGAAAACCTCGCGACATGAAACGAGTGTCGAGTCGACCGTGCCAAGCGTGATGAGGTGACGGCCCAGCGGATGATTCTTGCGGTCCAGATAGACGCAGTAGAACGCCTCCTGCATCGGATTGTCATCGAACGCGGACCTGAGGTAATCGGCGACTTTCTCGGGACGATCGAGCCGGATTTCTTCGCCGAGGGAAACGAGTGAATAAGTGAGTTTGCATTCGAAAACGCGCATCGTGAGCGCTCGCGCGAGCTGCGTTTCCCTTCTCAACGACATGTTGAGTTATCGCGGGTGCTGCCCGTTTGAGCGCCCGCTCGGGATGGGCGGAAGTCAAAGCGCTGGATGGAGCGCCGAGGCCGCGGACTTGTCCGCAACGAAGGGGAAGCGGAATGTTTGCGCGTGGTGGAGATCGCGCAGCGATACTACCTTGACCCGCCCATAAAATGGGGCGCGCCGGACGGGGGCAGTGCTGGAAAGATTCGAGCGCAGCGAGCATCGATTGCGAGCGGCGCGGGTGGCTCTGGGGATTTAGGCGCCGCGTGGATTCAACCTGAGGCCTGCTCTTCGGCTCGGCAATATGCAGAAAGGCCGGGGAGAAGCTCCCCGGCCTGCACGGATCGAACCTAAATACCAGCTACCGACGATCGTGGTGATCGAGATCGTTGATCCCGTACCACTGCTGAAGCCAGAGGCGCATCTGTGCGATCTCGTCGCCTTGTTTCGCCAGCGTCATCGCGGCCATGTTTAGCATTTCTGGATGATAGGCTTCATTCAGGATCTCCAACGCCATCCTGACGGCCATGGAGTGATGCTCGATCATCAGCGCCATATACGCTTTCTCGAAGCGTTCGCCGGTGAGGGTCGATAAGTACTGCACCTGCCGCTGCGACTTACGGTCGAGCTTCGGTTGGTGAGTGATGCCGTACCAGCTCTGAAGCCAGGACTGCATCATGACGATTTCCTCCATTTGGGATGTCTCGATGTCGTCACATATTTGCTGCAACTCGGCATGCACCGTTCGGCCGTCGCACAGCTCGGACATCTTCACCGCGGCGAAGTGGTGATCGATCATCATTTGCAGAGACCGGATTTCGAACCTCCGTTGGTCGCGCTCAGGAGCGGGCGCGGCAGCAAAGCTGGTTGCGGTGAGCGTCAACGCGACGAGCGCTGGCAGCAGGATCTGTTTTAACATGGTAGTTTCCTCTTGAGCCGGGTTTTGGGTGGCGGTCGTGCACTCCAGGGCTCGCTGGGGCGCCGCCGATGGTTAAGATGCTTCTGGGCCGGGCTAGCGGGCGTCGCGCAGCGCGACGACGTACGCCGCCAGCTCGTCGAGCTCGCCATCGCTCAAATGGTCCTCCTTGAATGCGGGCATCGCGCCGAGGCCGTGCCGGACCTGAAACTTGATGAGTGCGCGCGGGAGCGGCTTATTGTTTAGTGCCGGGCCCAAACCCGCTTCACCGCCCGGATGGCAGGTGTGACAATGCTGGGCAAAGACGTGCCGGCCCGAACCGAAACCAGCCTCCGCCACGGCCACTCGCCCGAGGATGGGTTCCGATCGGCGAGCAGAGGAACACGCCGTGACCAGCACTCCGAGTGCGAGCGCGCTGACGCTCATCATCGGCCTTGATTGCGCGGTCATTGGAGATCGCCGCGGCGGATACGCCAGAGAACGCCGGTGCCGGCCTGAGGCTTCGCGCCTTGCTGGTCGTGCAGCATGACGCCGAAATCGACGACGTAGAGCGCGCCGCCATCGGGGGAGAAGCGCGCCGCCACCGGCCGCTCGAGTCCACCGCCCCCGATCTTCGATGCCGGACCGGCGATCTTGCCCCTATTGACGGCAAAGTCTTCGATGATGCCACTCGACGGATCGACCCGCACCACCCGGCAACCGACCGCTGCGAGCACTTTCCCGGTCGTCGGAGCCTCATCGCCGAACAGCGCGACAAAGGCTTGGCCGACATAGCCGAAGGCCTCTGCGCGTGAAAAGTCGAATCCGTCCGCCGACGAATGAACTGCGAATCGAGCTTTGGGCTGCGGCGGCTCGCCCGGATGCTGGGCGAGCAGGAAGCGCAGGGCAGGTTTGCCCGGCGGTTTGAAGTGCTCGCTGGTGATGGCCTCGCCACCCACGAAGTCAGGCCAGCCATACCAACGGCCGCGCTCAACCTGCCAAAGAAAATCGGGTGCGCCCCAAACGGGACGGCTGCCGCGGTTGTCGTAGCCGTTCTCGGTGACGAAGAGCGCGCCCTCGGGGGAGAAGGCTAAGCCGAAAGGATTGCGGAAACCCCAGGCAATCAGTTCGGGTTCGCCCCCCTCGGGCCGAACGCGGAGCACGCTCCCGCTCGCCTTCACCTGGCCTTTGACGATCTGTCCGGCACGGGAGGCGGTGCCAAACGGCGCGAATCCGCCCGTTTCCACCTCGCGTTGTTCGTCGGCGCCAAGCGGATTGCCGGACCCGTAATTCACTCCTGCCAGCGTGATGTCCTGGCCAGGAACGTCGTGGAAATCCGGAAAGCGGCGGAGCCAGCCGAAGTCGGCATTGTCTTTTCCCACGACGCCGGAGTTCGTCGCGGTGCCTTGCGCGAAATAGATCCAACCATCAGGCCCGGCGACTGGCCCGTTGGTATGATGATCTCCGCGACTGGGAAGTCCCGTGACCAAAGCCGTCGATCTGCCGTCGCGATCGATGCGGAGAAGCTTGCCGTCCCCCTTGACGTCGCCTGCCGCGACATAGAACGCGCCTTCGTAAAACGTGACGCCGGTCCACGGACCATCGTTGTTGCCGCGCGCGATGACTTGCGTGCCGCTGCTGTCGACCCGCACGAGGCGTGGTTCGGCGAAGACCTCACCGTAGGAATACCCGGATTCCACAACCACCGCAGCACCGGTATCGTCGAACGTCACTCCCGTGGGGAAGGTAAGATCCGTGGCGATTGCCTCGATGACATAGCCCGGCGGCACGGCGACGTCGGAAGCCGCGACGCGGCGCGGAGGCGAAAAGTCCGTCTGTCCGGCGCCCGAGCTGGGCCGCGTCGAATAGCAGCCGCTGCCCGCGAGCAGGAAGAGGACGGCGACTGCGGCGACTGGTTTCCAAGCGCTCATGGACGTGGGGTTGCGCGCCGGAGGAACGTCCGACGCGCAGCACTCCGTCTTAGCGGCCGAGTAGCTTGTCGGTCATGCTGCGACCACCAGCGGTCGCTCCGGCCATTTCGCGGCACGCTTCGGCGCAACGGTGACACGCCTCCGCGCAGCGCTGGCAATGATCCATCTTGTGCTTCGCACATTCATCACCGCAGGCCTGGCAGATCTCGGCGCAAACCTGGCAGACGCGCTCGGCGAACTCCGAACCCCGCGCCATCTCGCGTTCGGCGAGAGCACAGATATCGGCGCAGCTCCGGTCGAGCTCGATACAGCGCACCATCATTTTGATGTCGTCTTCGTGCAGGCAGGCCGTCGCGCAATGTTCACATTCGACGGCACACTTGTGGCAGGCTTCGATACAGTCCTGGTATTTTTGATGCGGCATTGGGATTCTCCTTTGTTTTGTTACGAGGGTCCGCGCCGACTCTCGGCTCAGGGCCGATCGCCATGCACGGGGGAAAGTTTGGGGGGCTAATAATGGGCAGGCACGCCGCGGATATCGCATCGCGACGTACCGCCACACCATACCTCCCGGCCGCGTTGGAACAATAGGAGGGGCTGACCAACCCGGGGTCGGGCACGCTACGGGCCTTTCATTACACTATTCCGCGTTCCCGATCGGCTGAAAAGCCGACTGCAGATTTTCCGAGGGGTTCTACGCTCGCGGGCGTATTAGCGGAGAGCTTTCAGCCTAGCAGCCATGGAACTGTTCGCGCCTCTCTCTCGACCGTTGTTGTCCATCCACAGGATGGAAGCAGTAATGACAATGCAGGGGCGTGAGGCGGTGCGGCCGGCCGGTCGTGATGGCGGCTCAAGCCAACGCGCGAAATCAGGGAAAGGACGATGCTGAAGCCGGGCATACATCGTCGCTTGTCGGCCGCGGACGTGGATCGGCTCCTTGCGCATCGAGCTGCTTTCCACGGTCTGCTCACGCAACAACTCGGGTGCCCGGTGGCGGCCGAAGATCTCATGCAAGGAAGCTTGGCGGCGGCGCTGAACCGGTGCGACAGCATGCGACGTGGCGAGAGCATGGTGGGCTGGTTTTACCGCGTTCTCGGACTGGCGGTGACGAATCGCACCAGCGGCAGCCCGGCGGCAGGTGGGCGAATGCAGCGGCTTCGGCAGAAAGCCGGGACGCACCGGGCAATCAGCACGGAACTCGATACGGTGGTTGGCGGCTGCTTCCAGTGCGTGCTCGGCGCGCTTCGGCCGCGATACGCCGAAGCGATCCGGCGCATCGACCTGCGAGGAGAGCCGGCTGTGCTGGTTGCTCATGAGATGGGGATCTCCGTGCCGACGCTTTGTGTCGTGTTGCATCGTGCGCGGATCGCACTTCGCCGGCACCTCGCGTTCGTGTGCGAAGGGTCGCTCGGTGGCAGACCTTCGGTTGCGAATGCGCCGAAAGGCTCCGAGGTTCGCGCGAAATGACCCCGTAAGATCTTTCGATCGGCTCCGTCAACTTGGTTATGAAGCACCACTCCCATCCTCATAAAAAGACACAGGCGACCGAGCCCGACGGCACGGGCGGTCACGACAGCACGAGCCGCCATCGCGGCAACGGGAATCACCAGGAATGTCACCATGGTGACCACCATGACCATTCTTGTCACGATCTTGGGCACGAGCACGCGAACGTTAAGCCGTCATCCGCGGCGAAGTATTACTGCCCAATGTGCGAGGGCGTGGAGTCAGATCGGCCTGGCGATTGCCCGAAATGCGGAATGACGCTGGAGCGCAATCCGGCGTTCGCCGAGCCGGCGAGGACGCTTTACACCTGCCCGATGCATCCACAGATCGAGCAGGATCGCCCGGGCAGCTGTCCGATCTGCGGCATGGCGCTGGAGCCGAAGACGGTCTCCGCCGCGCCGGAGGACAACGCCGAGCTGCGCGACATGACACGCCGCTTCTGGATCGGCGC
Source organism: Opitutus terrae PB90-1 (assembly GCF_000019965.1). Lineage (GTDB taxonomy): Bacteria > Verrucomicrobiota > Verrucomicrobiia > Opitutales > Opitutaceae > Opitutus > Opitutus terrae. The sequence goes on from NC_010571.1 coordinate 5,686,681, forward strand.
GGCGCTGACGTTGCCGGTGTTCGTGCTCGGCATGCTGCACCTGGTGCCGTCGCTCGCGCACGTGACGAACGCGCCGGTGAGCCGGTGGGCGCAGTTCCTGTTGGCCACGCCGGTGGTGCTTTGGGCGGGCTGGCCGTTCTTCGTTCGCGGCGTGCGCTCGTTTCGCACGCGACACCTCAACATGTTTTCGCTGATCGCCGTCGGAGTTGGCGCCGCCTGGAGCTACAGCGTCGTGGCGCTGCTGGTTCCGCAGGTCTTTCCGGATACGATGCGGGCGCACGGCGTGGTTGACCTGTATTTCGAGGCGGCGGCGGTCATCGTCGTGCTCGTCCTGCTCGGCCAGGTGCTCGAACTGCGCGCGCGGGCGCGAACGTCCGGGGCAATCAAAGCGCTGCTGAATCTGACGCCGCCCACGGCGCTGCGCATCGCGAATGATCGCGATGAAGAGATTCCGCTTTCGGAGGTGAGCGTGGGCGACCGGCTGCGCGTGCGGCCGGGTGCAAAAGTGCCGGTGGACGGAGAAGTTGAGCAGGGCCCATCGTCGGTTGACGAGTCGATGCTGACCGGGGAGTCGATGCCGGTGGAGAAGAGCCCGGGCGATCGCGTGACCGGAGGCACGGTGAATACGACGGGCAGTCTCGTAATCCGGGCGGAGAAGGTCGGCGCCGATACGATGCTGGCGCGCATCGTGAAGATGGTCGCCGAGGCGCAACGGAGCCGCGCTCCGATCCAAGGCCTCGCCGATCGCGTGGCGGCGGTGTTCGTTCCGGCGGTGATCGCGGTGGCCGCGCTTTCGTTCGTGCTCTGGTATTTCGTGGGACCAGAGCCGCGGCTCGCGTATGCGATCGTCAGCGCCGTGGCCGTGTTGATCATCGCGTGTCCCTGCGCGCTGGGGCTGGCGACGCCGATGTCGATCATGGTCGGTGTCGGGCGCGGCGCGCAGGAAGGTGTGCTCGTCAAGAATGCGGAGGCGCTGGAACTCCTGGGCCGCGTGGGATGGCTGGTCATCGACAAGACGGGAACGCTCACAGAAGGACACCCCGAGTTGGTCGACGTTGTGCCATTCGCGGGCGTCGACGAGGGGACGCTGGTGAGGTATGCGGCGTCACTTGAGCGGTCGTCGGAGCATCCGCTCGCGGCCGCTGTCGTTCGTGGCGCCGAGGAGCGGAAGATCCCATTGGCCGAGGTAGCGAAGTTCCGCTCGATCACCGGCGGCGGCGTGGCGGGCGAAATCAACGGGCGTCGGACGCTCGTCGGCAAAGCGAAGTTTATCTCGGCCGAGGGTGTATCCATTTCACAGGATTCGGCCGACCGCGCCGCCGCGTTGCAGCGAGCCGCGAAGACGGTTTTGTTTGTCGCGATCGATGATCAGGTGGCCGGATTGCTCGCGGTGGCCGATCCAATCAAGGCGACCACAAGCGAGGCCGTGGCGGCACTTCATCAACTCGGAGTGAAGCTCGTGATGGCGACCGGCGACAATCGGAGCACCGCAGAGGCGGTGGCGAAACAGCTCGGGATCGATCGGTTTGAGGCGGAAGTCGAGCCGGCGGACAAAATTCGACTGGTCGAGTCGCTCAAGCAGGGCGGCCGCGGAGTGGCGATGGCGGGCGACGGAATCAACGACGCGCCGGCGCTCGCCGCAGCGGATGTGGGAATCGCAATGGGAACGGGCACGGACGTTGCCATGGAAAGCGCGGGCGTGACGCTCGTGAAAGGCGATCTGCGAGGTCTCGCGAAGGCGATCCGACTGTCGCGGGCGACGATGCGAAACATCCGGCAGAACCTGTTCTTCGCTTTCGGCTATAACATCCTGGGTGTGCCGATCGCGGCGGGAATTCTTTATCCCTTCTTCGGACTTCTGCTGAGCCCAATCATCGCGGGCGCCGCGATGAGCTTGAGTTCAGTGAGTGTGATCTCGAACGCGTTGCGGCTGCGGAGAACGCGGCTCTGAGAACCATACCACTGACCGGACTGGTTATTCACCCGGGGAGGAAACGCAGCTGCCCGCCTCGTAGATTAGCCGATGCCGTCCGCAAGGTTCTGCTGGCACAAGCTTGCGAAGGAATGCCGCAGGATATCGAGCGGGCTGACGAACCCGCCTGATTAGTGCATGTCCGCGGAGAAACACCTCCACTGTCGTTGTTCGAATCATCATGCCCGAGCAGCCGAGTTTGTATCCGTTCAGCCGCGTGCCACGTTGGGCCGAGCACTCGCGCCGCGATTTCCTCACCGCGGCCGGCAAGCTCGCGCTCTGCGCTGCGCTAGCCCGGATCGCGCCCGGCTGGGCCCAAGCCCCGCACGAAGGCCATCGGCCGCGCAGCACTGCACCGGCGGATGCGAACGGAGCGGTGAAGGTGTTGGACCTTTCGATCTCCGAGGTGCCGCTGCCGATCGGCGAACGGATTGGCCACGTTGTCGCCGTGAATGGCTCGCTGCCAGCACCGGCGCTTCGCTTCCGTGAGGGGGACGAATTGGAGTTGCGCGTGTCGAATCAACTCGACGAGCAAGCCTCAATTCATTGGCACGGGTTGCTCGTGCCCGCGCCGATGGACGGCGTTCCGGGCGTGAGCTTCAAGGGAATCGAGGCTGGAGAGACGTTTGTGTACCGGTTCCCCGTCAAACAATACGGCACCTACTGGTATCACAGCCACTCGGCGATGCACGAGCAGCTTGGGCAGTATGGCCCGATCATCATCGATCCGATCAAGCCCGAGCCGTTCGCTTACGACCGCGAGCACGTCGTGGTGTTGTCGGATTGGACCTTCACCCATCCGCACGTACTATTCGCCAAGCTGAAAAAACGGAGCAATTTCAGTAACATGCAGCGGCGGACGGCGGTTGATTTCTTCAACGATGCCGCGAGGAAAGGCTGGGACGAGGCATGGGAGGACTGGTCGTCCTGGGCGCGGATGCGTATGGATCCGACGGATATTGCGGACCTGACCGGCTCGCATTTCACCTATCTCCTCAACGGCCGGACTGCGGTGGATGCGTGGACGGGAATCGTCCGCGCAGGAGAACGCGTGCGGCTGCGCTTCATCAACGCTGCCGCGACAACGCACTACGACGTGCGGATCCCCGGGCTGAAGATGACCGTGGTGCAGGCGGACGGGCAGCACGTGCGACCGGTCGAGGTGGAGGAGTTCAGGATGGGCGCGGCCGAGACTTACGATGTGCTCGTGACGTTGCCGGACGAACGGCCCTGCACGATCTTCGCTGAGACGACCGACCGCAGCGGCTACGCCCTGGGCACGCTCGCTCCGCGCGAGGGACTGCGCGGGCCCGTTCCGGAGCGACGCAAGCGTCCGGTGCGAACGATGGCGGACATGGGCATGGGCGGGCACGACATGAGCGGAAACGCGCAAGGCACCAACACGCGCGGGACGCCCTCGGGAAGTTCTGAACACAGCGGCGGGCACGGAGCGATGGACGGCGGTGCCGCCGCGCATCATTCGGCTCAAGATTCCGGCGCGATGGATCACGGCCCGAAGACCTCCTCGCATGCGGCGGCGGACAACGGCGCGGATCACGCTGGACATGGCGCTGCTGTCGCGCCGAACGCGCAGGCGGCACACAGAGGATACGATACGGGAGACCACGACAGCGCGGCGACGAATGAAGCCGCGGCAACGAACGACCCGCATTCCGCCGGTCATGGCGACATGGAGATGCCGGAGAACCGCTTTGGGCCGGGCAATGCGATGATGGCGATGTCGCCCGTGAGCCGTGCGCACGAACCAGGGTTGGGCTTGGGCGAGGACGGCTGGCGCGTGCTCGTGTATCGGGATCTCGTCGCTCTCGACCACCGCGCGATGCCGGAGCCGACGCGCGAGATCGTGATGCACGTCACCGGAAACATGGAGCGTTTCGTCTGGGGTTTCGATGGAAAGAAGTTTTCGGAAGCCGAGCCGGTGCGCCTGCGGTTCGGCGAGCGCGTCCGGATCACGTTTATCAACGACACCATGATGGAACATCCGCTGCACCTGCACGGAATGTTCATGGAACTCGAGAACGGCGCGGGCGGACTGCCGCCGTTGAAACACACCGTCACCGTCAAACCCGCGGAGAAAATGTCGGTGCTCGTCACGGCGGATGCGCCGGGGCACTGGGCTTTCCACTGTCATCTCCAATATCACATGGAGGCCGGCATGTTCCGTGTCTTCGAGGTGGCCTGATACCGAGCATCATGAAGACGCGAGTGCTCACGATGGTCCTCGGGTTGTGCGGCGCGCTGTCTGCCGCTGAACCGCCTGCGCAGTCGCACAACGGCTATGATTTGCCGCCCGGCTGGGCTCCACCGATTCACGATAGCACGATCAACTACTTCGTGTTGTTCGAGAAATTGGAGTTCCGGACCGGCGAAGCTTCGGACGCCGCGATCGTCGATGCGCAAGGCTGGGTGGGCGGCGACTTCAACCGGTTCTGGTGGAAGGCCGAGGGCGAGCAGGAGACGCGCACGCCGAAAACCGGGGAAATCGAGCTTCAGGCTCTGTACGGCCGGCTGATTCATCCCTACTGGGACGTTCAGATGGGCGTGCGCCTGGATCGGCAATATAGCGGCGAGACGCACGACACGCGTGGTTATCTCGCGCTCGGGTTGCAGGGCGTCGCCCCATATTGGTTCGAACTTGAACCGACGCTTTTCCTGAGCGACGAGGGTGACGTCACGTTCGATCTTGAGGCGTCGTTCGAGCAGTTGATCACGCAAAGGCTGGTTCTCGAACCACGGATCGACCTCTCAGCAGCCGCCAGCAGCGATCCCAAACGGCGCACCGGAACCGGGATTACCGAGGTCGAGATTGGGCTGCGGCTCAGGTACGAAATCGATCGGCAGTTCGCACCATATGTCGGCGTGACCTGGCGGCGGGCGGTTGGTGAAACCTCCGGACTGCGGCGACGGGCCGGTGAGGAGGTATCCGTTGCGGCCGCCGTGTTCGGCATCAGGGCATGGTTCTAGCGACCCAACCGCACTGTGGCTCCAAGCGCGCCCCCTTTTCGGCTGAATCCAAAACCAAATATCCAAATCATGAAAAAGATCACCAAGACGGGGGTCGTCGGCCTCGGGCTGGCGTTTATGCTGGGCGCGGCGTTCGCCGCTGATCCGATGACCAAGGACCTGGAGAAGACGAGCGGCAAGGAGTTCGATCAGCGGTTCCTCAGCCACATGCTCCAGCATCACCAACAAGGGCTGGAAATGGCGAAGCTCGCCGCCGCGCGGGCGCAGCAACCGGGCCTGAAGCGACAGGCGGAGAACACCGCACGCATGCAGGAGAAGGACATCAAGGAGATGAAAACCATGCTGGGCGAAAAAGTCAGCAGCCATGCCACCTCTGAAAGCGGTCACTCGGGCGCGCACGGGCAGACGTCCGGGCAGGCCGCGACCAGTCACTCCGCGGCGGCTCCCGCGACCAGCCATAAGAGTGGGAGCATGCACGACGCGAGCGGTTCTCACGCCGCCATGCCCGGCATGCACGAGTCAATGAAGGACACGATGATGAGCCGGCTTCAGTCGGCCTCCGGGGCTGAGTTCGACCGTGTCTTCGTCGAGCAGATGACCAAGCACCACCGCATGGGTGCGGAGATGGCTCAACTGGCCGGGAAGCGCGCGAGCAGCGATGAGGTGAAGGAGTTCGCCGAGAAGGCGGCGAAGGAGCAGGAACACGACATCGACCAGCTGAAACGTTACCAAACGATGGCGACCGAGTAAGGCTCTATTCCCGTCCCACGCTGGGGTTCAACTCCGGCTTGGAACGGACCCTCTCCCCCCCCAAAAAAAAATCCGTCATCCGCCGAACAACTCATCGCAACCACAATGAAGATGCACTCACGCACTTACCTCAGATTCGCTGTGATCATGACCATCTCCTTCTTCACGATGTATGGAGTGATGTTCCTCAACGTCGACCGCTGGGACCATGTCGTGTTGAGCTTAAGCAGAGTGTACATGACGTTGTTGATGGTGTCGCCGATGGCCATCACGATGCTGCTGCTGATGCGCTCGATGTACCCCAGCCGCACGGCGAACCTGGCTATTCTGATCGGATCCGTGGTGGTGTTCGTCGGCAGCTTGGTTTTGCTGCGAACCCAGACGCCGATTTCCGATGCCCAATACATGAAGGCAATGATCCCGCATCATTCGTCGGCGATCATGGTGAGCCGAAACGCAACGTTGAGGGATCCGAAAACTCAGGAGCTGGCCAAGGCCATTATCGAGTCCCAGGAGCGCGAGATTGCCGAAATGAAAGCCGCCCTAGCTCGATTCGAAAGGCAGGGATCCAGTCCGTAGGCATCGCCGGGTCGAGCGGAAGAGACAGACTGGCGAAGCAGGAATGTTTCAAGTTCATCGAGCCGCCTCGCGGTGGGCATCGTACGAACGCCAGCGCCGCGGCTTGTCGAACAATGGGTGGAGGTAATCACCTTGATCCACTGGCAGGTGCCAACGCGCCCGTGCGGGACGATCCGCCCTGCGTGTACGCCGTGCCGCTAGGGGCGCCGGCCTCATCATCGGGTTTCAACTCGGCTTCGGTTCCCGCGGCCGATCGCCCAGCTTGCCGAATCCAGTGACATGATGAAGGTAGTTTTCTCGCCACGTAGTATCTTCACGCGATTCGATTCCCTGAGGGCTGTAGCCATCCACGACGGCGACCACACCGTGGCCTTGCGACGTTTCAGCCAAAATGACTTCTAGGGGATTGGCGGTGGCGCAATAGATGCCGCACACGTCGGGCAGGGACTTGATTGCGGCGAGGATTTCGCCGAAGGGGGGCACCGCGCCGAAAAAGACGAGAAACGTGTCCCCTGCGCCGATTGCGGCGGCGTTCTTCTTCGCGAGTTCGATCATCACCTCGTCCGTTCCTGCGCAAAGCACGAGACGTTTGCCGGAAGCCTCGCAGAACGCGATTCCGAACGGGAACCCGGACCCAATCTGCTCCAGGGCGACGTGAATGGCTTCCAGCGTCTTCGCGCTACGGCACTGGCCGAAAATCAAGTTCGCGGTGTCCGGTTTTTCGATCCGAATGGTCTTCAGTTGCATGGCTGTTCCGGGATCGGCACGTACCCGGCCTCGGTCCTTATACGCCCAGGCGCTGGTCAATCCCTCGGCATTTCCTCTCACAGAACTGCCCACATCACGTCGCGGCCGGCGGGCATCGGCCTGTTTTGGGGCACAAATTTCGCTGATGCGCGAGGAACCTCGCCCGCTGGTGAATCGGTTCTGTCGCGCGCAGATGGTCAGAATGAAATGGAGTAGCCGAGTTTGAGCGCAACCCGCCGCGTGGAAAGAGGATGGGTGGTCCGCGGCGTCGCAGCCTGCTGGATGTAAGAGTCGAACGCTGCGGAGTAAGTGAGGCCAATCTGGATCTTCGACGCCGACGTGATCTGATAGGGCAGGAAAGCGGCGAGCGACCAGTAACCGCCGCCGATTCTGGTGCTGGACGTACCGACATCAGTAGCTTCGCGCAGCCGATACCCCCCAATGGTCGCCGCGAGGTCGAGTTCAGTGCCGAGTTTTGTCAGCGCCAGCGCAACGTCCGCCACCAGCTCAAACGTCGGACCCTTGCGGGAGAGATCGTAGTAACACGACGAGGTGAACCTGATGCCTGCAAGAGTGTAGCTGAGCGCAAGATTCGGCTCGGACAGCGTGCGGCGGTAGCCGGAATTCACAGCCACTTCGCGAAAAACATAAACTGAGAAACCGGCGGTGAGCCGCACCGCCGCCGCCGGTGTGAAACCCTTCGAAGCATAAAGGTCAAGCTCAGCGCCGGGCTCGTTCCGCCCCGGACCTTCGACTGGAATTCTGGAAGAGAGCCCGGCGATCAGTCCACCTGCACTTACCTCCACGGCGGGCAGAACCGAAGCCCCGCCAAGCCGGTGGCCCCGAAAGACGTAGTCCGATACAAGCGTCGACGTAACGCTCACTTCCGGGGCGGAAGACAGAGCGGGCACCGCACTGCTCAGCCCAACGGCGCCTGCGGTGATCAACGTTGCACGTTTGCGGGTTGTCATGGGTGCGGCACAAGCATGTGGGGAACAGACCGGCATGCGCCGCAAGGCCCAATTTACTACTCGATGAGTTTTGCGGTTAATCGACGTTTCTCCCTTGAAGATTGAGGGAAACCGGCCGGTAGCTACGTTAAACTGTAATCACCATGAACTCGGACCCACTGGATCATTTGCTGCAGGCCTATTCCCAACAACCGCTGCCGCCTCCGCCCGATCGCTTGACTTCGGGAGTGTGGCGCGAAATCGAACTGCGTCGGCGGCGCTCTTGGTGGCTGGGGATATTTCCAACGCTGAGCTGGCAGGAACTGTTCGCCGAACCACGGCTTGCAGTCGCGGGCCTTGCCGTCGCGCTGCTCGCCGGAGTCCTGCCCGCGGCGGCGGCGCGGGTTTCCGCCGATGCTCAGCTCGCGCAGACGTCACTTCATTTGGACGTGTTCTCGGCGCATTCACCGGGCATGCCCGCGACGCTGCTGACTAAACGGGCGAACATGGTCGCGCATCGTTGACCTATGAAGGCCATCGTAGGTTTCTTCGTTGCGGTCATCGCCGTGGCTGCGCTTTCGTCGTTCTGCACGCTGCGCTGGGTGGCAGCGCAACCGTCGCCGCTATCCACTGACGCGCACGAATGGTTGCACGCAGAGCTCAATCTGACGCCGGAACAGCGGAAGGCGATTGAGCCGATCGAAACGCGATTTGCCGCCAGAGAAAAGCAAATGAAGGCGCAGATGCGCGATGCGAATCACGCACTGGCCGTCGCCATTGGCCGCGGAAAGGCTTACTCGCCTGAAGTCTCCGCCGCGGTGGAGAAGATTCACCATATCATGGGAGAGCTCCAGAAGGCATCGATCGAGCACGTCTTCGAAATGCGAGAGGTGCTTACCCCCGAACAGGCGGACAAGCTCCTGAATTTGGCGCAGCGCGCACTCGATCAGGAACCTTAAGACGCCGTGGACCCGGACCTGCCGCTCATCGAAGCGCTTCAGGCCGGCGATGATTCGGCGCTTAACGAGCTGATCAACCGCCACCGCGAACCGCTCCACCGATTCGTTTTCCGCTACTTGCGGGACGAAACCGCCGCCGGCGATGTGGTGCAGGAGACGTTCGTGCGGGTGTATTTCAAAGCCGGAAAGTTCGCGCCCAAATCGTCGGTCAAAACCTGGATCTACACGATCGGGCTCAATCTCTGCCGCGATTACGGCCGGCGGCTCGGACGCCGGCGCGCCGATGTATCCCTGGATGCGCCGGCGCACGACGACGGTCCGCGCTTCGAGGTCGCCGACAGCGCGCCCGCCCCATCCGTCAGGGCTGCGGATGCCGACCGGTTCAGCCGGTTGCAGGCGGCGATCGACCGGCTGCCAAGAAAACTGAAGGAAGCGTTGGTTCTCTTCGCACTCGAGGGACGCAGCCAGAACGAAATCGCCGAGTTCCTGCGCATATCGCCTAAGGCCGTTGAGACGCGGGTTTATCATGCGAAAGCGAAATTGCGTGCCGCACTCGGGAGCGAAATGAGTTTCGGCGACGCTTGATACTTGTTCCATCCCGGGCGGAGCCGAAATCTGCCGCAGAACCAGAGGTCAGAGCATCGCTGCTCCGAATGTAAGCGCCGGCGGACAGGGAACGCAGCCCGTTGTTGCCCCGCGGCGACATGGCGGAGACTCGCCAGTCGCGCTGGCGCAGTGTGAGAGAAACGTTTCCGACTTGCCCGTCGCGCGGCGTCCTGCACGCACGGCCACGCGGCCTGTAGAAATGCACAGTCTTTCGCGGATATTGCGGAGAACGAGAGCCGTCCATTCTGCGATGCTGGAAACTCATGAAACAAGCCAGTGGTGAGACCGGTGGCCGAAGGGTCGCTGTGGCGGGGTATGTGGGCGCCGCGTTAGCGGTCGGGCTTCTTTCCGGCTGCAACGAGCGGCGGATCGAAAGTTACGAGATCGCGAAAGAGTCTGTGCCTGCCGCCGCAGCGAGTCAGGCGGGACACGCCCGCGATCACGCTGCGCCAGCCGCGGCAGCCGAGGCGGCTGGTCCGCTCATATGGGTACCGCAGTCGCACTGGAAAGCGAAGCCGCCGTCCGCGATGCGAGTGGCGAGTTTCGGCGTGCCGATGACCGATGGCACTGAGGCCGACCTTGCGATTTCCGTGCTCGGCGGCACGGCGGGCGGGCTGACGGCCAACGTGAACCGGTGGCGCGCTCAGCTCGGCTTGCCGGAGCTGGGCGCGGACGAAATCGCGCGCATGGCAGAGACGATACCCGCCAGCGGTATTACATTTACACTCTTCGATCTCGCCGGGAAGGCGAACGGCACAGAGGCGCGCATGCTTGCCGCTGTGGCCGGGTTTGAAGGGCAAACCTGGTTCTTCAAACTGACCGGGCACGATCACTGCATCGGCATGGAGAAGCCCGCATTCGCCGCGTTTCTGCGTTCCGTTAAAACCCGCTGATCCATGCGCCGATTTCTCTCTTCCCCGATCGCGCTCTTCACCTCGCTTCGCCTCACGGTCGTGCTGATCGTGCTGTCGATATTGCTGGTGGTCGCGGCGACGCTCGACCAGGTGAACCTAGGTCTGCTCGCCGTGCAGGAAAAATACCTGCGCGCGTTCATCGTGTTCGGCCGGCTGCCCGGCACTAACATTGCCGTGCCGCTTTTTCCCGGCGGCTATCTCATCGGAGGGCTGCTGCTGCTCAACCTGATTGCGGCGCACGTTTACCGCTTCCGCTTTTCGTGGCGAAGCGCGGGCGTGCAGCTCACGCATGCCGGGTTAATCCTATTGCTTTTCGGCGAATTGCTGACCGGCCTCTGGCAGCGCGAGAGTCTGTTGCAGCTTCGCGAGGGCGAAACGCGTCGGTATATGGAGGACTTCCAGCGCAACGAACTCGTCATCATCGACACGAGCGGCGAGAAGACCGATCGCGTCGTTTCGATTCCCGAGGCGCTGCTCGTCGGGCGCGGCGCGATTCAGGACCCGGCGCTGCCGTTTCAGCTTCGTGTCACCGATTACGCGCCGAATGCGGAGTTGCAGATGCGCAGCCAGTCGCCGCATGCGCCGCCGAGTCCGGCGACGGCGGGCGTCGGTCCGCGGATCGCGGTGCAGCGGTTGAAGCAGGTTTCGAAGTCCGACGAGCGCAGGGTGCCCGCAGCTTTCGTCGAGATCACCGCCGCACACTCGCTCGGGACCTGGCTGGTATCTCCCGGTCTGGCGGAGCCGCAGTCCTTCACCCACGAGGGACGCACATACCAGATCGGAATGCGGGCGAAACGCTACTACGTGCCCTACAGCGTCACGCTGCTGCAGGTCACGCACGACACCTATCCCGGTTCGGACATTCCGAAAAACTTCGCGAGCCGCGTACGCGTGCGCAGCGACGACCGTCGTGACGATCGTGAGGTGACGATCTTCATGAACAATCCGCTGCGCTACCGCGGGCTCACGTTTTACCAGCACCAGATGAACAAGGCCGAGGGTTTCACGGGACTGCAGGTGGTGCGCAACCCGAGTTGGGTCCTGCCGTATGTCTCGTCAGCGATGATGGGCCTCGGGCTCGCCGTCCAATTCGGTTTACACCTCATCGGTTTCGTTCGCCGCCGCCCGGCCGGGAATCGCCGGGCGCTCGCCACATGAAAAAATACCTCCCGCTCTCCGTCGTGCTGATCGTGGTGATCGGCGTCGCCAGCACGTTGCTGCCGCCGCGCGCCAAATCCGACTTCGATGTCGCGTCGTTCGGTCGGCTTCCAGTGCTGCTCAACGGCCGGCTGAAGCCGTTCGACACCGTCGCACGCACGTCGCTCCTCATGTTGCAGGGGCGCCAGCGTGTGGCCACGCCCGAAGGCCGCGCGCTGCAACCGATCGAGTGGCTGCTCGACGTGCTCTACGCACCAGCCGCCGCCGATACCTACCGGCATTTCCTGATCGAGAATCCGGAGGTGCTCGAGCTGTTCAAATTGCGGCCGGCCGACGGCGACGGCGGAAAGCGCTTCTCGTATGCGCAGCTCGCAGCGGGTGTTTCCGAAGTGGAGCGACAGGCGAAGCTGGCGGACGAGGTCGAGCCGGCCCGCCGGACGCCATTCCAAGCGCAGGTTCTCCAGTTGCGCAATCGTCTGATCCTTTACCAGCGACTGAAATACACAATGCAGCCCGATGCCACGCCCGGCTTTTTTTCGGATGTCGTGGCGCTTGAGGCGGCGCTGCCGGCGAACCTCGCGGCGGTGCGCGCGCGACAGCGCGGCCAACCCCATGACGAAGCCGCGGTCGCGCGGATGGCTGCATTTGTTCGGCAGTTCGACTTCATGGCATCGGCCGGCTATCTGATCGCTGTTCCGTCCGCCGGAGCGGATGCAGACATGAACAACTGGAAAACGCCCGGGCAGGCACTGGTCGATTCGATCGAGGCCGGCAAAGTGAATTTGACCGTCCTTGCGTATGCGCAAGCGGGCAAAAATTGGGGGTCGGCCGGCCCGGGCGGGACGAAAGCAGCAGGATTCAACGTCGCCGTGGCGACACTGCACGAGCGATTTGACGAGCGGTATGCCACCGCCCTCGCCAAGGCGGGCGTGGAGACCCGCTTCAACTCCGCGCAGCCTTTCTACACCAGCATGGTGTTGTTTGTGATGGCGGCGATCGCGGCGCTGGTCTCGTGGCTCGCGTGGCCCGACGGGCTGCGCCGCATCGCGTTCTGGCTCGTGGCGCTCGCGTTTGTCCTGACGACTGCCGGCATCGCCACGCGCATGTGGATCGAAGGCCGGCCACCCGTCACGAATCTCTACTCGTCGGCGCTTTTCGTCGGCTGGGTGGCGGTAGCGTTGTGCCTCGTCATCGAAGCGATCTACAAAAATGCGGTGGCGAGCGTGGCGGCGGCGGCCGTGGGTTTCTGCGCCCTTGTGATCGCCCATCATCTCTCGATGGGTGGCGACACGATGGAAATGATGCGCGCGGTTCTCGACTCGAATTTCTGGCTCGCGACGCACGTCGTCACGATGGCCATGGGCTACGGCGCGGCGTTCCTCGCCGGATTTCTCGCGATCATCTACATCGTTCGCGGCGCGTTCACGAAATCGCTCGATCGCCGCACCGCCGACGGACTCGTGCGGATGGTTTACGGCGTCGTGTGCTTCGCGACGTTGTTTAACCTCGCGGGCACCGTCCTCGGTGGCATCTGGGCGGATCAGTCTTGGGGGCGCTTCTGGGGCTGGGACCCGAAGGAGAACGGCGCGCTCGTGATCGTGCTGTGGTATTCGCTCATCCTGCACGCGCGCTGGGCCGGCATGGTGCGCCAGCGCGGGCTGATGAACCTCGCCGTGTTCGGCAACGTCGTTACGGCGGCCAGCTGGTTCGGCGTGAACATGCTCGGAGTTGGGCTGCACAGCTACGGCTTCACCAACTCGGCGGCGTTCTGGCTGGTGGCGTTCACGTTGAGCCAGCTGGCAGTGATGATGATTGCGGCGCTGCCACTCGAGAAATGGCGCAGTGGCGCCGCGATCTTCGGCCCGGTGCCTTCGCCGCGCGAACGCGCGCCGATCGCTGGCGAAGCCGAGGCGCTCCAAGGGGCCGCGCGTTAAATTTCGTTCCTGTGACTCATGAAAAACATCTCACGAGCCAACGGGTTTGTTCGAATAATTGCCGCCCCTCGGGCTAATGGCCGTGCTGCTCTTTGCCGCCGGCTGCCAGTCGATGCATTTTTCTCCGTCTGGGTCGCCGTATTCGACGCCGTCGTCAGGACACCACCACTAGGGCTGGCGGACGGCGCGTCCGCAATTCGTCCTTCTTCCGCGGGCGAACCGTTTACAGTTCCAGCCACGCGCTGCAATCGCGTCGGGAATTTCCACTATGACCAAAATACTCAACGACATTACCGGAACCATTGGCAATACCCCTCTCGTGCGGCTCAATCGCACCGCGGTCGCGCACCGCGTCCAGGCTGAAGTCTTGCTGAAACTCGAATTTTTCAATCCGCTCTCCAGCGTCAAGGATCGCATCGGCTGGGCGATGATCGAAGACGGGCTCGCGTGCGGCCGGATCACGAGCGACACCGTCCTTATCGAACCGACCAGCGGCAACACGGGCATCGCGCTGGCGTTCGTCGCCGCGGCGAAGGGAATTGAACTGGTTCTTACCATGCCGGAGACGATGTCTCACGAGCGGCGAAAGATGCTGAAGATCCTCGGGGCGCGCCTTGTGCTCACGGAGGGAGCGAAAGGGATGAAAGGTGCGATCGCCAAGGCCGAGGAGCTCGCGAGCATAATCCCGAACGCCGTCATCCTTCAGCAGTTCGCGAATCCGGCGAATCCGGCCGTTCACCGCCGCACCACGGCCGAGGAGATCTGGCGCGATACCGACGGCAAGGTGGACATCGTGGTCGCCGGCGTCGGCACCGGGGGCACGATCACCGGCGTCGGCGAGGTGCTCAAAGCGCGCAAACCTGGTATAAGCGTGGTGGCGGTGGAACCCGACGGCTCGCCCGTGCTCTCCGGCGGCCAGCCCGGACCGCACAAGCTCCAAGGCATCGGCGCCGGCTTCGTGCCCCAGGTTCTCAACACGACGATCTACGATGAAATCATTCGCGTGAAAGAGACCGAGGCGGGCTCGCTCTCTAAGCAGATCAACCAACTCGACGGCATTCCGGTTGGAATCTCGTCGGGCGCCGTGGCGTGGGCGGCGCTGCAACTCGCGCAGCGCCCGGAAAACACGGGCAAGTTGATCGTCGCGATCATGCCGTCTTCGAGCGAACGCTATCTTTCGTCGTGGCTGTTCGGAGACATCAACACCGAGACCGACTCGCTCGACGACCTGTTGCCAGCCGGCGGCCCCGCGTGATGCGCTCGCCCATCTTCACCTCCGTATCGGCCAGCGGGATCGAGGTCCCCGTCGACGATCCGGGCCGCGCGTCCAGCATTGCCGCCAGATGAATCTTATCGACAACGAATCGATCGGGCCATCGACCGGCGAAGTCCTCTCTCGACGATCGAGCGCGCGGGACGCCGCTGAATCCGACGGTCGCTCCAGCCTCCAAATTTATCTTCAGGATATCGGCCAGACCCCGCTGCTCACCGCGCGGGAGGAATTCGCGCTCGCGGAACGCGTCCGGCGGGGCGATGCCGGCGCCCGTGACCACATGATCCGGGCCAACCTGCGACTGGTCGTCAGGATCGCCAAAGACTATGCGCAGTATGGCCTGCCGCTCGCGGACCTCATCAGCGAGGGCAACGTCGGTCTCATCCATGCTGTTGATCGCTTCGACCCGCGAATCGGTGGCAAACTTTCGACCTATGCCGCATGGTGGATCCGACAGGCCATCCGTCGCGCCTTTGCGCATCACGCCCGGGCGATCCGGCTGCCGGTTCACATGCTCGACCGAATCGCCCGGCTTAGGCGGGCGCAAGCGTCTTTGAGCGAGCAATTCGGACGGGAGGCGACCACCGACGAACTCGCGGCCGAGTTACAGGCACCCGTGGAGAAGATCGCGCTCTGGAAGTCGGCCGGCGACGCTCCGTTTTCCCTCGATGCCGCGGTCGGGACCGGAAGCGAATCGAGGCGGCTGTCCGAAACTATCCGCGACGAACGCGCGCCCACGGCTTTCACGCAGTTGCGAGATGCCACGACCGCACGCGATCTGCGCGCGATCATCGCCACCCTAGACGTACGCGAGGCCACCATCCTCCGGCTGCGCTTTGGATTGGATGGCGACGAGCCGCAGACGCTCCACGCGGTGAGCCTCCGGTTTGGCATCACGCGCGAACGAGTCCGCCAGTTGGAACGGCGAGCCCTCCAAAATGTGCGGAATGCCTGGGCGTTTCGGGAGCGGATCCGCACCCGGGAGGAAATCGCGCTCGACGAGCGCCATCACCGGCTGAGGGCGGTCGTGCGGGAGTTCGTTGCAGCCAGGCCCGCTAGACGCAGCCGCCCCGTAGGATGGAATCTTCGATCCCTCGGTGCGTCTGATCGGTGAGCGTTCTTCGGATGGACGTCGACGCGGACAACAATCGAATCAATGGAGCGAAGTACCTCTGCGACCCCGCGGCCCGAGCAAGGGCACGGAATGGCGACTCCAACGACGATGAGAAGCCGAGGCAGCTCTCGCGCTTTGCGACCGTTTTGAGCCGGCGAAGCCAATGACAACCAGCCAAGCCCACGCCGTGCAGGAGGCCGCGAAGAAGCTCACCCCCGAACAGCTTGAGATCGTCGTACGTGTCGCAGTGGCAGCACGGGAAGACGGCTTAAGCATCCTGGATGCCCAGGCGAAGGGGTTGAGGGAGGCGATCGGCTTCAAGCTACCTCAGCCTGACGCCAACTAAACCCACGGGCCGATTGTTCCCACGAGGTTGATTTCCGGGCGTGCCGAACCTGGCGTCCAAATTGAACGGGCGGTCATCTGGGGGATAACTCATACCCATATCCATGAAAAAATGCGGCATCGCGCTGGACCACTTTGAGCGGAGAATACGGCGACCGTGAAACCTCTGGCATCAAGGTTGTTCGTGCCGGGCACTGTTTTGCTGGTGGGCATATAGGTACCCGCCGCGAGGTGCCACGCGGAGTAAGGCCGGATGTCGGTGGACCGACTCCAGATCTGAACCGATGGTGTCGCGAGCGCGGCTGTGGCGCTGCGAGGAGTGCGGCGATGGCGAGTGAGCTGGCGTGATGCGGCTTCATGATGGATTGCGCGGCTTATGCAGCTCACGCGCCACCTGGTGTGTCGCTCGCACAAATCTGAAAATCTGCGCAATGATTCTCGAAAAATGCACCTTCGCGTGGACGCGTTTGTGACTGACGCCGTCGCGCCGCGGACCTGCGCTCGCGTGTGGCACCGACATCGATGTGGCGCGTGAGGGGTTTGCGTGGCCCCGCCGTTCAAGAGTGCATGAAGTTCCGCACACAAGTCCGGCGATCCTGCGGGGAATCGCCGCAACGGATTCTGCGATACTGACCGCGTCGATGAAGACCCACCCGATGAAACCGCCCGTCTCGCTTCCGCCCGGCGCCATGGAGATTTCCTGTGAAATCCCGGCGTGGCCGCATCCAGGCTTCGGCCGCGACGGGCGCAGGATTTTCGGATTCCAATGCGACGATGACGGCGTAATGCCGGTGTTCTACCGTCAGCGGCTGCGTGAAGGCATCACGTTGCACCGAATCGTGGCGGCACGCGCGACGAACGGCGACCGGCCATGAGCGCGTCGGACGACAAACCTGTTCCGCCGCTCGCAGACCCTTGCGGCGCATGCCCGGCCGCGCCCGTGGATCCAGTCGCCGCGATTCTCTCGCTTTTCAGTGTCGTCGGGGGCGCGGCGGCCACGTCGCTGCCGCTTGTCCGCGCGGCGGAGCCGGCGAAGCCCCGCACCCGCCACGCTGCCGCGCAAAGTCCCGTTGCTCGGCCCGGACGGCAATCTGCACGAGCTCGACGTCGCCGGCACCGATGTGCCGGATCATCCGCACCTGCCACCCAACGATCCTTCGGTCTGCTTCGGCGTGCCCGGCCGCCGCTGGGTGATGGTCATCGATCTTGCGAAATGTGACGGCTGCCAGAAGTGCACGGTGGCGTGCAACAAGGCCCATCACACGCGGCTTCGATGGCGGCGAAACGCCCACGCTCGAAGAAGTGGGCCGGAACTTCAACGTCACCCGCGAACGTATCCGGCAGATCGAGCGCCAAGCGCTGTTCAAATTGAGAAGAACGATGGCCAGGCATGAGGCCATTCGCTTTCGCGAGTTCGTCCAGAGCAAGCTAGCCAAACGGCGTCCACTGCGCAGCGCCGCGTGACGCGGGTTGAGGGATGGATGGGCCGGCAGACGTTCAACGGTGCGGAACCGTGCGACATGGGGTTCACGTTTCCGGTGAAGACACATGAAAACGAATCGATCGGCATTCGTGACCCGCATGCGGCACGCGTCCGCGGCAGTCGTGTTCGTGGTTGGAATCGGCCTACGCGCAGCGCCAACGACCGGTGATGGCGGGTCGCTCAACGGCGCGGCGCCATCAGGACAAGCCGTGGTGACTGAGTGCGCGACGGACGGCGTTCGGGATCGCGTCCTCGTCGATCTCGTATGTCACGGTCAGGCAGAGCAGGTCGCCGGGCCGAAGCGAATGCATGCCCGTCCGCCGGTGGCGGCTGGCCCGCAGTTTCAGGTCGGGATCGTCGGATTCGGCTTGCGCGGCGAACGGCCCGGCAAACGGTCGTTCGCGCCTGTTCCGGCGGGGCAGCCCTCGCGTTTCGACTTCACGCCAGGCGCCCGCACGATCGACTCCCTCCGCTGGACTTGGGCATCAGCCGCCTGGAAATTCTAGAGCGCCGCGATCTTCAAACCTGCACAGTATTTCGGCAAAACTGCGGAGCAATCCGGCACCCGGCTGTGCGAGGATCGATGAAATCCGCCAACCCATGAAGACTGCGTTTCGTCTCGTTCTTGTCGTAGCTGCGCTCGCGGCCGGTCTTGTCGAGCGCGCATTGGCCGAAGCTGCCTCGGTGAAACTCGAGCTCCTCCCGGCTTATGTGAAGATCGCCGATGCCCTCGCCGCTGACAATCTGGCCGCTGCAAGGGCTGCGGCCACTGCGCTCACCGACTACGCGGGCGTGGCCGGGCAAAAGCAAATCGCTGAGCAGGCGCTGGACATCTCGAAGGCCGCCGACATTGCCGCGGCGCGCGGCCGGTTCAAGTCCTTGACCCTCGCGATCGAGCCGCTCGCGGCGGGTGTGGACGGCTACACCGTGATGACCTGCGCGATGGCGAAGGCGGATTGGGTGCAAGCCTCGGGCGATGTGAAGAATCCTTATTTCGGAAAGTCGATGCTGAGCTGCGGTGAACCGAAAAAAATCGATAGTGCATCGGGCCACAACCATGGCGACGGTTCGGGCCACGGCTGCGGCGATGCGACTTCCGATCAAGGCCACGCCGGCCACGGGCAGCACGGCTGCGGCTGATCGCCGCGCAGAGAAAATTTCCGGTGGGTGACGAAGCTGGAGTTAACCACACGGAATCCGGGCCACGACCCGGCATCCAGCCACCCGCAGTCGACTACCACGGGTGGCTGGAAATGCCGGTTCGGACGAACGACGAGTTTTTCTCCCGGGCGGAGGGGTGATGCCAGTCTGCCCGGTATAAGGAACCGGCCCGCACGAACCGAAACGCCGGCCGCGCCCCCGCATGAACTCATGGCATCTTTGCTCCGCACTTGCTCTCGCGAGCCTTGCCAGTTGCACCCCGGTGCCGCTGCCGCCGGAAGCGGCTTCGGTGTCGTTGCGGTCCGTGTGGTCCGAGGCGATCGAGATTTATCGGCCGCGACTTCTCGTCAGGAAGGGCTCGCTCGAGCAGGAGTCCTATGTGTGCCGCCGATCCGAGGGGGACCACCGAAAATAGTCATGTCGATCTGGTCTTCCTGGATGTCGCGAACCGCGTGTTGCGGGTGGAAATAGCCGACTTCAGTCCTCGATGGCTGCCGCGAGGGTCGCGACCGCCGCAAACGCACGGCTATCTGCGGCGGCAAATGCCGGAGATTCCCAGCGGCACAGCGACGATCGAAGTGCGCGGTCACGACGGGCTGCACGAGGCACAGCCCGGATTTCTAGTGCCGTAAGTCCCGTCATCCTCTTGGCACATTCGAGTGTCCTGCATCAGCCTACCGACGATGTGAGGCGGCATAGGCTGCTCCTGCGTTCCCGGTTGCTAGGGTCCGCGCGCCGGCTACGATCCGGAGTGCCTGTCCACGGCAGTCATAATGGTGAATCCCATAAGGGTCTTCATAACAGGCTGGATTCGGTGAAAAATGAGAGTCGTTCGACGGGTGACGCTTTGAACGTTTTCAGTTTTACCAAGATCGTGGCACAGGCTCGGCGGGCTAGGTGCCCGTGTAAATTCAGCCGCGACGTTGAGGGATAAGACACCCGGCTGGCGTATAAATGCCGATTCCCATCATGTCACCGGATGCCATTGCTCCACTTTGGTCTTCCCTCTCCGAGTCCGCGATGTTTCGCGACTACCAAGAGGCGTTTGAAACAGCCACTGGCCTGCCACTCAGCCTGCGGCGGCCTGGGGTGGATGGTCGTGATTCGGCTTCGCCCCAAAGACCTGTCGCTGGTGGAGCTCCATTTTGCGCGTTGATGGCCCGCACAAATCGGGCGTGTGAATCCTGCTTGGCACTGCAAAAGCGGCTGGAAGAGGAGGCCCGGCTTCAGCCCAAGACGTTGAAGTGCTTTGCCGGACTTTGCGAAACCGCCGTGCCCGTCCGGGTGGGAGACCGGCTGATTGCGTTTCTGCAGACCGGCCGGATCCTCATCGACTCGCCCAGCCGCCGACAGTTCAGCAAGATCAGTCGTGAACTGCTGCAGCTAGGGGAGCAGATCGACGTGAAACAAGCCGAGGAGGCATATTACGCCACGCGTGTGCTCACTTCCGAGCAATACGAATCGATGATCCGTTTGCTCACCATCTTCGCCACGCACCTAGCCGCCTGCGGGAACCAGCTCGCGCTCCGGCGGACGGATCCGGAAAACTCGCCCGTGGCCCGCGCGCGGGAGATCATCGACGAACGCCTGCGGGAGGAGATCTCGCTCGGCGAGGTTGCGCGCCGGGTGAACGTCAGCGCGGGCTACTTCAGCATGCTGTTCAAGAAGGCGACCGGGCTGAACTTCGTCGAGTACGTCGCCCGGCTGCGGATCGAGAAGGCGAAGGATCTCCTGCAGGATCCGCAGTTTCGCATCAGCGAAGCGGCCTATGACGTGGGTTTCCAGTCGCTTTCCCAGTTCAACCGAAGCTTTCGCCGAGTTGTCGGCGCTTCGCCCAGGGTCTATCGCGCCCGGCTCGATTGCTGAAGGAATGCGCAGCGTTTCGTGTAGGATGCGGAGAATCCGGGAAGAGATTTTTGCGAGAATTGCGGTCCAACAAGGCCGTCATGAACTGCGCGATTTTCGCCGAGGGAGAGCGTTCGTCCGCTGACACGCGCGGGCGTTGGATCGGGTTCTCGATCACCAACCAGAGCGGTGAACATTTTGTGTGCCGTGCGAAGGGAGTGACTATGCGAATCGAGCGCGGCCTGGTACAACTCGTCGAAGGCCACGATGGCTGCTTCGTGTGGTTCGACCGTTGTCGGGTAGAGCTGTACGACGGCTGCAGAAAAGTCTGCTATAGGCTTCTCGCGGGTTCCGCATCCCGCGATGGGGCTCGCCTCGCGATCTTGGCCGAAGTCGTGGATGACCTCGCCGGGCCGGCTGGGGAGGAACGAAGCCGCGCGCGCGGCGGCAGCGAGAATCGGTCGGCCCGGCAAAGGCGCCGCCGCTTGCCTCGAGAACGATCTGCGGGCGCCCCGAATGACGCACCACGCGCATAAAAGAGCGGCGACGGTTGCCTGTGTTTGAGATCGCGGGGAAACCTTCGGCGCAAGAGCGGAGCCGGGGCAAGTGGGTGGTTCCGAACGCAGCGGGCGAGCAGCGGAGCATTCGGAACTCCCAATCCTGCAAGAGACCGGCTCGAAACGTGCGATTCACCGTCGCTCCCGTCCGCAGATCGCAACGCGGAGGTACCAATAACTGGCCATCCACCATGAATAAGACATCCGCATCAACGTCGCTGCGCAGGCTGATCTTCTGCTCGCTGCTCATGCTGTCCCTTGGGCTGACATCCTCGCTCCACGCCGGCCCAGGGCCGCACTACTGGGAGTCGCTCCGCAAGCCGATTCAGTCCGAGAAGCTAAAGACGGGCGACAAAATCGCCCACGTCTGCAACGAGTGCAAGACCATCTCCGAAATCACGGGGGAATCGCACGACCACGCCATGGAACTCTGCAAGGAAGGGGCCAACGTTACCTGTCCCTGGTGCAAGGCGTAGAAGGTGATCATCAAACGTCAGCGCAACGATCCTTCCGTGCGCGAGGAAATCGCCTATGTGAACGACGAAGGCGAGGAATGTGCATTCGTCACAAAGGTGGCCGACCACACGGAGCACAAGTAGGTCTTCGCCCGTCGCTTCATCGACGCTGGGAAATGGCCGGGTCCAGATCCTGGACCGAAGCGCGGCGCATTGAATTGCAGCGAATGGAGGAGCCGGCCGGAGTCCCGCGCCGAATATCGTCGGCAGAGGGATTCCGGCCGGTGTGGCGTATAAGGATCGTGAGCACGCTCGAATGACCGGGCGGCAAATTGCGGCAATCTCCAATCTTCGATCGATCCGCGCCATGAACCAGGAATATCCGAGAGAATTAATCATATCAGGCATCCATTTCGATCTCACGCCTTCGCTGAAGACGTTCGTGCAGGAAAAGGCCGAGCGCCTGTTTCGTCACCACGAGCGCATCATCCGGCTTCGCGTGGCGCTGGATTACGAGCAAAGACGCCCGGGCTACGCCTGGTTCACGGCGAAGGGCCAGCTCGCCAGCCACGGACGGGAGCTCTGCGCGAGCGTGGCCTCACCCGACTGCCACCAATCGCTCTCGCTCCTGATCGACAAACTCGACCGGATGCTCCGCCGGTGCGCCGTCACCGCGAAGGCGAAGCGGAACCATCCGCATCTGGTCGAGTTTCCCGTCGCTCTGCCGAAGGCGGTGTAGCGTGCGCGCGGCGCCAGCGTCGGTTCACGCCGCTTCCCTGTCCGTGGAAAACACGCCGGCGCTGCGCTCCCGGTCTGCGCCGTTCGTCACGGCATCCAGATTGTCGCCGTCGGGTTGGCGCCCGCTCCAACCCGCGCACGTGAACGAACGAGCATCGAAGCCGTGCCGCAGGCCGTGCCACACCGGGCCAGTGAGGACCGAGCGAAAACACCCCGGCTCCTCGAGTTGGGGCCAGTGGCCGGAGTGGTCGAACGTGATGAAGGACTTCCCGCGTGGGGCCACGAGCGTCTCGAAATAGCGCCGGACGAGCCCGTGAGTGACGACGGCGTCGTTCCGCCCGACGATGAAGAAGGCCGGAACGTCCAGCTTCGGCACCTGGCTAAAGAGATCGATGCCGTGAAACAGTTCTTCCCAGAAGCAGCGCCCTGACAAACGGACGCCAAGCGGAATTCTGAGCAGGTCGAGCCACGAATAAACCGGCGACAGCAGCGCGAGCCTGAGAAATCGCGAATCCTCGATCGGACAATGGCAGTCTCCCGTGAGGCGGCACGTCCACCGCTCCAGCGCGTCGGACTCGCGCGCCGATCGGTAAGGTGGCGGGCCAAGTGTGGCCAGCGCATCGGCCGCGGCGCGGTTCTGCTGTTCGCGGGCGAGCGTGCGTGCCATCTGAAACCGCATCTGCTCCGCAACCCGCAGGTTGGTGACCTGACCGAGGCCGACGAACGCCGCAACGAGATGCGGATACCGCGATGCGACGATCGCGCCCAGCGCCGAGCCCCACGAGTGTCCCGCCAGCACCAGCCGGCTTTTCCCGAACCGTTCCAGCAGCCACAGGATCAGATCGTGGGTATCCGATACGAACTGCTCGGCGGAAAAGTGCGCACCTCGCAACGAGGGCGAATACGACTTGCCAGCGCCGCGCTGGTCCCAATTCACCACGAGGAACCATCTGGCGAGGTCCGCGTTCACATGCGCAAACGGCATGTGCGGCAGTCCCGGCCCGCCATGCAGGAACAGCAGCAGCGGCAGGCCGGCATCCTCGCCGTGGACGTGAATCGCCTGCGGAACCCCGCCGAGCACGACGGTCTGGAGGAACTCGATTCGCCGCGGATGCGGGTCAAGAGAGGCGATCGTGACGTTTTCCGGGTCTGCCCAAACAGGGGCGATCGCTTTGTTCTCCGTTGGGTCGCTGAGGCGTATCATGGTGAGCGGCACAGGAGCCATTGACGACGGCACGCGGCAGCGGCGGCTTTAGCGGCTGGGCGCAGATCGTAAAATCTGCGCAGTTTTTTCCCGTCCCGAAAAAAATGCGCCGCCCTTCTCGGGCGGCGGCGTGAGTAGGGGCGCACCTTGGTGCGCCCTCGGGCGTCGCAAGCGACGCCCCTACGAGGACATGGTCGAATCGAAGCCGGGGACTGCTCGCGCGATCAGCCGGCGTTGCTCGGGGCTTTGAGGGAAGAGTGGTGATGCCCGCCGCCACCGCCGCCGGGCATGGTGCCGCAGCCGGACAGGATCGCGAGGCCGAGCGCGGCGCAAATCAAGAGAAGCCAACGAGTAGGTTTGGATTTCATAGGGGAGATTCGAGGCGATGATGGACGTTCAGTCCTTCAGGACGCCGCAGGTGGGCATCTTTTGCCCCACATAGGGGTTCGAAGCTGTTTTCGTCGTCTGCACCCAGTCGCTGCCGACCATCGGGCAATTGAAGACGAAGTATCCGTCGTGCCCTTTCGCGACTTGCACTGCGACCTCGCTGAGTTTCTTGAACGCAACCCGCGCGGTGTTGAGCGAGTCGGCCCGCACGAGCCGCTTTGCCGCGGGCGAATCTGGCAAATCCGCGGCGGCGGATTTCGCGCCGGCGAGGTCGTCCGCCGCGAGCGCGGCGCGGACGGCATCGTAGCTGACGAGATACTGCTTCTGCGCGTCGGAGAGCGACGACGCATCGGCCCGATGTTCGTGGCCGGCCATGGCGGGCATGCTGCCGTGCCCGGCGTGAAGGCTCACGCCAGCGCCGACGAACGGAATTGCGACAAGGATCAGGATTCGAATCGTTTTCATGTTCGGAAGATTTGGAATGGAAGGCAGAGGCGTTGTTCGGCGAGGCATCCGCGGCGCGCGGTCACGCGGCAGACCGATGTGGTCTCGGGTGGAAGGATCGATGCCCAGGCGAACGGCGATCACGGCGCTGGATGGTCTCGCGAGTTTCCGTTGTCGTCGCGGCGACAGTCCGGAGATGCCGCGCGAGTTCGACGATGTAGCTGAGCACGACATCGACGTGTCGTTTGGTCGCTCGGTTGGGTTTTGCCGCAGCGTCCGTCTCGGCTTCGCTTGCGTTCGGGTTCACAGCCCTCGCGGCGATTTCACTTATCCGGCCTTCGGGAATCTTCGCCAGCATCGCGGGATCGGTGCCGATAAGCCTGGTCCAGGCAACGAAACCGGCCACATCGGCTGCTGGAACTTGGAAGGCCGGAGCGAAGTTCATGACGGGCGAGTGTGAAACCTGGCGCAGGAAAGGGCTCTGAGCTGCTGCGCCGGACGTGGGGAGCGGAGGGCCAGAACGCAGGGTCATAGGTTTTCCATTAAACGGCGCACCGGCGCGTTTCCCTCACGCTTTTCCCGAAAAACATCAGTGCCGATCTTGCTGCGCAAACAGAACGGCTGATGGCGCTCCCGGCCTGCGCGGGTCAGGGCGGGGGACGAAGGGCTGCGTTTCCGGGAATGATCGGCCGGAGTGTGAATACAATTTCCGCGCAGCGTTTGGGCGGGAACAGTCAAGGGGAGCGGAGAGCGATCGGCGTATGACCGATCGGCAAGACGAAACCCCGAGTTACAACTTCAACGCTCTCCGTCA
The DNA here is from genome assembly GCF_000019965.1 of Opitutus terrae PB90-1. Lineage (GTDB taxonomy): Bacteria > Verrucomicrobiota > Verrucomicrobiia > Opitutales > Opitutaceae > Opitutus > Opitutus terrae. Next base: position 5,712,055 of record NC_010571.1, read on the forward strand.
TGAATGCACTTCGCTCTGCGAGGAAGATGATCGGACTGAGGTCGCTTCTGGCCCTCGCGCTCGGTTTGATCACGGCGCACGCTTACGCCGGCCCCAGTTCCCAGTTCTCGAAAGGGCCCGCGTCGACAAAGTCCCAAAACGCTCAAGCTGCCGCGCCGGGCGCTTCGCAGGCAATGGCGTGTCCGGCCTGCAAAACGAAAGCTCTTCTGGGCAGCGCCAGCGCCTTGGACGCACCTGTGTCCAACCTACGGCAACCGAGCGTGCCGAAGTGGGGTCTCCGCCATACGTGCGAACACTGCGGCGGCGAGATCACCGCGATGAGGGGAAAGATGACGGTCGCGATGTGGCCGGGCTGCGAAATGTGCGGCAAGGACGCGGCGCGGTGCGTGGCCGCGCAACGCCCCGCCAGAACTGCCTGACCGTCGCCCACCCACCTCACCAACCGTCGACCCCATAGTAACATCAGTCTTCACTCGATGGATACTCTCCTACATGTCCGCATCTTCGCGCTCGGCGCATTTTGCCTCTTCGGGATTGGTCGCGCCGCCTTCGCCGGGTCCGCTGCCGCGGCGCTCCAACCCAGCCACCCGGTCCCGGCCGCCGTGTCCTCCGAGAAAGCTGCCCACCCGGAACCGCCCGGAGCCGAGAACGAGGTCGGCAGCGCCTGCAAGACGGTGGTTTTGATCGACTCCATTCATGTCTCCGAAAACCCAGCACGGGCGCGGGTCAAGGGATTTAAACATGAGTGCGCCCTGTGCCGCGGCTCGATCATCGCCGTCAAAGGCGCGACCTTCGACTGCATGCTGCGGGATTGCTCGAAATGGGCGCGGACGCCAGCCACTGCCGTGCGGCGATCCAGGCGCATGCCTCCGAACTATGACCTCCATGCGCGGAGAATTCGAGAGGGGGCTTTGGTTCTCCGAGCGTATAAGGAGAACGGCCGGCTTGCAGTCATCCCAAGAAGAAAATCCCATGAAAGTGCTGCCCTATCTCAGGAAAACAATCGGTTTGGGCTCGGTTCTGGCTCTGGGGCTCGGCCTTCTGGCCGGCTCCGCCGGGGCCAGCCCGGATTCCCCGCTTCAGGACCGGCCTTCACCCGCGAATCCAGCCACAGGCAAGGAAACCCGCGATGCCAGCTCGGGCGGCGGGAAGATGGATTGTCCGGCCTGCGAGACCGTCATCCTCCGCGGCTCGAAGCATGTTGGCCCGCCGAGCAAGGGCCACGACGTGTGGTTCGATGCCAGCGTGAGGCACACGTGTTCGCGCTGCGGCATGGGCTCCATCTCCGTTTGGAGAGGGAGGACGATTCACTCGATGACCCACGCCTGCTCGCTGTGCGGTAAAGAGGTCGCCGGCTGCGTTGCCGCCGCCCAAGCGGAGGCGGCGAAGGTCTTCGGCACGTCCCCGGACCGGGCCGAGCCGAAACATGAACAATCAAAGTAAGAATCCGTGACCCATGAAAACGACAACAACACTCTCCCGCTTCCTCGGGCTGGGCTCGCTCCTGGCCTTTTCGATCGGCGCCGCCGCTCCACAAATCCACGCCGGCTCCAAGCCTGCCACTGTCTGCACCGATCCCGAGACCGTCGCGGTCACCGAAATGCGGCAGGATTGGCCCAGCCATAAAGGACCGCTCCGCTTCGTGCAGACGGGCACAAAGCAGGTATGTAATTCCTGCGACGGAAGCTTTACTGTAATGAAGCCGTCCCTGCCTAATGGCCGAGGGCCGCTGCAGCAGGTGAGAATCGCCGCCCAGCACAATTGCGATTCATCCTGCGTGATGCGGCCCCGCGCCTGAATCGTTCGCAGCCCCGAAACAACTCCGGCTGCGACTCGCGCGCGGTCGCGCGCGCGAAGCGTGAGAAATGCGCAGTCTTTCGAGCGATCTGCGAAGAACGCCACCCTCGCGATCAACTATCCTCCCAACCTTCCGACCCGTTTGTCTCCCGTCCTCCAAAACCGCCGTAATGCACCATCGATCCATGAAGAAGAAGAAAAAACCGACGAACCTCGCCCGGGGCTTGTTCACCTACCTCGATCCCCTCGCCACCACCGTCTTCGTTGCCGGCTCGTTCAACGATTGGAAGCCCGATGCCGCCGCCATGATCCAAGTGATACCCGGACGATGGGAACTGGAAGTGTCCCTCCCTCCCGGTCGGCACGAATATCTGTTCGTCGTGGACGGCAAATGGGTTGTCGATCCCACGGCCAAAGAGACCTGCCCAAACCCGTATGGAGGTCTCAACGCCGTTGCGCAGGCGTAGCGTTTCCTCTGGTAAAACCGAAGCCGCGACGAAGCAACGGCGCCCCATGCCAACATTCCGCAGAACTCCCCTGCGCCTCACTCCGGCCGACTTCATGGCCGGCTCGAGGCTGTTTCAGGATTACCAGCGGGCGTTTGCCGCGGCGAGCGGCGTGCTGCCGATCCTGCGCGACGTTCAGCCGGGCAACCTCGCTGCACGGCCGATCGGACGTCCGAACCCACCTCGCACGCGAACCGCGCACGATGACGGTTCGCGTGCGACGCAAACCCGCGAGTGGACCGGCGGTTTCTGCGAAACCGCCGTGCCCGTTCGCGCGGGCAATCGCGTGCTCGCGCTTCTGTGTATCGGCCCGGTGCGAGTGAGCGCGGCTTGCATCGGGGATGGCGCGCGCGTTGCAAGGCTCACCGCCGCCGTTCATGACAGCGCAGTCACGGAGCGAGCCGACGACGATCGCGGACGCGCCTCGTGTCTGGCGCGGGCTGACTATGCCGCCTTCGTGCAGCTCCTCGAAATCTTCGCGGGCCAGTTGGGCGACTGGCATCTGCGCCACGCTCCCGGCGAGATGCCACGCGGGCCGATCGCGCTCCTCCGTGCGAAGGAGTGGATCGCAGCGCACCATCATGAACCCATCACGCTAGCCGGCGCCGCGACCGTCGCGCAGATGAGCACCTGGACGTTTTCGCGCAGCTTTCATCGCGCGTTTGGAGTGATGTTCCGCGACTTCCTGAGCGGCGTGCGCATCGATCACGCCCGGAAGATGCTCGCTCACCCGGATGTGACGATCGCCGACACACTCCATGCCGTCGGCTTCGCGAGCCGCGCCCAGTTCAACCGTTCGTTTCGCAAATTCGCCGGAACCCCGCCCGGAAAATTCCGGGCCGCGCTGGCAAACAGGGCACCCGCCACCGGCCCCGGAGAGACCTTTTCCTTCCTCGCTGCGCCATCGCTGCACGCAGCGGCGGGCTAGATGGCAGCCTCCACCCGATGAATCACTCGCCACAAATCGCCTACTTTTCGATGGAGATCGCACTACTGCCCGAGATGCCGACTTACAGCGGCGGGCTCGGCGTGCTGGCCGGCGACTTCCTAAAATCCGCCGCGGACCTGCGGACACCGCTGGTCGGCATCACGCTCGTGCACCGGCAGGGCTATTTTCGCCAGCGGCTCGACGCCGCCGGCCGGCAAACGGAGGAACCGTGCCCCTGGATCGTCGGCCGGTTGTTGCGCGAGCTTCCGGCGCGGGCACATGTGACGATCGAGGGCCGCCGCGTGGCGCTGCGCGCCTGGCAATACGACGTGCGCGGCCCAGCCGGCTTCGTCGTGCCGGTGCTGTTTCTCGATACGAATCTGCCGGAGAACTCCGAGTGGGACCGGCACCTCACCGACCGGCTCTACGGCGGCGACACCTACTACCGCTTCTGCCAGGAAGTCGTGCTCGGCATTGGCGGCGTGCGGATGCTGCGTGCGCTGGAGTTCGATTCCATTCGCAACTATCACATGAACGAAGGCCACGCGGCGCTGCTGGGCCTCGAACTGCTCGACACCAGCGCGGCCGCGAATGGCCGCCCCCATTTCACCCTCGAGGAGGTCGAGCTCGTGCGCGAACGGTGCATTTTCACCACGCATACGCCGGTGCCCGCCGGCCACGACAAGTTTCCGCTCGATCTCGCCGGCCGCGTGCTTGGCCGGCATGATTTTCACGAACATCACGAGGTCTTCTGCTGCGAGGGCGTGCTCAATCTCACGCTTCTCGCGCTCAACCTCAGCCGCTACCACAACGGGGTGGCGCGCTCGCACGGCGAAGTCTCGCAACTGATGTTTCCGCGCTACGTGATCGACGCGATCACGAACGGCGTGCATGCCGCCACGTGGACGAGCGAGCCGTTCCAGCGGCTCTTCGACCGGCACATTCCCGGCTGGCGCGAGGACAATTACAGCCTGCGCAACGCGCTGCGCATCCCGCGGGCCGAAGTGCGCGCCGCGCACCGCCAGGCGAAGGAGCGGCTCTTCGCCCACGTCGAGCAAACCTGCCGCCGCGAACTCGATGTCTCGGCGCTGACGCTCGGCTTTGGCCGGCGCGCAGCGACCTACAAGCGCGCGGACCTGCTCTTTCAGGACATCCCGCGCCTGAAAGCCATCGGCAAGGCCGCCGGCGGCCTTCAAGTGATCTACGCCGGCAAGGCGCATCCAGCCGACCAGCCGGGCAAGGACTTGATCGCGCGCATCGTCGGTTTGCAGCGCTCGCTGCGCCCGGAGGTCGAGCTAGTCTATCTGGAAAACTACGACATGGCCATCGGCCAGTTCCTCACCTCGGGCGTGGACGTCTGGCTCAACACTCCGGCGCCGCCGCTCGAAGCTTCCGGCACCAGCGGCATGAAGGCCGCGCTCAACGGTGTGCCCAGCCTCAGCGTCCTCGACGGTTGGTGGGTCGAAGGCCACGTCGAGGGCGTGACCGGCTGGGCAATCGGCAAACCGTGGTCGGCGGTGCCCAACGGAGACACGCACGACGGCAATCACGACGGCGCGTCGCTGTATGAGAAGCTGGAAGAACAGGTGGTGCCGTGGTTCAGCCGCCGGCATAACGCGTTCACCGATGTCATGCGTCATGCCATCGCGATGAACGGCTCGTTCTTTAACACACACCGCATGCTCAACCAATACGCGCACAAAGCGTATCTCGCCTGATGCGCTACGGCATGAGCATCCGGGCTGTTTCACCCATGAGTGGCCAACTTCCTCATCCGACAATCGCCGCCACGGTTCGCGCGACCCTCTCGCGAGTCGGACGGACACTGACTCACACCTCGCCGGTGCGGCTGCTGCTCCTCATCTGCGTGACGATCGCGGTCACGCACTCGCTGACGATGCTCTCGCTGCACCCGTGGCATGCGATCCTGCCGGGCTGGGCGCATTCGCTCGTCGAGTCCGTTCTGCTGGTGATCGTTCTTTTCCCGGCGCTGTATTTTTTCTCGTTCCGCCCGCTGATCGCGCAGGTGTCCGAATGCCAGCGGGCGGAGGCGATCATGCGCGAATCGGAGCACAAATACAGGCAGTTGTTCGAATGCCTCGGCGACGCCGCTCTTTTGTTCGATTCCGCCATGGGACGGGTGATCGACGCCAATCACGAAGCGGAGCGGATGTTCGGCCGGCCCCGCGCGCAAATCGTCGGAAAGCGCTGCGATGCCTTTTTCCCCTCGGAAAAGGCTCAGGAATACCGGCAGCGGATGACTCCACGCGTCGGAGGAGCGACCGCCAACTTGGAAGCGGAGGTGCGAACGTCCGACGGCCGCGTTCTACCCGTTCACATCAGCACCGCGGCGCTCACGCTTTTCGGCCGTGATCTGGTCGTCGGCCTTTTTCGCGACATCACGGAATTCAAGACGCTCCACGGTGAACTACTGCGCGCCCAACGGCTGGAATGCGTGGGCGCCCTGGCCAGCGGGATCGCGCACGATTTGAGCAACGTGCTCGTGCCGGTCGTATTCGCGACGGATATCCTCCGCCGCGCTCCGCGGGAAGAGCAGGAACAGGCTCTGCTCGACACGATTCACAGCAGTGCGGGGCGCGCGATCCAGATCGCACGGCAAATAATCGCCTTTGTGCGTGGCGGCGAGAGTCGTCGCACCGAGCTGCAACTTCGCGACGTGCTCCACGAGACCGCGGAGATGGCGCGCGTCGTATTCCCAAAGTCCATTCGCATTCGCGAGGATCTACCCGAAGATCTCTGGCCGGTCCGGGCCGACGCAGCGCAAATGGCCCAAGTCCTCATGAACTTGGCCGTCAACGCACGCGACGCGATGCCTGACGGCGGCGAATTGCAGTTCGCGGCCGGGAATCTCGCGGAATGCGATCTCGCGCGAAACGGAATTTCCGGAGCGAGGCCTGGCCCTTATGCGGTCTTCAGCGTGGCCGACACCGGCTCAGGCATCCCGGCGGAACACCGGGACCAGATCTTCGATCCGTTTTTCACGACGAAGCCGGCCGGCCAGGGCACGGGGCTGGGCCTGGCAATCACCCGCGATATCGTCACTAGCCATGACGGCTTCATCCAACTGATCAGCCAGTCGGGGCACGGAACCAAGTTCAGAATCTTTCTCCCTGCGATTGCAGCTTCGGAAGCCGAGCCGCTGCAACGGCAGGGCAGCGCACTGCCGGCGGGACAAGGCGAACTGGCGCTCGTCGTGGACGACGAGAGCACAGTTCTGGAAATGACCTGTTTGGCGCTGGAGAAGGCCGGCTATGAAGTCCTGCGCGCCAGCGACGGCGCGGAGGCTCTCGCGGCGGCGGCGGGGCATGGGGCTGGACTTAAGGTGGCAGTCGTCGACACCGTGATGCCGTTTCTCGGGAGTCACGCGGTGATTCAGGCGCTTCACGAGGTCAACCCTTCGTTAAGCATCATCCAAACGAGCGCCAGCATCGGCGCAGCCCGGAACGGTGATCGCGCCGCATCAATGCCGCACGCGTTTCTGCCAAAACCCTTTCTGGTCGAGCAACTGCTCGTGGCCGTTCACGAGGCGCTCCAGGCGCAGCGCCTGCGTGGCAATGGAAAGTGAACGATGAAAACCATCTTTCGAATTCTCGCATTCGTTCTGCCGCTCTCGGGCATCAGCTCGTTCGGGATGCCATTGCTGCCACACCGCGCAAACGGAGTCGTCACATCGGTCGACACGAAAAGCCTGACGCTCGATCCACTGCCAGAAAGAGAAGATCGGCCAGCAGCCTTCGTGATCGTCGAGGGCCGCACCCGCTTGCGAAAGGACGGAAAGAAAGCGGCGGCGGGAGAACGACCACCCGTCGGCCAGAGCACCCGAATTTATTACAGGAAAGAGCTCGGCCTTTGGGTTGCGATCGAGGTCGCGTGGAGATCGAAGACACCACTCGTCGACGAAATGCAAAGAGGATGAGCGCCCAGCCCGACCGGCGATTGCCCTCACGGCGCAAGATATGCGTCATCGATCGCAAAAACTGCCTGAGGGATTCGGCCCGCTGGGAAGTATAATTCTGCACCAGCACCTTTTCCGCTCCACTTCGTTCTAAACCGCAAAGGCTGTGCGTCGAGGTTAACGTCGTAAAAATCAGCATATCCCGCCACCCTTTCACCAAAGCCCGCGCCGTTTTCGAATCGCGGGTTCGGACAATCCATGAAAATCGCGTTCTCCTCGGTTCCACCTCGCTTCGCCGCCGTCATGTTGCTGAGCGCAATGCTCGGTGGCTGCACTCTCGCTCCATCTGCCGGTGAGAAAGAGGCGCGGACGCGGCTCGCGCAGGCCGGAGACACATTGCGCCCCGCGGCGCAAAGACCACTGTTGCCGGAGCTGCGCTCCGATTCGCCGCTCGCCGAATACGTGCGTTTTGCGGTGCTCAACCACCCGCAGGTCTTGGGTGCCTATCATGACTGGCGAGCCTCAGTCTCACGAATCGCGCCGACCCGCGCGCTACCGGATCCGCAGTTTACGTTCGAGGCAGATGTCACAAGCACGCTGATGACCTTCATGCCAGGCCTCATGTTCGACATCATGACGCCAGGCAAACGCCGTGCGATGGGCCGCGAAATGACCGCCGCAAGCGACGTTGAGTATCGCGCGTTCGTCGCTGTCGCGCTTCGCACCGCAGCCGAAGCGCGCAAGGCGTGGATCGACCTCGCCTACGTCGACGAGGCGATCCGCCTCCGTGAGGCGTCGATCGGTTCGCTCGAACAATCGCTGGAGATCGCAAGCGCCGACTACACGACCGGCCGGGGCATGGGCACGCTGGCGAATCAGGTCAGCATCCAGAACAACACGGCGAAGGTGCGGACCGACCTAGCTACCTTGAGCGACCGCCGAACCGCGGTTCGCGTCCGTTTCAAGTCTGCGCTCGGGCTGACGCCCGCGGACCCGGACCCGGCCTGGCCCCTGGCTGCCCTCGTGCCGTCGGTCGTAGCAGGCGAAGACGAACTCTGGCGCCGGGCCTCTGCGGCCAATCCCGAGCTGGCGCGGATGCGCGCGATGGTCGAGATGGCAATCGCCAGCATTGAGGTTGCCCGCAAGGCGCGCACGCCGGATTTCACGGTTGGCGGAATGGCCGATCTGAAAGCCGACCCATTGATGGTGCGTCCGACCGCTACGGTGACCCTGCCGATTTGGCGCGAAAAGATCGCCGCCAACATCGCCGCCGCTGAGGCGCGGCGCGATGCCAGTGCCGCGCGGGTGACCGCCGAGCTGATCAACTTGTCCGCGGAACTCGCGCAGATGCTCTACATGGTGCGAGAAGCCGACCGGATGATCGCCTACATCGACGAGACGGCGCTGCCGAATTTTGAACAGGCAATCGCGACGATCGAGGCCGGCTACCAGTCCGGCATGACGAGTCCCTCGATGATCCCGGAGACACAGCTCATGGCGCTCGACATGCGCCTGGAACGCGTCGCGGCCATGCGTGAGCGCGAGATTGCCGCAACCGAACTCCTCCTCCTAACCGCCTCCGCTACGCCGGACGAAGTGCCCGTCGTCGCCGAAAGCACCCTTTCCCAACGCTGAACTGCTCCTGATTCATGAAGACTTCCCTCCGTTTCCTCTCCGTCATTTTTCTCGCGCTGGCCTTGGCGGCTGGGCTCGTGGCTGCCGAGCAGCTCTACACCTGCGGCATGCATCCGCAGATCATCAAGAAGGAGCCGGGCAACTGCCCGATCTGCGGCATGAAGCTCACGCCGATCCGCGCGAACACTGCGAAGGCCAGCGGCTCGACCGCGGGCGGCGAGCGCAAGGTCAAATACTACAAATCGACCATGATCCCCGGCGAGGTGAAAACCGCGCCCGGCAAAGATTCCATGGGCATGGACATGGTGCCTGTTTACGAAGGCGAGGACACTTCCGCCGAGAACAACATTCAGATTGATGCCGCGACGACCCAGCGGATGAACCTAAAGACGGCACTCGTCGAACAAGGCCCCGTGCGCCGCGAGTTTCGCACCGTTGGTTTGGTGGCCTACAACGAAGAGGGGCTGCGCGACATCACCACGAAGTATGAGGGGTGGATAGAAAAACTGATGGTCAACACCACATGGACGTTGGTGAAAGCCGGTGACCCGCTCTTTGAAATCTATTCGCCCGACGTCTACAACGCGCAGCTCAATTACGTGCTGGCCCTGCGAGCCGAAAAGGAACAGGCCGGACCGCTGACGCGGGCGGCATTGGCGCGACTGCAGCTTTTCGATGTCTCGCCCGAGTTTATCGCCGAGCTGAAACGCTCCGGTGAGCCGAGTCGCAGGATGGTGTTCCACGCACCTACCGATGGCTGGGTCATCGAGAAGATGGCGGTGGTCGGACAAATGATGAAGCCAGGCGAACGAATTTATCGTCTTGCGGACCTCTCGTCAGTTTGGGTCGAGGCACAGATTTACGAGAAGGATCTGCCCTATCTCAGCAGCGGACAGGACGCGACTGTCCGCTCGAGCTATGGTCCGCAGCGCACGTTCGAAGGCACCGTGCAGTTGCTTCTGCCTCAAGTCGAGGCGCAGACGCGCACCGCGACCGCGCGCATTGTGCTGCCAAACCCGGAAGGCTTTCTGCGCCCGGGTATGTTCGTCGACGTGAACTTCTCTGCCCAACTCGCCGCCAACGCGGTGCTCGTGCCTGATATCGCGGTGCTCCGAAGCGGCGAGCGCAATACCGTTTTCATTGCGCTCGACGGCGGCTTTTTCGAGGCACGCGAAATCAAGCTCGGGGCGCGCAGCAGCGGAAACTTTTATGAGGTCCTCAGCGGCCTGCGTGTTGGCGATCGCGTCGTCACGTCGGGGCAGTTCATGCTCGATTCCGAGAGCCAGCTCCGCGAAGCGATCCAGAAAATGCTAAAATCCGCCGAAGGCGTGCCGACGGCGAACGCCCAAGCGACACCCTCCGCGCCCGCAGCTCACGAACATGCTGCGCCCGCGGCGACGCCCCGTGAAGAGGGAGCGCTCGCGCCCGCTGCTCATGAATCCGAGTCAGCCGTGGCCATGCTGAGGCCGCTGGCCTTTGGTCTGGCCGATGCGGCGGCGGCTCTGGCGATCGACGACCTCGCCGGTTACCAGAAGCAACTGCCGGTGATTCGCGCGGCGCTCACCAACTATTTCAAGGCTGACGCGCACGCCGCGCACGGGCCACTCGGTAAATTCAAGGACGGCTTGTCGGTGTCGACGGACCTTGCCGCTGCGCGCACGGAGTTCGAGCCGTTAAGCACGGCGGTCGCCGACCTCGCGCGCGAGCATCATCTCCATCACACGGAAGGGCTGCACGTGTTCGAGTGCACGATGGCACCGGTGACCGGCACCGCGCGCTGGCTCCAGCGCAAAGCCGGCACCCAGAATCCGTTCTTCGGGACGAAAATGTCCGGCTGCGGCGACGAGATTACGGGCACTGAAGCGACGGGCGGAACCAGCGGCGGCATGGCCATGGCGCTGCCGCCCGGGCATCCGCCGATCGACCAAGTTTCCGTAGCGGCCTATCTCCGGTCGCAAACCACGGGCGCTGCGGTGGCCGCAACTTCGGGCGACGGCAAGTGCGGCAGTTGCGGCATGAGCCAGGCCGAAATGGCGGCCGGCCTTTGCGAGCACGACAAGAAATAGCCACGCATCGTCCCACTACAATTCAGCCTCTCCGGAAAACTTAGGTTTTTGCGGAGCAAAACCTCCCGCCGACCATGCTCAAGGCCATCATCGAATTCTCGCTCAAGAACAAGTTTCTGGTTCTCGCCGCCACCGCGGCTCTGATCCTGGGCGGCATTTACTCGCTGCGGAATATCCCGCTCGATGCCATTCCCGACCTCTCGGACACGCAGGTTATCATTTACACCGAGTGGCCCGGCCAGGCGCCGCAGCTCGTGCAGGATCAAGTCACTTATCCGCTCACGACGAAGATGCTGTCCGTGCCGAAATCGAAAGTCGTGCGGGGCTATTCGTTCTACGGGTTTTCGTTCGTCTACGTCATCTTCGAGGACGGCACTGATCCTTACTGGGCGCGCAGCCGTGTGCTCGAATACCTGAGCGGCTTGCAGGCTAGTCTGCCGAAAAACGTGACACCCACCCTCGGGCCGGACGCCACGGGCGTGGGCTGGGCGTTCATGTATTCGCTCAACTCGACGAAGCACGACTTGGCTGAACTGCGCAGCATGCAGGACTGGTTCCTTCGGTACCAACTTGCCAGCGTGGAAGGGGTGGCAGAAATCGCCTCCGTTGGCGGGTTCGTGAAGCAATATCACATCACGGTCGATCCGCACCGGCTCCACGCCTACAATCTCTCGATCAGCGATGTCGCGATGGCCGTGGAGAAGAGCAATGGCGAGGTCGGGGGCAGGTCCGTGGAAATGGCCGAGAAGGAATTCATCCTGCGCGTTAAAGGCTACGTCACCGACGTGGAGATGCTGAAGAAAGTGGCGGTGGGACGAGGACCCGGCGGCACACCGATCCTTCTCGGAGAGGTGGCAAATGTGCAGCTCGGGCCGGATATGCGCCGTGGCATTGCCGAACTCAACGGCGAAGGCGAGACGGTCGGCGGCGTGGTGGTGGTTCGCTATGGAGTCGACACGCGTCAGGTCATTCAAGCCGTCAAGGCCCGACTCGACCAAGCCATGAAGAGCTTGCCGGAAGGCGTTACCTACTCGATCGCCTATGATCGCACCGCGCTCATCGACCGCGCCGTCAAGACGCTCAAGGAGAAACTAATCGAGGAGAGCATCGTCGTCGCGCTGGTGTGCCTGATCTTCCTCATGCATCTGCGCAGCGCGTTTGTGGCAATCGTGATCCTGCCGATCGCGGTCTTGGCTTCGATTTCTATCATGTATGGCCAAGGGCTCAGTGCGAACATCATGTCGCTTGGAGGTATTGCGATCGCTGTCGGTGCGATGGTCGATGCGGCGATCATCATGATTGAAAACGCGCACAAGCACATCGAGCACGATGGGGGAAAGAAACCGCACTGGGATATAATCCGCGATGCCGCAGTCGAGGTGGGCCCCACGCTGTTCTATTCGCTCCTCGTGATCACGGTTTCCTTCCTGCCAGTGTTTACGTTGCAGGCCCAGGAAGGTCGGATGTTCAAGCCGCTGGCTTTCACGAAAACCTACTCAATGGGGGCGGCTGCGCTCTTATCGATCACGCTCGCTCCGGTGCTCATGGGCTTTTTCATTCGCGGGAAAATTCCGGCCGAGGAAAAGAATCCAGTGAACCGTTTCCTCATCTGGCTTTATCATCCGGTGCTCGATCTGATGATCAAGTTCCGGTGGTGGGTCATCACCATCGCAGCGGTGGTCGTGCTCTGGGTGTTTATGCCGTGGAATGCGATCGTTTCCCGTGTTCTGCCCGATGGCGCGGCCAAAGAAGTCGCGCTGAAAATGGGCAAGGCATTTCCGTATCAGAATCTCGGCTCCGAGTTCATGCCGCCGCTTTATGAAGGCGACCTGCTCTACATGCCGACGACATTTCCCGGAATTTCGCCGACCAAGGCGCGCGAAATAATCCAACAAACCGACCAGATCATAAAGTCGTTCGCCGAGGTGCATCATGTATTCGGCAAGATCGGGCGGGCGGAATCAGCGACCGATCCCGCGCCGATGGACATGATCGAGACGACAATCATGTTGAAACCCGAGGAGGAGTGGCCGGAAGTCGATATCAAGGACATGGACGGGAAGGTCGTCGCCCACCGTCGGCGGACAATCGAGGAACTCACCACCGCATTGAACAATGCCGTGCAGATTCCCGGGCTCACCAACGCGTGGACCATGCCTATCAAAACACGTATCGACATGCTGGCCACGGGGATCAAGACCCCGGTAGGCATCAAGGTGGCTGGACCCGATCTCAAAGAGTTGGAACGAATCGCCAGTCAGATCGAAGGTGTGATTCGTCGAGCGCCTGGCACGAGCAGCGTGTTTGCCGAGCGGGTCATGGGCGGTAACTATGTGGAGTTCGACATCGATCGCGACGCGATTGCCCGCTACGGCCTCACCCTTGGCGAGGTTCAGGAGGTGCTGCAGGTTGCGTTGGGCGGCATGCCGCTAACGACAACGGTCGAAGGGCTCGAACGTTATGGTGTCATTCTGCGCTATGAGCGAGACTATCGTGAGAATCTCGAGGCGTTACGTGAAATCCTCATCCCGGTCAAAGCGGCGGGGACAGGCAGCGCGATGGGAGGTGGCAACGGGAACGGTTCACTCGCCGCCCAAGTTCCACTGAGCCAGTTGGCGCAGGTGCGTGTTGTTGCTGCCCCGATGGGCATCAAGAGCGAAGCCGCGGTGCCGAACGCTTGGATTTACGTCGATGTTCAAGGCGTAGACCTGGGCAACTATGTCCGCGGCGCGCAGCAGACGGTGAACGACGCAATCCAACGAGGTGAAATCAAGATCCCGACCGGCTACAGCATTTTCTGGAGCGGACAATATGAATATATGCAGCGCGCACAACAACGGCTCATGATCGTGGTGCCTCTCACGCTGTTCGTCATCATCTTTATCATCTACCTCAACACGCAGTCGTGGATCAAAACCGGCATCGTGCTGCTCGCCGTGCCGTTCTCCCTTGTAGGCGCGTTCTGGGCGCTTTACCTCCTCGACTACAACATGAGCGTGGCGGTTTGGGTCGGCATTATCGCCCTGGCGGGCCTGGACGCCGAGACGGGCGTGGTGATGCTCCTGTACCTGGATCTGGCATACGATGACTGGAAGAAGAAGGGGAAGATGCTCACAACTTTCGATCTGCGCGACGCAATCTACCATGGGGCGGTGAAACGCGTGCGACCGAAAGCCATGACAGCGGCGGTCATCATCGCGGGTCTGCTGCCGATTCTCTGGAGTCACGGCACCGGCGCCGACACGATGAAGCGGATCGCAGTTCCGATGGTTGGCGGCGTCATCACCTCAACGTTGATGGAACTGCTCGTGTATCCGGCGATCTTCTTCCTCTGGCGCCGTCGCAGCCTGCCGCCGCCGCCAGCAGCGCCCACGGCTCTGCCCGCCGAGGCTCAGACATGAGTTCTTCATCCTCCAACGAGGAAACCTGCATCGTCTGCGCCAAGGCGACAGCCGGCAACAGCGGCACCGCTTATCTCTACCACGAGGGACGCCGCTTCGCGTTATGCTGTCCCATGTGCGTGGAGATGTTTCAGCGTGCTCCCACGCGTTTCGCGGGCGGCGAACGCCGGGAGACGCTCGTCGAGCAACTGCTCGCGGAGATGAAATGGAAAACTCCCGGCCAGTGGTAGCCCCGTCTGCAAAAGCCGTGGCCGCGCTCAGCCGACTTCTTCAGTGCTGGCGGGTTAGTCCGCGAGTGGACGCGGCCCTCGCGAAGAAGGTGTGGAGGCGCATCCGCCAGGTGCCGCGTCGGCGCGGGTTTCCGCTCTGAATCGCACCCTCGCCTCGAATTCTCAGCAATAACCTGAGGGTTTCGAGCCAGCGCGGGGTATAATTGGATGGGAGGCCAGTCATCCCCGATCCCGATGCCCGATCCGCTCAGAACACTGCTCCAGGAGTGGGAAATCAAACCGACCGCCAACGTCGCGTTCGCCGCCCGGGTCTGGCGTCGGATTGCCGAGCGGAGCCATCCCCTTCGTTGGCGGCGCCGCATCTCAGACGTCCTGGGGATGCCGGTACCAGCGGCCACCGTCGTGATGGTTGCTGTTTTGGCGGGCTTTGTTGCCGGAGAAGTCTGGCGCAGGCATCACGCAGCGCAGGAACGCGACGCCGGCCTTGCCGCCTACGTGCTCGCGGTCGATCCGATCGCCCGCACAGCGGCCCTCGAACCGTGAAACTGAAAGCAACACTTGTATTGTTCGCCGCTGTGACGGCTGGCGCCAGCGGGTTCGCATGGCGCGCCATACGTCCCGGCGAAAAACCTGTCGTAGCCGAACGGGAGCTGCAGTGGTTGCAGCGTGAGTTTCGATTGAGTGACGATGCGACCTTGCGCATCGCGGCCCTGCACCGTCGCTACACGACTGACTGCGAGTCGCAGTGGCTCACGCTTCAGGCGAGTCAGGCCGAATTAGCTCGTTTGATGCAAAGCGGCCGGGGCATGACCCCCGAGCTGGCGGCGGCGTTGGATCGGTCCAGCGCGATGGTTGCCGAATGTCAACGCCGGATGGCCCAACACTTCCTGGAAGTGGCGGCAATAATGCCCCCGGGAACAAGTGAGCGCTACATCGCGGTGATGACGCCCGTGGCCACGCATCCTGAACAGGGATGGCGAAACGCCATGCATTGACCAACTCACCAAACCGTTCAGTGAACTTCATGATTCCAGTAACGGCGAGATTCAACCGGCAGCACGAGATGGTGCACGCCTCCACGGTTCGGCCGAATCCTCGAAAAGAAAGAAACCGATGAAAACAAAATCCATTCGTTTGATTCTGATGGCCCTGGCATTCGGCGCGGTCGCGTCGAATGCTCTTGCTGGGCCTGGTCCGCAATACTGGCAGTCGCTTCGCAGGTCGAGCGAGTTCAAGAAATTGAAGGCCAAAGACAAAGTCATCTACGTCTGCAATCAGTGCCAGACGGTTTCCGAGATGAGCATTGACGGTCCCGAGGGTGCCATGGCGCTGTGCAAGGAAGGCTCCAGGGTCTCGTGCCCGATGTGTAAAAAAGAGACCAAGGTCGTGATGAAGCGTCAGCGAAACGACCCACCGACTCACACGGAAGTGACATACGTGAACGAAAAAGGCGAGGAGTGTGCTTTCGTCGCGAAGACGCCCAATGGCAAGTGACCCTGCCGCTGGCTTGCGCCGGACGATGCCTGTCGCATAACGCGGTCAACCGCGACTGCATCTCCGGGCCCTCGGCAACCGGGCGCCAAAGAACCGGTCCGCCGGAGGAATCGCTCGACCCAGACTGACGGCGGTCCGCACTCCGGTGCGATGAATAGTCTGAGGGGAAGGCAGGGCCAAGCACGTATCAGAAGCGAACACTCATTCTTCCTTATGAAAACACTGAGAAATGTCCTCACCCTAATGACGATTGCTGCTGCGATTAGTTTCCCAAGCGTTGCGTTTTCGCATGAGGGCCACAAAAAAGGCGATCTGACGACCAAAGAAACCAGCACAGGCGAACTGGTTCCCGCAGCCTCCGTCAACGCCGATTGGCTTGCGAAAGCGAAAGCGGAGTACCCCGTCGAGAGCTGCATCGTTTCCGGCGACAAGCTTGAGGGTGGCGACATGGGGCCGCCTCAAGACTTCGTGTATCGGGTGAACGGAAAACCGGATCAGTTGGTCAGGTTTTGCTGCAAAGATTGCGTGAAGGATTTTCGGAAAGACCCGGAAAAATATCTGCGGCAACTACGGCGCTCAGGCGAGTCTGGCGCACAGTCGCACGGAACACACCACTGAGCCGGGCGAGTGCCGCGAAAGGGGCCATGGCTCCACTCGAATTTCTAGGGCGACTGCATCCAATCGTCCTGCATGTGCCGTTGACGCTACTTGTGCTGGGCGGTTTGGTCGAAGGCGCCCGACGCGTTCGCGATACACCGTTTCGAAAGGCAACGTCGCACTGGCTGTTCGGTTGGGGCGCTGCTTTCGCGGTCGTGGCCGCGGCGACAGGCTGGCTACTCGCCGCTAACGAATCCGTGCGATCTGACCAGCGCGGCACGTTGGAGTGGCATCGCTGGTTAGGAGTCGCTGCCGTTGTCGGAGCGATTCTGGTATGGCTCACCAACCGATGGGAGACGAGGTCGCCTAGACTGTATCGGTTGCGACTTCCCCTGGCGGTGTTTACCGCTGGCGCCGTGATCGCGACCGGGCATTTTGGCGGAGCGCTGATCTGGGGACACGATTGGTTCTGAGGAGACGGTCGAGCTGGCGACATGTGAAGGAACCGATGCGGCGAGGTTCGGGAGCCACCGGCAGGGTCGCCGCCAAGACAAGAAATGCACGGCTTGCGACGATAGATGCGCAGTGTCTGCCGAGGGGCGACGGCACCCTTGAGCGTATTGGTGTGTGAACAATCAACCTCAACCACCAATCGGACCATGAAAGCTTTTCGGGCCATGATCGCCGCAACGATTCTCGCGGGAAGCGCTCTTGTTTCGGCCTGTTCTGTCGGCCCAGTGGGGCGAGACCACTTGCAGCGCGAAGCGCCGCACGGGAGTGCCGCAGCGCCGGACAAATGCGGTGGGTGCACGACGGCGCGGATCTGGGCGGCCGGAGATCGCGGTGCATCGGGCAAAGGCACTGCCGGCGCGCGAATCGTCGGGTCCAGGCACTCGTGTGCCCGCTGTCCAGGTTCGATTACCACCAAGCGAGGCAGCGTGACCGGCGAGATGACGCACGATACCGCTTGTAACGCGATGCTCTGCTGCGGCTGATCAGCAGCTCTTTTTCCCGATCAATCCGGAAGAACTATTGTTATGAAAACTCAACGAAACCCCATCATCCTGGCTGCCCTGATCTTGGGCGCCATCACTGCGCCCTCCGTCGTCTTCGCAGTCACCAATACGGCTCGCGACGGCTCGGCTGCGCAAGCGCCGGCCTGCACTGATGCACGGCTTGTCACGGTTACCAAAACCAAGCCGGCCTGGCACAACGGACGCGGTCCTCTCACCACCGTCGCACTCGGCCAGAAGCTTGAATGCACATCGTGCGACAAGCCGATGGTCGCAATGAAACCTTCCGGCCACAATGCGCGCGGTGCGATGGCCCCGGTTGAAATCAGGGGCAAGCACGACTGCACGAAGGGCGGCTGCGGCACCGCGGTTGCGAGCAAGAACTGAGTTCACAGCACTTGTTCAAGGCAGACCGACATGGCTGATCAGCCAGAGGCCACCGAAACCTGCGCCGTCTGTGGCAATGTCGCCACGGGCGGTCGGAGGTTTTCGCGGCTGTATCACCAAGGGAAGGCATTCCCGCTTTGCTGCCCGATGTGCATCGATGTCTTCCAGCGTGCGCCGGACCGTTTTGCTCGCGGCGAACATCCACAGACCATCACCGCGGAGCTGATCGAACAGCTGAAGTGGCAAAGTGACTGACCGCGGCTGTTGACGAGATGGTGTGGGCCCGGCCCCCTTTCCCTGTCCTACCCTCGAATCACGGTAGCCTCAGGGTCCGGGGTGAACGTTTGACGTGCAACGGCCAGCAACGCCACGAGACCTGCCTCGCTCTCTGGCACATGGAGGGTGTTTAGGCGCCCGATCTTGCGACAGCCCTCACCGGGTCGAGGCCAGCCCGGTTATCACATCGAAATGGATCGGGCGGTCATCATCGTTGCGCTATGGCGCTCGCGCGCTTGACATCGAGGGGCACTGCGCCTCGTTTGCCGCGCGTGCGTCGTCTCCGTCATCGCCTCGCTGCGGTCTTCCTGGTGGCCTTCTGGCTGCTGGCGACGCAGCACTGTGGGCTAGAAGCGGCGGGCGTTTTTGAGGCACACGCGGTTGCGGCCAGCGGTTGTTGCACCAACGACGGTGCGCACTGTTCCCACGATGGCTGCCAGATCGTGGAGGGCCGCAGCTTAAACACAGTTGGCGTCGTCAATGCGCCGCAGCCCCAACTGACGCTTTGCACCTGTTTGATTTGTTTGACGGTGCCGACGCCGGAGCCAGAACGAATTCTTCGCGTTGGCATGGATGATGTTGGGCGACCGTTGCATTGGGTCGCTTCGTGGAAGTTTGTGCAGCGCGTCGTGCCTTCGCCGCGCGCTCCTTCGTTGGTTTGAGCCTGAACGGTCCCTGCGCGGACTGACAGGCCTTTCGATCCCGCGCTGACGCCGACGCGCGTCACGCTGTGCCGGGCAACGCCATGCCCCGATTCCCACGTTCTCCTATTCGTATTTCCAATGAAGCATTCTTCCCATCCACCGTTATCGTTTTCACTCAGCGTGTTCCTGCTCGGCACCACGCCCCTATTCGCGCAGAATTCGCCGCCAGAGCCGGCGCCGGTGCCGCTCCCGACGCTGGTCGCCGAGATCGCCGCCAACAACCCCGAACTGAAATTCTATGAAGCCGAGATTTCCGGAGCGAAAGCCGGCATCCGCGGAGCTGCCTCGCTCAATGATCCCGAAGTCTCTCTCGATCTTGGCCGCAAACGAGTCAAAGACCCGACCGGCACTCTCGCCGGTGAGGGCACGGCATGGTCGGTTTCAGTCACTCAGACGTTCGAATGGCCGGGTCGGCTCGCCCTGCGGAAGGCGATTGCGAACCGCAACGTGGAACTCGCCGAACTGGGCTACGCTCGTTTCCAGAATGCGCTCGCCGCCCGCGCCCGGACGCTTGCCTATAGCCTGCACGTAGCCAACGCCGAAGCGGCGGCGATCCGGGAGGTCGCAGACCGATTTGCCGCGCTGAAGGAAACGTTTCTCGCGCGCGATTCGGCCGGCATCACGCCGTTGCTCGAAACGCGCGTCATCGAGGCGGGTGAACTCGCGCTTCAGCGCCGCGCGACCGAGGCGGAGCTCGCTTTGCAGGCCGCATTGATCGAATTGAACCAGCTTCGCGGCGCCGCGCCCGGCGCGCCGCTGCGCGTGTCGGCCCCGGCGCTCACGTTCAACAATCCTCCGGCCACGGAGGCGCTGCTGGCTGCGGCGCGAGAGAACAATTTCGAATTCAAGATCAAGCGGGTCGAACTGGAGCAACAGGGCTATCAGGTGCGTCTCGCCCGCAACGAGCGCTACCCCGCAATCAGCGTGAGTCCGTTTTACTCGCAGGAAAAGGCCGGCGATCGCGAGACCGTGGTCGGACTCGGACTCAGCGTGCCGCTGCCGATTACGAGTCGGTCGCGCAGTGCGGTTGATGTCGCCGAGTCGCGTCGTCGCCAGGCGGAGACCGCAGCGCTCATTGCGCAGCGCGAACTCGAACGCGAGGTGCTGACGGCCGCGAACGTCTTCACCACGAAGCTCGCGGAGTCGCGCCGTTGGGCGCCCGATTCCGTGAAGAAATTCCGCGAGGCCGCCGAGCTGGCGGACCGCCACTATCGCCTCGGCGCGGTGCCGATCGCGACTTATGTCGAACTGCAAAATAGCTATCTGGACGCCGTGGAGGCACTGCTGGACACGCAGCGCGAAGCGCTCGAAGCAGGACTGAAATTGCAGCAGCTCACGGGCGTGGACTTCAACCCCGTGGAGATCACGCCATGAGCCGAGTGCGATTTTTTCTGCTCGTTGCCTCTGCGTGCGTCGCGCTGGGTGTGACGGGCTGCGGCGAAAAGAAGGCGCCGAGCGCTCATGGCAACGACGAGAAGGAAGCGGAGGGTCATGCTCACGGCGAAGCCGAAAGCGAAGCCGGAGCTTCCTTCAAGGACGGCCAAGGATTGAGCCTTGCTCCCGCCACGCGAGAGGCGATTGGCGTCAAGACCGCGGAGGTCGAGGAGCGGAAACTCGCGCGCGCGTTCACCGTAACCGCCACGGTTTTCGATGCCGGGCCGCCGGCCCGCGCGCTCACGCTGGTTCCCCCTGAGCTGGCGGACGAACTCGAACGATTGCAGCCGAGCGAGGCGAAAGTCCTATCGGTTCGCCGCGACATCTCGACCGCGTTGACTCAAATCGAAGTCGTTCTCGCGCTGCCCGGCTCACCCAAAGTGGGCACCACGCGGGAAGTCGCGTTTCGGGGTGCGGAGCGCACGATTGCAGCTGTGCCGCGCTCAGCCCTTTTGCGCAGCGCCACCGGCACCTTCGTCTACGTCGTCAACGGCGCCCATCTCTTGCGCACCGCCGTGAAGACCGGTGCGAGTGACGACAACTTCATCGAAATCACCGACGGACTCTACAGCGGCGACATGATCGCCGTATCGGCCGTCGAGGAACTCTGGCTTACCGAGCTACGCCTCACCAAGGGCGGCGGGCATAGCCACTAATCCCCAGCTTATATCGTTCCCATGATCGACAGAATTTTGGAATTTTCCCTCCGTCAGCGCACCTTCGTAGTGCTCGGAGCGATCGCGCTCCTGGGCGCCGGCATTTGGGCGGCTACACGCCTGCCCATCGATGCGGTGCCCGACATCACCAACGTGCAGGTGCAAATCAACACCGAGGTGAAAGGCCTCGCGCCAGAGGAAATCGAGAAGCTCGTCACATTTCCCATCGAGATGGAGATGAGCGGCATTCAAGGCATGACCGAGCTGCGTTCGCTCTCCAAGACCGGCCTTTCGCAAGTGACGCTGATCTTCGACGAGAACGCCGACATCTATCGCGCGCGGCAGTTGGTGAGCGAACGTCTGCAGAACGCCGTCGACGACCTCCCAAAAAATATTTCACCCAAGCTCGCGCCGATCACCACCGGACTGAGCGACATTTTCTATTACGTGGTCGACTACACCGACGACGCGAAGAACAAGGCCGCGACGCGCGCCGAGCAGCTCATGGAACTCGAGTTGATCCACGATTTCGTGGTGAAGCCACAGCTCCGCACGGTTCCGGGTGTCGCGGAGATCAACGCGTCGGGTGGCTACGAGAAACAAATCGTGGTGCAGCCGAAGCCGGATGCCTTGCTGGCGGCCGGCGTGACTCTCACGGATCTCGCCGAGATCATCGGCGAGAATGTCGAGAACGCCGGCGGCGGCTCGGTGCAGATTGGCGGAGAGCAAATCTCGATCCGCACCGAAGGCCGCGTGCAAAACTCCGAGGAAATCGCGAACTTGCCGGTGAAGTTTCGCGGCTCATTGGCCACACCGCTCCTCGTCAGTGATGTGGCGGAAGTCGGCATCGGCAGCAGCGTCCGAACCGGCACGGCGACCCACAACGGCCGCGAGGCGCTCCTTGGCGCCGCGCTGATGCTCGCCGGTGAAAACAGCCGGATTGTAGCGAAACGAGTCGCGGACAAGCTCGTGGAAATCGGCCCCAAGCTGCCGCCCGGGGTCGAGATCACGACGGTTTACGATCGCACCGATGTCGTCGAACGCACGATCGGGACGGTGGAGAAGAACCTTTTCGAGGGCGCGATCTTCGTCGTGGTGGTGCTGCTTGCACTCCTCGGAAACTGGCGGGCGGCAATCATTGTGTCGCTCGCGATCCCGCTCTCGTTCCTATTCGCCATCACTGGAATGGTGCGCTTCGGCGTCTCGGGCAACCTGATGAGCCTCGGTGCCGTGGATTTCGGGCTGATCATCGATGGCGCTGTCGTGATGGTCGAAAACATCGTGCGGCGGCTCGCAGTGCGACAGCATGAGGTGCATCGCGTGCTTACCCGCGACGAGCGGATGCACACGGTGCTGGCTGCGGCCAAGGAGGTCGGCCGACCGACCTTCTTCGGCGTGCTTATCATCACGATCGTCTATGTGCCCATCCTTTCGCTGACGGGCATCGAAGGAAAGACGTTCAAGCCGATGGCATTCACGGTCATTTTCGCGCTGGTCGGGGCGCTCATCCTGGCGCTCACGCTGATGCCGGTTCTCTGCTCCTTCCTCCTGCGCGGGAAAATCGCGGAGAAGGACAATCTGGTGATCCGCTTCGCGAAACGAATTTACGAGCCGACGCTGCGCGCGGCGCTGCGGCTGCGGTGGGTGCTCGTGGCGGGGGCAATCGGGCTCTTTGCCCTTTCCATGGTGGTGTTCAATCGGCTGGGCGCGGAATTCGTGCCTCAGCTCGATGAAGGCTCGTTTGCAACGTTCATGATCCGAACAAACAGCATCGGATTGGATGCGTCCCTGGCAATGCAGCAGCGGGGCGAGCGTCTGTTGCGCGAGAAATTCCCGCAGGTCACACACACCTTCTCGCGCATCGGAACAGCGGAAATCGCCACCGATCCGATGGGCGTAAACGTCGCCGACACCTACATCTTCTACAAGCCGCTCGACGAGTGGCCACAGGATGAACACGGCCACACGCCGACAAAAGACGAGGTGGCCGACCAGATGGCGGCCGTCCTGGCCGCGAATCTCCCGGGCGAATCGCACCTCTTTTCGCAGCCGATTGAGATGCGCTTCAACGAAATCCTCGAAGGCACGCGCGCGGACATTGCGGTGAAGGTTTACGGTGAAGACTTCGGGCAGATCGAGCGGATCGCCACGGAGGTGCGCGAGATCTTGGAAAGCGTGCCCGGAGCGGCGGACGTGGAATTCGATGCGCTGGGTAAAGCGCCGATGCTTGAAATCAAGCTCAAGCGCGACGCGATGACGCGTTTCAATATTCATGCCGCCGAAGTAAACGCCGCAGTTTCTACTGCACTGGCCGGCGAGGAGGCCGGGGTGGTCATCGATGGCAATCGTCGTTACCCGATCGTTGTCCGGCTACCGGAGAACCTGCGTGTGGCACTCGATGAACTGAAGCACTTGCCGCTGCGGTCAGCGCACGCGGAAGGCGTGATCACGCTTGGTCAGGTGGCTGACTTTGTCGTTAACGAAAAGGTCAATGCCATCGCCCGCGAGTTCGGCCAACGACGGGCCGCGATCATGGTGAACCTTCGCGGCCGAGATGTGGAGAGTTTCGTTCGCGAAGCCCAGGAACGCATCAACGGGACGGTCAAGCTGCCGCCCGGCTACTCCATCGATTTCGGTGGTCAGTTCAAAAATCTCCAGGAAGCGCGCGCCCGGCTGGCCATCATCGTGCCGGTCGCGCTGGGCGTGATCTTCCTCCTGATCTTCTTCGCCTTTGGCAGCCTTCGCCAATCGCTGATCGTCTACACGGGTATACCTCTCGCCGTGACCGGAGGAGTCTTCGCGTTATGGCTGCGCGGACTGCCGTTCTCCATTTCCGCCGGCATTGGCTTCATCGCGCTGTCCGGGGTCGCCGTGCTCAACGGCGTGATGATGGTGAGCTACTTCAACGAGCTGCGCGAGCAGGGCCGCAACGTGCGTGACGCGGTCCTCGAAGGCGCGCTCACCCGCTTGCGCCCCGTGCTCATGACGGCGCTCGTGGCGAGCCTGGGTTTCCTGCCGATGGCAATCGCCACCGGACCCGGGGCCGAGGTGCAGCGTCCGCTCGCGACCGTCGTGATCGGCGGGATCATCAGCGCGACGTTTCTTACGCTCCTGCTGCTGCCGGCGCTTTACGAGCGATTCGAGCGCGACCGGACGGACAGCGCACCGCCGCCGGCTTCAAAGTCCTCCGGAGGACATGTATGAGATCACTGTGTCTTGTTCTTGTCGTCAGCGTGGCCGGCCTTGCCGGCTGCGTCTCGGCGCCGCTGCCGTCGGAATCTGCGGCCGTGACGCTCGAACGCACGGCGTCGCAATCGGTGGCGGTCTATCCACCCAAACTCGTCGTGAAGGACGGGCGCCTGTTGTTGGACGGTTGGGTTTACCGGCAGTATGGCGCTTTGACCACGACGGAGACTCACATCGATGTCGACTTCCTCGACGCCACTGGTCGCGTGCTGCGCAACGAGGTGACACATTTCGTGCCGCGCGACCTTCACCGAGGCAGCCACAAGATGGCCCACCGTGGGCATTATAGGTTGCCGATATCCGCGATGCCCGCAGGCACCGCGACAATCCACGTGCGCGCTCATGACGGGGACCATCAGTCCTGAACAAGACAGAACAACCATTGCCCATGAAAACTACTCGCACCATTACCACTGCACTTATCGCGCTCGCGGTCTCGGCCGCTGCGCTCGTTGCCAAGCCGATCCCCGGCCCGAAGGGCGGTCGGATCCTAACCACCGACGCGCCCCACGCGGAGTTCTTCGTTGAGGAAGATCGAAGCGTAGTGGTGTCGTTCTATGACAAGGATCTGAAGCCCCTGCCGCTTTCCGGTCAGGTCGTCTCCACGACGGCCGAAGCCAAGTCCGGCAAGGTGAAGCTCGACTTCGTCGAAAAGAACGGCGCCCTCGTCTCGACGGCTCCGTTACCCAAAGGCGACGACTACAACGTCGTGGTGCAAGTTCGCGATAACGCGAACGCGCGCCCAAAGAACTACCGCGTGCTCTTCCACGAAGAAGTCTGCGACGAGTGCAAACGGGCCGAGTATGCCTGCGTCTGTGATGACGCCGGCAAGGAACACGATCACGACAAGGAGTGAAGCTATGAAGACGATAATCTCCTTCATTCGTCCCTCCAAGGAAGAGGCCGTTCGCGATGCCTTGCACAACGTGCCCGATTTGACCGGCGCATCGTTTAGCGACGTGCGTGGATTCGGCCGTGGGGGACGCCACGGCCATTCCCCCGACGAGGAAGCAGAAGCCCTGCTCGGGACTGCGCGCAAGGTGCGTGTCGAGGTAATGGTGCCTGACGATCGCGTTGAGGCGTTGACGAGGGCTATCGCCGCCGCGGCACAGACTGGTAACCGTGGCGACGGCAAGGTGTATGTCATGCCGCTCGAATCCGCCGTGCGAGTGAGCAGCGGCGAAACCGGGAATGCAGCCGTGTAGCTCCCGACGCGCGGCGTGACGCCGCGATGGGAGAAGAAACCCCGTGAAAACAGCGACCCCCAACTGCGTAATGGTGCTGCCTTGCCGGATGCATGTCCGTGCCGGGGGCTGCGGTTTTGTTGCTGCCCGTGATT
Source organism: Opitutus terrae PB90-1 (assembly GCF_000019965.1). Lineage (GTDB taxonomy): Bacteria > Verrucomicrobiota > Verrucomicrobiia > Opitutales > Opitutaceae > Opitutus > Opitutus terrae. The sequence continues at coordinate 5,737,680 of NC_010571.1, forward strand.
TCAGTCCTCGACGGCTGCCGCGAATGCCGCGACCGCCGAAACCATACGCGTGCCCGCGGACGTCGATGCCGGGAATCCTCCCCGGCACAGCGACAATCCAAGTCCGGGGCCACGATGGCCCACATGACCCGGTTCGAGTCTCCGGCTCGGTAGTCAGCAGCAACCCACTGCCATGAAATCTTCGCACTCAATACCGCTCGTAGGCTACCTGCTTTGCTGTTTCGCTGCGACCGCGGCACCCGATTCTAGACCGCCCGTTCCTAATCGGTTCGATTTGAACACGGCGATTGCGTTCGCACTCGAAAACAACTTCGCCATCCGGCGGGCGCGAGAGAGAATCCGTGAGCAGGAAGGCATCGTGACCACAGTGACTGCGGCGGCGCTGCCGAACGTCTCCGCCGCAGGCAGCTACCAGCACAGTGGTGTGCAGAGCGTTGCAACGGGGTCCTCGGGCGTGCCGCTTTTCATCGCTAAAGGCCCCTCCTGGCGGATGTCATTGACGGCAAGCCAGACGGTGTTTGCGGGTGGCGGCGTCCGCGCCTCGATCCGCGGAGCCGAAATGGAGCGCGAAGCGGCGACTCTCGATCTTCAGGCCGTGGTCAACGAGGCACTGCTGGACGTCCGCACCCGCTTTTACGATGTCCTCCTCGCCCGCGAGCAGATCAAGGTGCAGGAGCAGAATCTTGAGTTGCTCCAAAGCCAATTGAGTTATGCAACGCAGCGCGCGCAAGCGGGAACGATTTCGGCTTTCGAACGGCTCCGCGCGGAAGTCGCGGTCGCCAATGCGAAGCCGCCTCTGATCCGTTCGCGGAACAATCTGCGGATCGCGATCGAGGAATTGCGCCAGGCGATCGGCTTCAGGGCGGAAAAGTTGGGGACAGGAGGCGAGGTGCCCGAATTTATGGGAACGCTTTCCTTCGAGCCGGTGAGCTTCGAACTAGCCGCCGCCATGGCCGCCGCCCAAGCGGACCGGCCTGATTTGCGGCGACTGGAAAAACTCGCTGCAGCGCAGCGGGAAGGGATCACGGTCGCGCGTTCCCGCTACTATCCGAGCCTTGCGCTGGGCGCCGGCGGCGACTTGCGGAAGGGACCGACGACCAGTTTTGGGGATTCGATCAAGGGCCTGCGAGGGTTCGCCCAGTCTCGCTTGGAAGTGAATCCGCGTGCGACGTCTGGTGCCATCATGCAGGCCGGCTCCCAAGCGGAACAGGCGGGTTTGACAGAGAGCGAAGCGAGGCTCGCCGCCGAGGTCGAAGTGCGGCGGGCATTTTTCGCCATCGAGCGGGCGTCGGAGCTTGTCGGGGCGATGCAGAAGACCGTCGGGCAGGCTGAGGAAGCCGTGCGGCTGGCGACCATGCGTTTCGAGGCAGGTGTCGCAACCCAGCTCGATGTGCTGGTCGCGCAATTGGAGCTCACCACCGCGCGCACGAGCCAGCTCCAGGCATTCCACGGTCACAACGTCGCAGTCGCACAATTGCGGAAGGCAATCGGCGTCTCGGAAGTCGACTATGCCAACGCCGCTGCGCCCGCCCAAACCACCCGCGCTCCTTGACTCAATCCTCCGCCATGCTCGAACGCCTCGTCGCCCCGTCGCTGCTCGCCGCGGACTTTTCGCGGCTGCGGGAAGAGGTGCAGCGCGTCGAGCAGAGCGGCGCCGACTGGCTGCATCTCGACATCATGGACGGCCATTTTGTCCCGAACATTTCGTTCGGTCCCGCGGTGGTAAAAGCAGTCCGTGCGCACACGCGTCTGCCCTTCGATGTTCAACTGATGATCGGGAATCCCGCGGAGTATATTGGTGCATTCGTGCAAGCGGGGGCAGACCGTATCACGGTCCATGTCGAAACCGACGGCGGTTCGGACCGGGTGCGCCAGCTGCTGCGCGAGATCAGAGAGCGCGGCTGCAAAGCCGGACTCGCGCTCAACCCCGAAACGCCTTTGGAGCAGGTCGAGCCGTTTCTCGCCGAGATCGATCTACTCCTGGTCATGACGGTGCATCCCGGTTTTGGCGGACAGTCCTTCATTCCCGAGACCGTCGAGAAGATGGAAGCCGCCTATGTCCGTCGGGCGGCGTGTGGTCTCCGGTTTCGCATCGAGATCGATGGTGGCATAACACCCGAAACCGCCGCGGCCGGGTTGCTGGCCGGGGCCGACGTGCTGGTTGCCGGCACCTGGCTGTTCCAGTCGCGGGACATGGCCGTCGCGATTCGTGAGCTGCGCGATCTCGCCGGTCGAGAGGCAGCGACGGTGAAAGGATGAGGAGCTACCGTCATCGTGCGCCGGAAACCCACCAACGTTTCGAGAGAGGCGCGGCTGCGCCGCCCGCCGAAACCGGTATTCGCACTGACCGGCATCGCAATCGGCGCGTTTGTCGGCGAGGCGGTTGCAGTGCTTATCGAAGTCGCCATCGCGCATCCGAGCCGGTGGATCATGCTCGCCGGCGGAGTAGCAGGCGGGCTGCTCGGATTGTTGGCAGAGACCGGGCGATATTGCTGGCGAAAGCACAAATACCGCACCGCCGAAAAAACGTAACGACTGTGTCCACAAATTCATCATGAGTCCCCAAACTAGTGCGCGAGTGTTTTTCTGTGGCGGCGCGTTGCTGCTGGCTGGTTGCGCGGCGCTCCCGACGCAGTTTGGCGGAACGTGGCCGCTGCCGGTGGAGCGCCGGTCCTCGGCGGCGATCGATCTCGCCCGGCCGATCGTCAAACCGGCAGGCGGCGGATACCAGATCGAGGGCTATTTGACCCGCCAGTTTGGTGAAGCGACGATGGCGCATAGCCACGTGGACGTGCAGTTCCTCGGCGCAGACGGAAGCGTATTGCGGGAGGACTTGGTAAACTTCGAGCCTCGTGAACTGCCAGCACCCGCACGGTTGCGGGCTCCGAGCGCGCGTTACCAATTGCAGGTGCCGGCAGCACCTCCCGGCACGGCGAAGCTCCGGGTCGCGGCGCACGATCAGCCGCACACACGGTGATCAGAGCAGGGATCTCGGCATCGCTCCGGTCTGCGAGAACCATCCGATTCGAGGAAACATCATGAGCCACAGTCACAACTCTTCCCACGACGACGCCCCTTACTCCGGCGAGGCTGCACCGGATCGACACGAGTCGGACTGCGAAGGATGCGGGCACGGTGAGGGACACGATCACGAGGGAAATCGCGCCGAGTCGATCAGCTTGATTGTTTCCGGTGCGCTTGTCGGCGCGGGATTGGTTCTCCACTGGACCAAGATCTCGTCGCCCTCGTTCACGGCGGGCCTGTCGCTCGTCGCAATGGCTGCCGGCGGGTGGTTTCTGCTGCCCAAGGCTTGGCGCGCGGTCCAACGGCTGCGGCCGGACATCAACCTGCTCGTCGTGGTTGCAGCGATCGGTGCGTCGATCATCGGCGAGTGGCTCGAGGCCGCGACTGTTGTGTTTCTCTTCGGTGTCGCTGAATGGCTCGAAGGCTGGGCGGATCGCCGCGCTCGCCGCGCAGTCGAAGCGCTGCTAGAAATCGCACCGAAGAACGCCACCGTGCGCCGCGACGAGAAATTCGTCGAGGTGCCGGTCGAAGAGGTGCAGGTGGGAGAAGTCTTCGCGGTGAAATCGGGGATGAGCATTCCGCTCGATGGTGAAGTGATGTCCGGGGAATCGGCGGTGAACCAAGCTCCGATCACTGGGGAATCGGTGCCGGTGGACAAGAAGCCCGGCGACACCGTCTTCGCCGGCACAATCAACGGCGAAGGTTCACTTGAAGTTCGCGTCACTAAACCGGCCGGCGACACTACCCTCGCGCGGATCATTCGGCTCGTGCAGGAAGCGCAGGAGCAAAAGGCGCCGACGCAGCGTTTCGTGGATATTTTCGCGCGCTACTACACGCCGATTGTCACGCTCGGCGCGCTGCTGATTTTCCTGGTTCCGCCGCTGCTCTTCAATGGCGACTGGTCGCAATGGCTTTATCGCGCTTGCGTGCTCCTCATCATCGCCTGCCCATGCGCGCTCGTGATTTCCACACCGGTGAGCATCGTTGCCGGGCTGACGGCGCTCGCGCGACGCGGCGTGCTCGTGAAAGGCGGTGCGCATTTGGAATCGATCGCTCGCCTGCGCGCCCTCGCTGTCGACAAGACGGGCACGATCACGGAAGGTCGGCCGACGGTTCAGGAGGTGGAGACAGTTGGCGAGAATTCGGAAGAGGAAATATTGCGCATCGCGGCAGCGATCGACGCTCACTCCGCGCACCCACTGGCAAAGGCGGTGGTCGAGCATGCTCAACTGCGCGGGATCGCGTTTCCGCGCGCGCAGGACTACCAGAACCGCAGCGGACGCGGCGCCCAGGGGTTCATCGACGGCCACGCCTATTTTGTCGGCAATCACCGGTTCACCCACGAGCTGGGCGTTTGCTCGGACGACATCGAACGCCGGCTCGCTGCGATTGAAAGCCGCGGCCAATCCGTCGTCGTGGTCGGACACCGGCCGCATGATGACTGCGCTGGCAGCGTGCTAGGCATCCTCGCGGTCGGCGACACGGTGCGGGAAAATGCTGCGGAGGCGATCCGCTCCCTGCACGAAGCGGGTGTGCGAAAGGTCGTGATGTTGAGCGGCGACAATCAGCGCACGGCGGCTTTTATCTCCCAGCAGGTCGGAATCGACGAAGCCCGCGGCGACCTCCTGCCGGAGGAAAAAGTGGCGGCGGTGAAATCGCTCCGTGCCCAGCACGAGATCGTCGGCATGGTCGGCGACGGGGTGAACGACGCACCCGCGATGGCGACGGCAACGGTCGGCATCGCGATGGGCGTGGCGGGCACCGACGCCGCGATCGAGACCGCCGACATTGCGTTGATGAAAGACGACCTCGCGAAGATCGCCGAAACGGTCCGCCTCGGGCGGCGCACGCTGGCGATTATCCGCTTCAACATCGCGTTTTCTCTCGGACTCAAGCTCGTGTTCCTCGCGCTCACGCTCGCTGGGTTCGCGAGCCTGTGGCTGGCGATTCTCGCAGATACTGGCGCGACGTTGCTCGTCGTAGCGAATGCGCTGCGCCTGCTGAAGGTGCCGCCCGAGCGCGTCACTACGGAGTGACGAACGTCGGGAAACAGGCGGAGGGTAAATCCCGGGTCCGTAACCGGCAGTCGAATCCGAATAACCATGAGCGGAACGGTCGTGTCCGACGGGAGGACTCGCCGGCAGGTGCTCCCGAAGAGGACCGTAACGAGCGCCGAAAGGAAAACGAAGACCACAGGCGCCCAGATTCCGAGGCCAGCCGGCTTCCTTGATGGTTACGGGATCGATCTGCGGTTGGGTCACTGCGAAGGCGACAATGCCAAGAGTAGAGTAAACAGGGAGGCGACGATCAGACGCGGTGAAATCGAAGTCTGATGTGGCGCGTGCTTCATGTGCTTGACTCAATGGGATGGGTCGAACAATCACTCAATTATTCCATTGAATGATGCGCGAACTGCTCAGTGAAAGAGTGATTGAGAAACCGAAATCTGTGATTTTTGGGCAGTTCGCCCTCATCGCGAAGGCATTTGCGCATCCGTTGCGCTTGCAATTGCTGGAGCAACTGGCGCAGGGAGAACGCACCGTCGAAACGCTCGCCGACCGGACGGGTGCTTCGATTGCCAACGCATCGCAGCACTTGCGGCAGATGAGAGCGGCCGGTCTTCTCGGGTCCCGCCGCGAGGCGAAGTTCGTGTATTATCGTTTGGCGAGCGACGTGGTGATCGAGATCCTCTCGGGATTGCGCCGCATCGGCGAAGGGCAGCTTGCCGAGGTCGACCGCGTGGTGAACGGATACTTTAATCGCCGCGACAGCCTCGAACCCGTGACGCGCGCCGAGCTGGTGAATCGGGCCAAGAGCGATCTCGTGACCGTGCTCGATGTTCGGCCCGCCGATGAATTCGCGCTCGGTCATGTGCCCGGAGCGTTGAACATCCCCTTTCGCGACCTCGAAGCTCGGCTGGCGGAACTCGATCCGAAGCAGGAAATCGTCGCCTACTGCCGCGGCCCATACTGCGTGCTCTCGTTCGAAGCGGTGGCGGCGCTGCGGGCGCGAGGGTTCAACATTCGGCGGCTCGAAGACGGCTATCCCGAGTGGCGCGCGGCCGGACTGCCGGTCGAGACAACCAGCGAGGTGGCCCGATGAGTTTGCTTCGCGACGCCAAGACGTTTGCCGAACCGTCGGTGTTTACTCCGAACGCCTTGTTGAGGGAGGCGCGCCGACAAAAACGATTGCCCGACGCGCCCGTCCCGGCTGTTTGCCTGCTCGATCCGGACGGCGACATCGCTCGAATGCTCCGCGCGTCAGGGCGCGCCACCATCCATGAAGCGTGGCCCTGCTATCACACCGAGATGTTGCGATTCTCGCTGGATGGCATCGCCGTGGGACTGGTGCCTTGCGCCGTGGGCGCGTCGTTCGCGGTGTTGATCGCCGAGCAACTCTTCGCGGCGGGATGCGAGTTGTTGATCAGCGTCACGTCTGCGGGTCAGCTCAGCGATCAGTTCGGCTCTCCGCCCTATTTCGTGCTGATCCAGTCGGCGTGGCGCGATGAAGGCACCAGCCATCACTACGTGCCACCAGCCGAGGTCTCCGGGATGGAACCCTCTCTGCTGCGACTCATGGAGCGGACGTTTTCCAGCGGGCAGAGCCGTGTTCATCCTGGTTCGGTCTGGACGACAGACGCACCTTACCGCGAGACGGCATCAGCCATCGCGCACTTTCGTGCTCGTGGTGCGGTCGCGGTCGAGATGGAGGCGGCGGCGCTCTATGCGTTTGCCGAGGCGCGACGCAAGCCGGTCGTGTGCTTCGCCCATGTCACGAACCAGATGGCCGCGCGCGATGGTGATTTCGAAAAAGGTGATGCCAACGGAGCGCACGATGCGCTCGAAGTCGTGCGCGTCGCAATGGGAGCGTGGCTGCGGGAAGTCCACTCGCCGCGCGCTTCAACTTCTGATCCCTCCTTATGAAACTCGGCATCATCCTATCGCAGACCGAACCTGAGACGGTGTTCAACGCGCTCCGCCTCGCCAACTACGCGCTCAAGCAGGGCGACTCGGTCAAAATATTCTTGATGGGGAAAGGCGTCGCACTCGACCAGATCGATGACGCTCGTTTCGCGGTGCGCGAGCAGGCTCAAGCTGTGCTCGCAGCCGGGGGCCAATTTCTCGCCTGCGGCACGTGCCTGAAACTGCGAGCATCTGAGGGCTCGGAAATTTGCCCGCTCTCGACTCTGAAGGATCTCTACGAAGTCGTCCGCGATTCCGACCGCGTGCTGTCATTTTGAGTCTTCAATCACGCATCGGCATTTTATCGTGGTGGAAGTCAACCAAACGGGACGCGAACGGACATGAAAGTGCGCGATAGCGGAATGCCGGACCAATCCTTCTGGGAGAGTCTTTTCGATATACCAGCGATATTGGATGGCCTCCAAGTGGACGACAGCATCGGCGATGCCGCCGAAGTCGGCTGCGGTTACGGCACGTTTACCCTTCCCGTCGCCGCGCGGATTCGCGGCACATTGCACGCCTTCGATATCGAAGCGGCGATGATCGAAACCACCCAGGCCCGTGTTGTAGGCAGCAAAGCAGACAACGTGCGCCTGCGCCTTTGCGATGTGCTGGTCGACGGGTTTGGTCTCCCGACGCAAAGCATGGACGCGGTTTTTCTCTTCAATATCCTTCACGCTGAGAATCCCACCGCGCTGCTCGCCGCGAGCGCCAGACTCCTTCGGCCGGGTGGACGCGTCCTCGCGATTCACTGGCGCTCCGACATAGCGACGCCTCGCGGTCCGGATTTATCGATCCGTCCGCGTCCGACGCAGATCGCGGCTTGGGCGCAAGACGTCGGACTCACACCGGAACCGAGTCGGTTGCTGCCTCCGTGGCATTTCGGGCTGGTGCTTCGCCGGTAGATCGCGCCGCCAACGATGACCCGCGGATGGTTGCGTCACGAATACGCCGTCACGATGATTCTTGCGACGTGCGCCAGCGCCAGGAACCCAATTCGTGCCACGATTCGACGAGCAGCCACTCTAACCACTCTTCGCGACTGTGTTCTTCCTGCAACGGGCTCATCTCGTCGAGCCAACCGGAGAACCACATCGCCCAAATCCACCGGTCATGCGCGTAGAGCGTCGCTTCGGGGTCCATGCTCGGCCAGTGCCCGTGTTCGGCGAAATGAAGACAGGCCTGGTTGATTGCCGTGCGCGCCGGATACTCACCCGCCAAGCGTCGAGCACGGCGCTCTGTCGCCGGCTCGGTGGCTTGATGGAGACTCTCGATGCGCGCCGTCTCTCCCGGTCTCATCTTCTCGTTTTCCCGCTCGAGAAAGTCGCGCAGTTCCTTCCACGTCATGGCAAACACCGCAACACGCCGTGGCATCGGGGACAAGTTGATCCATCGTAGAAAACGCAGGCGCGCCGGTCGATGCCGCCGCGCCTGCGGGTCTCCTTCAGTCCTCCTCCGACAGCATTATCGTTGCGCAGGGCTCGCCGTAGTCGCCGCCGTGGAAGAGAATTCTCAACTCGTGCCAACGCAGGTGTGCCGAGTCGCGAATACCGACCTCAAACGTGTGACCGCCGGGGAGCGTTCGCACGGGACAGATGCGCGACATCCAGAGAATGTCGTGCCAAATGCCGGCAAATTCGCTGACCTCGCCTGACTCGACGCTTTGCTCGATGAGCACGAATACTGCGCTCGTCATCGCGAGGTGATGATCCGGGAAATGTTCGCGCGAGATGCTGGCCAAGTCCCCTTGTGTCGCGTCGATGAGCAGCCCATCCGCCAGTGTCGTCCGGCGAGAGGAGTGAAGAGTCACCGCCGTGGAGAGGTCAGACATGGTGTCCTCCTTTCCTCTCTTTGCCCGCTAGTTTGACCTGCCGGAATACGGCGGCGCGAAATGCCGCGGCGATGGGCAAATACCACTCTTGCCGCCGCCGTTCACACCGGAAGATCAAGGTGTCGCCGGGAAAGAGCGTGACGACGATGCGCTCGGGCTTGGGCCGGAGCACAGGATAGGCGTCGCGGGTGCGGCGCCGGACGGGATGATTCAAATTGGTCATGGGAAGAGGTGGGAGCGGCGGCGCACCGCCGCTCCCGTGCAGGGTTTTCAGTTGCGCGAGAATTCTTCCGCGAGGTTCCACAGCGCCTTGTTCAAGCGTTGTCCTTCGGTCAGCCCGCCGACCGGCCGGGTCGTATTGCGCAGGTAGTGAGTCGGAAACACCGCCCCCTCGGCTGCCGGAATGTGACCCGCATAGCGGAGACCGCCGCGACACAACCGTTCCTGCACGACGTTGAACGTCGTCCAAAGATCGGTGGCTTGATCACCGTAGCGAGCAGGCGCGAGCAACTGGTCTGGTCGAAGCAACCGCGTGACTGGTTGCGCGCTGTCCCACCGCAGCGCCATCGCGCGCGCCGCGAAAGAGTGGCGTGCGAGCGGGGTTAACGCCACGGCCTGCCAACGCGCGATCACTTCCATCACCCGCGGGGTATTCTCGGCCACGGCCTGCGCTGCCGCCGCGAACTTCTCTGCGGAAACGTCGACGTGCCGAATCGCGACATGCGCGAAATCCGCATCCGCGACAGTGAGCCCGTTGCGGCAAACGAGCCGGTAAAGTCCGGCATCGATGCGATAGGCGCGCGTGCCGTCGTGCGCGTTCTGCAAGATCAGCTCGGGCCGGACATCGCCGATGGCGAACGAGGCGTTTTCCAAATCCGCCCGACGCGCGAACCGGAGTTCGTGCATCTGAAACCCCTGCCGATTCTCCAGCCGCACGCGCTGCTGGTTCGCCTTCACCGGTTCCCAACCTTCGCCACGAAGCAGGTCAACGACCTGCGCCGTAGAAACGAACGTGTAGCGGGAAGAAACACCGGGCCGGGCCTGCTCGGCAAAAACCGAGGGGGCGACGCGGCGGAGATCGTCGAGGGACAACGCGCGGAAGACGCGGGAGGACGGAGCCGTTTCAATCGTGGTCATGACTTTCTGCTTTCTCTTGCGCCCCAACGAGGGCGCGAGTGCAGCGGGCCGCGCTGCGCGGACCCCATCCGAGCCGAACCGTTAAATCGGCCGCCCCGGAGGGATGCCGACGATCAGCGCCGAGGGTCAAGGTGGAGGCCGGGCTCGGACGGCACGACCTTGAGGCGCGGACGGACCGAGGCGCTCGCGCCGCAGAGCCGCCAGCCGGACCCCGCGCGCTATCATGAGGCAACCCACAGGGGACAGGCTTCGCTGACTACCAAAGCGCGAGCGGCGCAACGAGAGCGAGCGACCAAGAGCCTCGCGGCGACTGAGCGTCAAAACTATCGAACGGGCGCAGCCGGCGCGGAGGACGCGACGTGGAGCGGAGCGACCGCAAGGGAGCGCAGGGGGAGTCGGCGCAGGTTGGAGCGCGGTAAGCCGCCGGTGTCGCGTCCGCAGCTTGCGCAGGAAAGCGATCCCGACGAATGGTCGCGCTCGGGCGACGAATCGGCGGAGGCGGCGTGAGCGCAAAGGCCGCAGCCGTCTCCAACCGCAGCGAACGGCGGTCGCGGAGCGAAACCGAAGCGCCGCAGCGGCGGTTGCGGCCGTTCGTTCTCGAAAAATTCCGGCGCAAGCCGGCGTCGGGGCGTTGCGGGGCGGAGCCCCGCTAGAATGGGGAGGGCGAGACGCAGACTCGCCCGCGGGGAAAGGCTTTTCCCCGGACGCACCTCGGGATTTTGCGAAACATAAATCGCCTCTACCAAGTCTTTCCAGTGACAAGCGCAGGTGCGGTCTTGGCCGGGGTTGAGATAAATAATCCCGACCTCCAGCAATCGTCGCACAATTTCGACGAACTCGCGTGCCCATAGATTTCGAAGAGGGCGTTGCTCATGCGCGAGTGCTCCGTGCCGCGCTCTTTGTCACATTGTGACAGCGCCGGCACAATGCCTCCAACCGCGCCTGCCGGTGACGCTCGTCGAACCGGAGCTGGATCACATGGTTCGCCGGAAGCATGAACGGCTGTGAGTCGAAAAAATTCCACGTTTGCAGCGCTGATTCCAAGTCGGCTTCCGTCACCGTGGCGAACACTGACGCGACTAGCTCGGCAAATGGGGGCTCGGCGTGATGCGTCTCCGCAGACGGCTCGCGTCCACAATGCTGGCACAGCGGGTGCGCGCGCCGGAAGGCAGTCTTATCGAATTCGGTGCTTTGGCGCAGTGCGTCGCGAATGATCGCTTCGCGGGTCTGAGGTGGCTTGAGGCATTTGCTCCAAGAGATGGGGTGCCAGCCGAACTGCGGGAACTCTCCATAGAAGCGATAAGGCTGGTCTTCGCACGTCCGCTTGAACCGAGTTGGTCGCAGGCCGTGCAGCCTGCAATAGTAGTGGCGGTCGGCGATCAGGTCGGAAATCAGCTCCGAAACGAATGGCGCATTGTCGGGCACGGGGTCGACGACGGCGCGCACCGCCTCCTCCAGATCCTTCTGGAAAACGAACGTTCGCCAGTAATGCGCAGGGCGTTTCTGGGGCATTGGAAGTTTTTTTTTACGATCGTCCCACTCTCCGGCGGTCACTGAGATAGGGGAAATTCACGTTCGATCTTCGCTCGGAAATCCCGCGCTGGAACCCAGCTGTGTCCGTGCATCACCTCCGCAACGCGGAGCAACGGCGCTCGCAATATGGCCAGCCGTGGAAGCGCATCGGCGATTTCAGAAACGGATTCATGACTGACGCGTCCCACTTCCATGTTCCGCAAGAGGAATTCAATTAGTGCGACCACACCGACTGGCGCTCGGACAGGTAGCGACGATTTGCGCAGTTCCCGCCAAGGGAAAATCTCATGCTCGAAGTTTGGTGCGGGTGAATGCATCACCAATTCCAACGCTTCCGCGAAAACTTCTGGAAGGGCGCAGAGCCACCCCGCCATGATCGCAGCTTCGGCACTGGTCAGCGACAAGGTAACACCTCCCAACCGGCCCGCCCGTCGATCCCGCCAGTAGGCACCCAGCCAAGCATCCCAAAGCTCGCGTTGGGCTTGGTCTGGCATTCCTTCACTATCCCGAGCCGCCAGCCGTGCCCACCGAAGACGTTCTCTCTCGGACAGCGCAGGCAACAACGCCTGGAGCCACGCGGCAGTTTCGGCCGGTCGCACATGCACCATGATTGTTGCGACATGACCCAAATAGTGTCCGATCACTTCTTCCTCCGCCCTGAGCATGCGGGGCTGCGCGGCGCGATAGTGCGGCAACATCGCCAAAGCGAGCGGGCGACTGAGACCGCCATGATCGAGGAACGGCCGCCATGCCACCCACGCTTCGTCGCCGATGCGATCGAAGTCGAATAGCACGACCATGTTTGCCGTAGTCCAAGCGGGATCGCGCGCCATCACGAAACGAATGTCCTGCACCAACACCGCCCGTGCGCGGCGCGCTACTTCCGTTTCCCTCGTGCATATGTCCGCCAAAATGGGCGCGACCTCCGTCGGCAGTGTGGGATTCGCGTGATCCGGCGGCTGCAACGAAACATACTGCATCCAAAAGCGAACAAGATGGTAGGTCCCGACGCCGTCATTCAACGCGAGCGAAATCCAGTCAGTCTGATCGGCGGCGGGCGTGAGCGGCATCTCCTGATCTCGGATTGCCTCCCAGATCCTACAGGACATCGCGAATAGCTGCGCTTTCTGCGCAGCTGATGCCGGCGGCTCGGCCTCGCGGGCGTCCTTTTCGAGCGGGTCCTGACTAAAAAGGCACCGGAGCACATCCCGGACATGCGCGGCTAGCGCGAACGGCCGCTGCAAGATCGTGATCAACGCATCGCGCTGCAACGGTGGAAGCCGGCGCCAGCTGACTCTTGCCAGAAGCGAAGCCCAAAGCACGTGTTCCGACAGGGCCGGATTCTGGCGGGTCCGCTCGTCGAGTTCCCGTAGCCTCGCAAGCGCATCAACGGGTTCGATGCGGTTGACCCTCAGCACTCGTGTGAGTCGGGCAGAATCCATGGCCAGTAAATCGGCTAGAGGCGGAAGGCCCTGCGGAGCCGCAGGCACAACCGCGGTTTCCACGGCAGTCTCCGCGCGGGCCGGCGTCGTGAGGCTCGCGAGCAAGGTCACTGCGAGGCGGTGTTCCAACGAATCAGGGGCGAAGCGGGCAACGCATTCGGTAAGCCACGCGATCTTTTTTGCACCCTCCGTTTCAGTCGATTCGGCGAGAGCATGGAGCCCCAGGCGACGCAGGATGCTGCCGGGTGCATGCAGCCACCCTTGGATTTCCGCCTCCGCCAAACCGCCCGGGCTTTTCGCCAGGTGCGCTACCACCTGCGCCAGCATGTCGATCAGAACGTTCGGCTCCGACTCATGATGATGATCCGGGTCCATGCGCGCCAGCCGGGTGCGGCCGGCGGTCACCTGCCGGATGAAGTCGGCTTCACCGTTGATTGAGCGCGCAAGCTCAGCGGCGCTCTCCAGCTGAACCAGCAGAAGTCCGAGCATAGGCCGCGCGATTTCCGCGAAGCGCGTCACGACCGCCTCGTTCCAGACAGACCAAAGAACCGAGGCATCGCCCGCCAGCGCGACGCGCAGGTGGGCAGGCGAACCGCGCTCGCCAAATCCGTGCGCATCGACCATGAAGCGTGGCGCGGTGCAGTGGCGGAACAGAGCCCAGAACGCCGGCAGATTGTGCTCAACGAAGACATGCAGCCGTTTTCCGAGCACGTAGTGCGCGTCCTGATCAGACGACTCAACCTCCCGCACAAGCAGGAATGTCCACTCGACCGGCAGCGTGACGTCGCCGAGCTGCATCACGAGCTGTCGCTGCAGTTCACGGGAGAAGCGACCACCTAGTCGCCGAATAAGCTCGAACGACCGCTCGTGCGGCCCCTCCAGGAGCTGATCCGCAATCCAGGCGGCGATCTGCCGCTGCCGCCAGTGGTCGAATGCGGCGCGGTGATCGAAATACGGCACCAGCAGCCGCCGGCTCTCGAGCCATTCGACCCAGGGCAGACCGCGCGCGTTGCGCACGAAATACGGTAGCGAGCGATCATGTGCTAGGCTCCACTCCAGCAGGTTCGCCTCTTCCGGAGTGAGGGCCATCGGATCGGGCCGCGCCAAGAGCTGAATGATCTGGTCTTCGATCCAGAAGTTCGAACCGCGGGTTACCTGGGCCCACCGGGTTATTCCCGCGGTCAGGGACGAAAAATCGTTGCCGGCGCCGACTGTGAACGGGATGACTCCGACACCGAGGCGGCGCCACCGGGCCGGCTCCTCGTGGATGATGGCGAAGCGTCGGGGCTGCGGTTCCGTTGGCAGGCCGCGCGCCATATAGTGAGCGGGCGGATCTGTGAGCGTATAGCCGACGAACAGAACGTAATAGTGCGAAAAGAGCTGCTCTAGAAAGGCCCGCGCCCAACCCTCGGTCAGGTAGGCCCGACCAAAATCTTCGTCAGTGAGCACGAGATCTCGCGCCGGGCCACTTGCCGCGCCGTGGAGATAGACCAGGCCATGAAAGTCGCCCCCGCGTGGCAAGGCGGGCGCGGAATAGATCGGCAGCGCCGGATGCACGCTGCGAACGACGGTCGTGAAATGCGGATCGAAGTTGGTCGTGACGATCCGCACGTGTTCGGGCCGCTCAAAGAGGCGCACGATCTCTTCGTGCAGCCGCGTGTGGCGCGAGCTAGGTCGGTTCAACGCCTCCACGGCGAGCGAATGCACGTCCCGACCTTCGGCCTTGAGCTCGCCTAGGAAGTGGTCGAGCCGGCTTTTCTCCAGATCGGTGAGCGGGCGCTGCGCGATCAATTCCGCCAGTGCTGCAAAATCCGGCAGATTCGAGGGCGTGCCCATCGACACTCCCGCGCCCGCAAAGACGACAAGTTTGCCTTCGTCCTGTGCCGCGAGCAGCGACTCTGGAATATCCAGCGTGTCGAAAAGCATAGCGCGATCATCGCGAATTGGAGCCTTTGGACAAGCTCCGCGCTCGTGCTTGCACCTGCGGGTTTTCAGCGACTTTCGTATTCTCCACCAAGTCGGAAGAGATGGAATATCCGCGTGGACCGTGGCTGCGATTCACGCTGCCCTGGATCGCTCCGTCGATTCCAGCCTGTAGGATGGTGGTCAGACTTTCGAACTGCTCGATCCTGACACAATCGCATTTCGCGCCGATCAGAACCCGTTGAGTTCCCCGCTTCGGGGATGCGGACGTTCAGCGCCGAGGGTAGACCATCATTGCTCCGCGCGCATAGATTTGGCTAACTCGACGCATGAATGATGCCGTCCAGCCGGCCCGTTTGACCGTGTTCGTCAGCTACAGCGTGCACGACACGTCCCTTGTCGACACTATCAACGGCCATCTTCTGCCACACGCGCGCGCTCTCTTTTGGGGCCAAGATAAGGTTCCGGGCCAAGATGCTTGGGGCACGATCTATTCGTGGATAGATTCAGCGGACTTGGTCGTCGTCGTGCTGACCGGTAAAACGCTATCAAGAGCACTGTCCGTGGGCAATGAAGTGGGATATGCCCGCAAGGCAGGCAAACGCATCATTCCGCTTGTCGGTCCCGAGGTTCCCAAAGGTGAACTCGGCTGCCTCGAAGGCATCACCTACATCCGGCTCGATGCCGAAGACCCGCAGAGGTCCATCTCCCAGCTCCACGACGCGCTGGCGAGGTTCGCAAAAGAGCAGGAGACCGGGCGCGCTCTTGCGCTGCTGGGCCTGGTTGCGCTCGGAATCATCGCGTTCTCGAAATGAACCCAGAAGTCGTCCTACAGAAGCGCACCCGTCAGCAAGCGTTGGAGGATGATTACCGCGCAAATCTATATCTTGCGGGCAAACCAGACGCTCACGTGTTGGAGCGCTTTCGGTATCTGCTCCAATGCACGACAACGCTATCTGCGACCGGGCAGATCGGCTTTGAAACGCGAGAAGCTCTCATGCCCTACTTATTGCGGCGGCAAGCGCACATCCAAATGGAATTGGGAATCCGAGGCGGTATTCCCGCGCACGCCGCATCACGCGAGGACTTACCTAAAATCACTCATCCGGAGATTCCAGCAGGAACGCGCGCGTATCGCGGACGGAAACGCCCGGAGATTGGTCAGCTCTTCAAGTTCGGTCAGCAGCACTGGCTTCAAGCAATGATTGAGCGGGGTAGCATTCGCTTCGCACCGGCCTCGTCGTATAGCTCGCCAACGTTTAACAACGCGATCCGCGACGACGAACTCACCTTCACATACTATCCAGGCAAAGCCAGCCCGCCGCTAAAGGTGCTTCGGCACGATCCCGGCACAGACTGGATGCAGATACGCCATCCGAGCGATTTCTATTTGCAGTGCCTCACGGATCGCTTCGCCGTGCGAATGTTCGATGATTTTGGGGCCGATAGCTGCCTCATTATCTACGACGCGAAAGAATTTGGGCAGCGCGTGATCAATGCCCTCAAGATCAAGTTTTCCGACTGGTTCGTGCTTGGCGTTGGCGTCACCTACATCGATCCCGACGATCCCGGCGATCAAGAGATCTTCGTTCCGACGACGAAGCATCTGCGCTACATATACCAACAGGAGCAGCGCTTCATCTGCCATCCACGCGAACCGGTCCGACAGCTTGAGGCGTTCACGATCGAGATCGGCAGTCTTGGCGACATTGCCGAGCTCGTTCAGACTTAGTGCTTCTTCAGAGGTGCGAGCGCATTCTCGGTCTTGCGGAGGGCAAGACCGTTCCGGTCATCCGCATTCAGATTGGCGATCTCAGTGCCATCCACGGAATGCCGGACGATGGCCATGATCGGAGGGACCGGCCATTCGTTCGCATTGCAGACCTGGCATTTCCCGACGCTAAGTGGCCAGGCTCATTTAGGGAACGCGGCACCAAAAGGTAGACACCAATACCAAGCCAGAGCGCCATACAGCGTCGAACCGGGTCATCCCGGAATACTCGCCTGGCGCACGATGCGATCGTAACGCCGAACGAAGTGGCGCAGTTTGTCCGGGTCGCGCGCGAAGGTCTCGAGCCACGCGGTCAGGCCGTCGGCGATCACCACAATCAAATCGCTCAAATTGAAGTGAACTCCGGTGGCGGCATCTTGGCGGTGAGGCGTCCCGCGCGGTCCCACAAAAAAGCTGATCCGGCTGACCTTGCCGCTGACCACCTTCCGCGAGTCGAGATTCGACATATGTAGGAGAGAATTGCGTAGCTCCCAAAGCTGCGCGGGTGTCACACCCAGTGATGGCACCTTGGTATAGGCGTCGAGCCACCGAACGAAATTCCCCCTGACGTCGCCGAATTCGAGGAACGCTACTGTATCGATGAACGACGCGAGCAGCTTCATGCACGCAAGGTAGCTGCGCTGATTGTAGAGGAGCCGAATCGCCTGAAAATGGTCGTCGTTGAGCAATCGCGGGATGTCCAGCCCATCGGGAGTCAGATAGTCGTCCATGTAGTCTCTCATGATCCCGGCCCCCACCTTGGGATGTCCCTGAAAGGGTCCCATGCGGAGCCGCAATCCGTCAGCCGTGCCATCAATCTCGATCTTTCCGTTCACCACGGCGGTGATGCAAACCAACGGGTGCGCGGATGCGTTCAACGCCGCAAAGGCTGGCTCGTAGAGCTCCAGCTGACGGCCCAATCGCTCCAGCGCGTTGTATTCTTCAACGGTTACGCCCGCGAATTGCCGAGGCAGCGGAAATCGCTGCACCTGCGGATGGTCCGATGCGACCGCTGCGCGCAACTTCGCTCCCATCACGTCGTCGCTGGAATCAATCGGATGTCCGACAGCCCCGATTTCCTGCAGGATCTCGCCGCGAACGAAATAGAATAGGTTGAATGCGAGTTCCGACATGGTCGGCAAGAGGCTCGGACTTGGTTGAGTCCTATTCGGCCCCCTCATCTTTTACGCGATGCGATTTTCCATACAGCGCCTCCTGTTCGACGGCCCACTCCTCCGACCAGTTCCATCCGTCTGGATGGGGAGTCCGATCCGGACAGGTTTCACAGCATATCTGGTCGTTCGTCCATGGCATACGGCGGGAAAAGTGCTCATACAGATCGTCGAGCTTCAGCCCCTGCATCGAATGCCCATGCTTCATACAGATAATGGACTTAAATCCCGCTGACGGCAGCCCCAGCATCTCGGCGGGAACGCCATGTGGCCCCGGACGAAGATGGATGTGCTGACAGTTCCGCGCTACCCGGGTGGGGTCCAAGTCTGCCAGCCCAATTCTAACAACCTCCGCAATTCGGTCGTGCGGGTCATCCAGATCGATGCCTAGGGCAGCGGCCTGCTGCTCATAGTAGGCACGGACTTCGGCCATGGACGGCTTTTGCTTCGCCTCCTTGGTCGCGCCGGACAGGATTTCGCGCATCATTCGGATGATTTCCGCACCACCGGCAATTGGTTTGTCTCCGAGGAGTTCGGTTTCGAACCGGACGATGAATTTTTCCGCCTCGACAACATCGTTCACGGACAACCCCACTACTTTCAGACCGATCATTTTAAGCATATCGAGTGCGGTGTCATGGTCGATCATGACTTTTGCGACTTCGATCGAGAGCGGCACAGCCTTCCAAAGTATCTCGGCGTAGCTTTTGGCGGTCTCCGTCTGCTCAGCGAGCCGAAGCGCATGCAAAAATGGCAATGACACCTCCAGCCAATCATCGACGATATAGGGAAGTAGCGAATAATACTTCCGTTCCAATGCCTCTTGGAGGAGGGCCCAAATTTTGCGGAAATCACGCGTGACTCTGGCGGATGCCTGAATGCGCTGGATCGCGGTGATAGGCCCGGCGAGCGTCTCGCCTTGGCGGCGCTGGACGGACTCGCTCACAGCCAGAGCGAGCATGAGACGTGCATTGACCTGCAGCCGACTCCCGCGCGCGTAAGCCCGGACGTAAAAGCGCAGGCGTCGGTCGCAACCGGGGAGCCGGCAGATGCGGAGCATCCTGTCCGTAACCCCCAGCCGATAGCGTGCAGCCCCCATTGCAGCATCAGCGACTTCTGCTCGGCGCAGCCCCATACCGATGGCGTTGACGAACATCGCCCCGGCTTGGATACGAATGGGCGGCTCTTCCACCTCACTTTCAAGGAGCCCCTGCGCCTTCTTGAGCGCGCCATCAATGTCTCCAGCACGCAAGAGAGCGGTAATCGCCTCAGTGCTCGCCATTCCCGCGAATAGGCGGAACTTCTTTTCGGTCGCAGCGATTTCGGGATCGTCAGCCAGATGCTTGCCGACCGCTTCGCTCGACAGTTCCGTCAGGGAACGAAGCGCGACAGTATCCATCGCACTTGCCACTGCCTCCACCACGGCGGAGGCGCATCCTTCAGTCCCATCAAATGTGCGAGACCGGGGGATTTTTAGCGTGAACGTTTGTTGCCCCTTATCGGCCGCATTTTTGAGGGCCTTCTCGACCTGTGGCTGGCCCTGAATTCGCGTCCAGAAGCATTGCTTCGTGAGCACGTCGCAAACCACAAACACAACCGGGACTTTGAGACGGCGCACGTAGTAGGAAAATCTCTCCACCGACGCATCGTCATACACGAGTTGGCCGCTCTCATCGTAACTCGCGTGCTCGGTTCCCTTAAGCTGGACCTTAAAGACGAAGCCAGTGGCTTTGTCGTCTTGTGTCGTGATTTCGATTTCACCATCGATGCCATAGTCCTCCTGATCCTCCTGAGACCGAAACGCCCAGTCCGGAGGCAGCAGGCCTTGAAAAACCCGCCCAGAAATACGGTTGATCTCCTTGTTGGTCACGGCTGATGGCTAACCTTGCTGATGTTGCCTTGGGCAGGCCGGCGCGGCAATCTCAACGTCATTTCATGCACAAACCGGTGCATCAGTTTCTTCTCCAGTGTCGTCCCACCTTGAATAATCGACACTATCACGCGTGGCAGACTGCACACGTGCTGTTGTTCGTGGCTGATCATGATCGGATGAACGCTCTGAACCGCAGTTTTGAAATTCTGGCGAAGGAGCGCTGGACGTTGATCGAAACACAGCGGCGTGCGACCTTGATTGAAGAAGAGGTGAGAAAAGAAGGCGGTAACGTTTTGAACGCCTACCTCACCGCCCAAGTGGAAGGGCACTGGATCAAAGCGTTTCCAGACCACTTTGCTGCTGGGAAAAAGGGGATTGCTCCCACGAGGCCGCCACGCGTTGGCGAAGCGTTCGTTGACCGGGTTGTGGAGGTGGCGGGCGGCCGACGGCTATCCCCGGCCGAAACGAACTTCCAGGCGACGCGAAACTCCGACTACCTGATCGACGATTTCATTTATGAATTAAAGGACATTCAGGAGGAAGGCTTGGAGAAACCGGAACGACAGGCAAAACTGGCTGAGCTCTTCCGCCCATACCACCCCGGAGAGCTAGAAATCCGAATCGACCCATCGATCCTGACGCCAGAGGATCTGTTTCGCTACGCAAAGATTGTCGGCGGGCCGTTGCACAAGGCAGTGCGCAGCGCGGCGGATCAGATCAAAGCCACGAAGCTGCACCTTAAAAATCCGAAACTAAAGGGAGGTATTCTCGTATTGAACAGCGGCTACTACAGCCTTTCGCACGAGACCTTTGTTCAATTGCTGCTTCACTATGTGCGCAATGATACCAGCCAAATTGAGTCAACGGTCTGCATGACCGTCAGCTTTACAACCAACGGACTCAATCATTGGTTGAACACTCGTTTTCACCCCACGCGTAAAGCCTCACCCACTGAGGACCGGTTAGGAAAGAGTTTCGGGGGAATGATTGGCACGTTCATGACCGAGTGGTCCCGAGCCGGTTTTCAGACCAGTGAAAAGCCGGCTCCATTGCCCGTGCCCATCGCCTTCGAGCATGATGGGGTTCACTATCACTATATGCCCGAGTGTATCCCACCGCCTTGGACTCCGGAAGCTCCCCTCGGCGACTAGTCCCATCCTTGACCGTTCCCCGGCTACCAATGCAAGTCGAGCTCCTCGGCCTCGCCCGCATCATTAAGCCGTCCGCAGAGATGACGACGGTCATTCGCGCCGAGGCTCGGGCGCACATGCTGGGCAGATTCCAAGTTGGAACCTACATTGATTCCACTGCCGCGAATGCGATCCTACAGCATCAGTATGATTTTTATGCGGCTCGGCTGCTGCATACCGTGAGCCGTATTGCCGGCAGGGAATCATTGGAATTCGCCCTCGCCCAATATGATCAGGCCGCGCTCGTGCTTCATGGTAAAGATATCGATGATGCCCACGCCAGGGAGCGATGGCTCGAACACGAGGGCGACTTTCGCCGAGCGATGAAGCATCTCGCGGAACTCATCACGATCAACGGACCGGCCACACCACGCCCTTCCAAACAGGAGTGGTGTGTTGCGATGGATTTCTGCCTGTTGGCGACCGAAACGATGGCCTCTCTGTCAGAAATGAGCCATCGAGTGCACGGGATCTTCGCAGAGGGAGCAACCCTCACCATTCACCCGGACGGAAACGGATTGGACTGGGAAGTTCACATCGGTGGCAAGTTCGCTGGGTATGATCAGAGGATAGCAGATCGAGTAGCGAGGGACCGGCAGCATCGGATGAACTTCTTCGAAGGCCGGCAATTCGACGTCCATACTGATAAACATGCCGAAATTCTGAACTCCGCTTTTGAAAGCGAATTTGGCTGGAGTTACGCCCGATTTATTTCTGCGCTGTGGCATCTTATCGACGGGGCTGTGCCTGCGCCTGGAGCGATACCAACTCTATTCATCAACCGCCGCACGATTGAGGCCCTCTTTGCTAGCCACGGTGAACCTGCGCGAGCCGTGACTGCAATGCTGGACGGATTCACCGTCACCTCAGAGCGCATGCGCGCGGAGAAACGGGTGCTCTGGAACCCGAAACAGGAACATCGCGCATATCGTCGCGGGTTCTATGCGTTTCCTGACCCAACAGGTCCGCATCTGGCGTTTTCTCGGGAGATGGCCCGCGAAAATCTAATCCAATTGGTCAATGGAGTTTGTTACAAGCGTCTGCCCAGCGAATGGAAAACGGCAAGGATCGGCAGCGCGCTTGAGGTGCTCTCGAAAAAAGCCAGCGACTGGTTTGAAGCCGAAGTAAGGAGAAACCTGGGCTCTGTGGGAATTTCCGGTCGCGGCTTCACCAAGCAGGTAAATCTTCAAGGACGGCCCCTCCAAATCCCCCCGCAGGTTGGCGAGATCGATTTTCTTGGTGTGGATAAATCCCACAACCTCCTCGTCATAGTCGAAGCCAAGATGACCTTCACGGGGTTAGAAGCGAAGTATTGGCGCGATGATGTGGAGGCGTTCGTCAGTGGCCGGGATTCTTACGCTACCAAATTCCGAAAGAAGGTTGCGTGGGTCGAAGCCTGCCGTAACGAACTGGCCGGCCTACTCGGACTAGAAACCACACCCCAGATTGCGGCCGCCATGGTCACGCTGTATCCCTGCATAGCAGAGATGTTCATTCCCGATTTCCCCTGCATTTCCCTCGCGGAATTGATGCTGGATTTCAAGAAAGACGCGAAGTGGCCGTATCCGACACGCTAGATTTTGACTCCGCGGCACCACCCCCAAGCCGCGCCTAGCTCCCAGGCCTCGACCGGGGTAGTCGAACAATTTCGCCAGCGCCAAATCGATATTCACTTATTCACTAGCGGCGAAACTGCCTGAGCACCGTCGCCAAGGCAGGCCTCGTCCCCTTATCAGTTCCAGCGGAAGCACGGGCCGTTGGCACTACATCGAGATTGGAAGCGATATTCGCAACAAGGCTCCGTGTTCTCGGGTTAGGTCAGCGCCAATGCTGCCGCCATGTGCCCGGACGATCTCATGGCAAATCGCGAGACCGAGGCCAACGCCGGATGGCTTTCCGTTCGACGTGAATGCTTCGAAGAGCCGAGTTTGGATTTCCGGAGGCAACCCCGGTCCGTTGTCCTCAACCTCGATCACCACGCGCCCGGCTTCGTCCCGTGTTCTGATTTTGATTTCTCGGTAACCCTCGCGCCGCATGACCGCTTCAGATGCGTTTTTGAGGAGATTGATGAGGACCTGACGGATGGCGTCCGCGTCGATCACTAATTCGGAGGATGCGGCATTGAGCTTGGTCGCGAGTTTGATCCCACCTTCGTCAGCGCGCGGTTTCCACATCGTCGCAGTCTCTTCGATGATCTTGTGGAGGTCCGCTCGTTGGAAGTTGTAAGTGCGGGGTCGCGACAGATCCAAAAGCTGCTGGGCGAGTGATTCGACGCGTTCCGCCTCTTTTGGCACGATCTCGGCGAAGTCGCCGAGAAATGTTTTGTCGTCGATCTTCTCGGGGAGGAGTTGAGAGAAGGATTTCAGCGTCGCCATTGGATTTCTCAGCTCGTGCAGGACCTTCACTCCCAGGCGTCCGATCGATGCGAGCTGCTCAGCCTGTTGCGCTTGCAGGGAGAGCTTCGCTCGGGTGAACAGCGACTCGGCGACATTCGCCAGTTCGCGCAACAAACGAATCTCCGGATGAGTATACGGGAGGTTGGATTCCCGTGCTCCGAATCCCACGATCAGCGTTGGCTCTCGTGTCGTCCATCGCGGCGCAACGATCACGTCGAGCTTCGCCTGCGCGAGAAATCGCTGGAGTGTTGTGGCGTCGGTGCCGTCCGACATGCGACTGAGTGCCGCGGTTGACGCCCAGCCGTCGCGCAGAAAATCGGCTTCCCGAAGCAACGAAATCGGAAGCTCAGTGGTGCGTCCAGTATACTTCTCCCCGTGCTCGGTGAGGATCTCGACGAACGAGCAATCTGCGAACGATCGAAGGATCGGCTCGAACCGCCGAATGAGTCGATCCGGGTGAAGTTCGGCAGTTGCCGCCTGATGAAGCTCGGCCACCGTCGCGGCGGTCTTGTGCTCCGCCTTCAGCTTGAGCCATCCGCGGAGCTTGTCGTCGGCGTAGCCGAGTAACAGGAACGCGGCGCCAATGATCGTGGCGGTCACAAAAGGGCTTTCCTCCTTTCCCGACAGGAGGCGGAGCAGAAATGCGGCGATGAGACCGACCAACCCAATCACGATCACGCGCTCCATGATCGAGAGCACGACCTGGCCGCTGTGGTAAACGCGGCGAGAGGTCACGCTCCATGCACTCACCGCGAAGACCAGGTAAACGATGTAGGAGAAGAATCGCGTGAGCGGGTGGATGCCTGGGAGGTCAGGCCACGTCGCGTAAATCGTTTCGGCGAGCACAGCGACAAGACTGAGGTAGCCGAGCGCGATCGTGATGAACCTGAACTCCAGTTTGCGCACCCCAGACAAATGCGGCGCGACGATGATCGCCGAAATGCAGACGGCGAGTTGGCCGGCAAGCATCGGCAAAAAGTAGAGGTAGTAGAGCGGTCCTTGCTGGATGTTTCCCGGGAGGCTGTCATCGGGTTTGAATCCGTGGGTGAACGGGAACCAGAAAAGAAAGCCGGAGAGGATGATCCAAGGTGACAGCTTGATGAGCAGGTCCCGTCGCGACGAATAGCGCCCGGAAACCAGGTAGTAGCACACCCACACCATGAGCGGGCTCAACAGCCCGATGAGCGCGAACTTCAGACGAATCCACGGCAGCGGGTTGGACGTGCGGTCGATGAGATAAAGCGCGCCCTGATGTTTGGCGACGAGCTGCGCGGAGAAGATCAGGACGCTGAGAAAGCAGACGGTCGCGACCGCTTGATTGATCGGGCGCCAGAAGTTCAAGCGCAGCGCGCCGATGCCGACTCCCAACATCACGACGGCAGTGAGCAGGGGGTAAAACATCGATCCGCCTCCGGGTTGAGACGAATTGGGCTATCGCCCGATCCGCGCAGACGGCAAGGGCGTCCGCGGTGAAGTTGTTCTTTGACGAAAGGCGGTCGGATTCATTGCGTGGTGAGACACCGTGAACCGCTCGCTGTTGAATCGTTCCCCCGGTGAGTCTCGTGGCGGATTCATTTCCACGTCCGCTTTGATCCTGCTGTTCGTCGCGGGGATCGCCGCCGTCGCCGCGCTCCGGCGTTGGGACACAGTGCTTTCGCTGGCGACCGGCTGCGTGGCCGTGTTCATCCTGGTCGGCAACGGCTTCCTCGCCCGGTGGCTTGCGCGCTCGTTGCAGGAGCCGGCGTTCTTCCGAAAGCCACAAGACTTCGGAGGAGTGTCAGTGATTGTCCTGCTCGGTGATGGCAACATCGTGCAACCGAATTCGGGCGAGGCTCTGCCTGGATGGCTGGCGTATTCTCGCATTGAACGGGCGGGTGAACTCTACCGCTCGGCGACAGCGTCCGGGGCCGCATGCAGGGTGATCGTAACCGGAGACGACAGTAGCGACCCCGGCGCAGTGAAGGAACCCGTATACGTGCAGCGGCTGCGTGCGCTGGGCGTGCCTGCCGGGGATATCCGAGTGGAAGGAAAAGGGCGGAACACGTATCGGCAGGCGGAACTGACGAGTGAAATCCTGAAGGCTGAGCGGTGTGATCGCATTTTCATGGTTACGTCCGGGCTGCACATGAAGCGCGCCTTGCGCTATTTTCTTAATTTCGGCGTGAGCGCGATTCCCGTGGCGTCCGACTATGTCACCGGGAACATCACGCTCCTTCCGTTGGGTTCGAATTTCGCGATCGCTGATATTGCCCTTCATCAATACGCGGGGTTGGCACGGCTTCGGATCTACAATGCTCTGGGATGGAATAAGTGACGCAGCCGCTTCGGGCGTTCATTCGGCGGTGGGAACCAATAGCTGGAACGAGAGTAGATTTTCGGGTGAAACGTGAACAACGACGGTGCTTCGTTCCTCACCCAAGCTGAGACTGATCATGTGCAGGTTTCCCGTTCGCGGGTCGTCGGGGTGAGCGTGAATCTGCCGGCGAATTTGCTCCAGGCTTCGCCCGACCTGCCCCGCCCTCCATTCGAAGCAGACGTAGCCCAACGTCCTCGCACGCGCTGGCCGATTGAACACGAGGTACTGCGCATCGAGGCGCGCGAGGTGATGATCCAGATGCGGGACAAAATAGGTTCTCAGCAAAACCCGCGTGTCGTTCGGCGACGATCCAAGGCAAAACTCGGTGATGTGCCGGAGAGCGGTCAAAAGCCTGATCGGCGACACCTCCGCCAATAGTGGCTGATGCAGTCCGGAAATCTGAACCGACTTCTGTTGAGCGGACCAAACCGTCGCCGCAGCGAAACGCTTCCTCAGAATTTCCAGCGTGGCGTTAACGTCCGCGCGCGCGGATCGGTCTCCAACGCCCCGGGGTTCTGCAAAGGGGCCGTCCAAGAATGCCGTCATGTCTCCCAGCATGCGGGAGACGATCCGGTTGTTCTCGGCCGCTGTGTCCATCATCAGGCGATGATCTATCTCTCGTGCGACCGCCGACCACACTTCGGCCAGCCCCGCGACCGCCGTGAGCTGATTGCGGAGTGAGTGCAGCATCGCCTTGTAACACTCGGCCGCCGAAAGGTCGTCCTCGAACGACCCCAGCGTCTGCTCAAGGCGCCGTGACGCATCTGCCGCGAATGACGCGTCGCGACTGGTTTGGCGGCGTGTGCGCGTCTCGGCTATGCCGGCGCGCAAGACCTCGCGCAACTCGTTCACGGAGGTCTTGCTCTTGATTACCCGACGAAAGGCCTGAAGTTCGATCGCGTGCTCTGCGATTTCGATGGACGTGTCGCCTGTGCGGATGATCACCGCCAAATCCCTGTCGAAGGAACGCACTGCGCGAATGAACTCGATGCCGTCGAGGGGCATTTTCGGCATGTGGATGTCGATCACCGCCGCGTCGACCTGCTGTTCCTGAAGATAGTCGAGTGCGCGCTCCGGGTCCGAAAAATCCACCACCCTCCCGATGGGTTGAAGCGTCGCACGGAGCGCAAGAATCTGCGGACGCTCGTCTTCCAACACCAGAATGGTGGGCTCGATGTTCATCGTTGGACGAGTAAGGGTGCTCGTCTCGTCGGCTGTCCCGACACACGCCAGCCGACGCGAAGGACCGGCGTGATGTGCTGCGTCAGATCGATGCCGGCGGCGCGGAAGAGTCGACGCAACACGTAGAGATACTGGTCGAGCGATTTGCTGTTCGTATTCGCGTCGGCGCCCCACACGGCGTGAATCAAATCGTTCCGCAGAACGAGCGCTCCAGAATGGCGCGCGAACTCCTGCAAGATGCCGACTTGCTTCGCCGAGAGCTGCACAGCGGTTCCATCCGGAAAATTCGCGCGCAGGTCCGGGTGGATTACGGCTCCTGCGAATTCAAACGCAGTAGCCGGCAGCCGTATGCCGTCGAGCTTCGGCAGTCGTGCCGACTCGTTTCGGCCACGGGATATCTGTCGTTCAATTCGCGCCGCCATTTCCCCGAAGTGAAATGGCTTTCGGACGTAGTCGTCGGCGCCAGCCGTGAAGGCTTCAGTGGCAAGACCGTCGTAGTCGTGCGCCGACGTGGCAATTACGGGGAATCCGACGCTGCGAGTGCGCCACTCGCGGATCATGTTCAGCCGGGCCGAGATCTCTTCGCCGTAGGCGAGGTCCACGACTGCAACGTCGACATTCAGCCGCCCCGCCACTCCGAGCGCGTCCTTTACGCTCGAAACGGAATGGAGAACATAGCCGTAGACGCGTTGGAAGAGAGCCGCGAAGGCGACGTGGATATCGCGGCTGTCTTCGAGCAGGAGGATATGCCTGCGACTCTTGCGCATCGGCTGGATTTTCGCGCGATGACGCGCTCTCCGCAAATCGTTTTCGGATTTGAATCCGATTTGAACGATCCGTCACGAGTCCCACTAAGCGGTCGATTGTCAAATCGCGTCAAACCTGTGCCGTGATTGCTGTGATGCGAGAAGTAGCCGCGAGTTGCGACCGGCGAAATCCGGGTGGAAACGCACGCCCCGCCATCGACATGGACATCCAGGCAGCTCGCAACCAGCACGCAGAGTTGGCGCGGATCTTGGGGAAACTTGGCGCGAAGGTGAAGTTCGCAGCAGGTCAAGCAGACGATCCCCGCGGCGCACTCGTGGAGGAATCCATTGTGGTGCTGCCAGAAATGGGAATTCTTGGGAGGACACAGGACAGCTCGCAAGGGGCCGCAGCTGAATCGATGGTGCCGCTCCTGGCGCAGCACCGGCCGATCCAGCGCATCGCAGACCCTGCGCTTTTGGACGGCCGCGACGTGCTGCGGATTGGACGAACCCTGTTTGTAGCGCCGACCGCAACCACCAACGCAGAAGGAATCGCCGATCTCAGCGCTATCGTGGAGCCGTTCGGATACGAAGTGCGTGAAGTTGAGCTTCACGCCTGTGCTCACCTGAAACTCGCTGCGAGCTTCGTGCCTCCGCACTACCTTGTTTTGAATGCTGCCTGGGCGAACCCGAAGCAATTCGGCGATCTTGTGGTGCTTGGCGTGGATGAGCGCGAGCCGCTGGCGGCGAGCACGCTCCCGGTCAACGGCACAACGCTCGTGAGCGGCTCGTATCCGAAGACGGAACGGCGGCTGCGCAACGCCGGCATCACCACTCGCCGCGTCGAAGTGTCCGAGCTGCACAAGATGGAAACGGGATTGTCCTCACTCGCCATCATCGTCGAGCCGCGCGCCGTGCGATCGGCAAGTTCGCCGGTGGGATTTAAGGTAATCCAAGCGCCAACTGCGCCGCCAGCGCCCGGGCTGTTCGCCCCCGCCATCGTGCATGGCGGCGTCGTCTATGTTTCCGGTCAGCTTCCAATCGATCCCACGACCGGGCGGGCGGTCGAGGGAGAAATCGAGGACCAAACAAATCAAGTGCTCCGCAATCTATCCGACGTTCTTTCGGCCTCCGGCAGCTCACTCGGCCGCGTCTTGCGTCTCACGTGCTACGTCGCCGACACGAAGCACGTGGACCGAGTGACGGCCGCCTGCGCGCTAGCCCTCACCGGACACAGGCCTGCCGGCAGCGTTGTGGCGGCGCGAACGCTGCACCCCGGCTGCGCGATCGCAGTCGACGCGATCGCGGCTGTCACTGACGAACGATGATCCGCCCTCTTCGGGCCGCGGAATCCGATTTGTTGTGAAGGTTTCTTTTCGCCGGAACGACGAATCAGACGCAAAATTACCAGCGGAGATGGTATTCGTGCTTAGTAGGACATCGGTTCTGGGCCGAGGGTGCTCCGGCGCCCGCCGCCTAACATTCTGCGCATTCCGGCGGGCGCATCGTGGCCAAATCATCCGGCGTGGATCGTCCGCTCGCGAGCGGATCGATGCAAGCGAGCCATGGCTTGCACTAGTAAGTCCACAAAACGCGGTTGCCAGTGCCGATGAGCCGATCATACAGATTTGCAGATCGCCAGCCATTGGATCGACAGAGGACCTCCAGACCTCCGTGTTCCGTGCGAGGCAGGCTTTTGCAGGCCATGATTACCCCACCACTTACCAACGGACCAATTGCGCCGTTGGCCTCCCCAGTCGCTTCACCCGCAGCCCACGATATCAGCGAGCCGACGCCTATCGCTGCGCTCAACGATTCGGACCCGGGTGACGAAACGGCGAAAAAATACCGCTATCAATACGCGTATGGTGTGATCCTGTGGGCCGCCTGTCATCGCCGCGAAAAGGACTACGTCGCTCTTTGGTGCGAACAGCACGAAGACTTTCTCGGCCAAGTCACGGAAAAGCTTTTCGACGCCTACCAAATCAAGACGCTGAAGAGCGGTGTGTGGCAGTGGAACCACGACGAACTCGTCAAGACGGTCAAACGGTTCGTTGCTTTGGACACGGAATTTCCCGGACAAATCCGTGAATTTTTCTTCGTCTCAAATGCACCGTGCAGCGATTCGGAGGCGACCGACCGCATTCACCTGTCGCCCTTGCCTGTCCTCCGGGTCCTCACGAACCAGCCTTATGGGCCATATCCGGAGTGTTGTGAACGGTGCCTGACGGACCTGGCGACCCGCGCGGGGTGCGAGCGTGGGGCCGTCGCCGCGGTCCTTTGTCGGATGATGCTGAGCGTCGGCCCTCCCGAGCCTTCATTCGAGGCCGAGATCCAACAGAATCATCTGCCCCACGTGGAGGGATGTCGCGACCTTGCGCCGCGTCAGCTTGCCGATCTCTTGGGGGCCTTGATCACGCGCATTTCGCGCGCGTCTTCGAAGGCCAGTCAAGATCCCGCGCGGCACTACGCGATTGTGAACAGTCGGTTTCAGGCGGAGCCGCAATTGCTCGACAAAAGAGTGGATGTGGCAGGGCTGCGCGGCTATGTCGACGAATTGCAGCTTCCTCGGTTCGAATACCTCAGCCGGTTCAACACTTTGAAGCTCCAGCCCACGCGCCAAGAGGTGTCGATCCTGAAGCAGAAGATGAGCGGCGCAGGCCTGGCGGATTATTTCGAGGGGCTCCAGCGCCAGACGATCTCGACTGAGCGCCGCCTGATCGAAATTCAAGCCCGCGACCCAGAACAGGGAGCGAAGATCGTGGCGCAGCTCGAATCGACGGTTCTTCGCGTGTGCAACGACGCTCATCTCAAACACACGAACGACCAGCAGGAATTCGGAATTCCGATGTTGCGGGACGTCACCACGGAATTGAAGGCGATTGCGGAAACTAAATCTGACGATGTCTATCGCGAACCCTACGACGCGTTGGTGGGCATGGCCGGCCTCCTGGCTGAGGACTGCAAAGTGTGGTGGAGTAAAAAATTCGAGCTGGAGCGCAATCCATGAGCCTCGTCACCTTGCACGCGGCAGCCGCGGTGGAAAACAACGATGACTTTCACCTAGCGCGCCTGCTCCTACTTCTCCGCGCCAACTCCGGCCGGACCAACAAGCCGGTCGATGGCATCACAAAACTAGCGAAGATGGATTTTCTTCTCCGGTATCCATCCTGCCTCGCTCGCGTTCTCATTGATCGAAAGCCGAGCAATGCTCCGCTGGTGCCGGACAACGAGCGCAACACGATTGAGGCGCAGATGGTGCGATACCGCTATGGCCCTTGGGATGGACGCTACCGCAAATGGATCGGGCTGCTGGTAGCGAAAGGCCTCGCGACCACTTACCTGGAGGGAAAGACGGTTTGCGTTCAACTTACCGACGCCGGCCAAGCACTCGCTGCGCATTTGATGACGCTCGATGAATTTCAACCGCTCGCGCAGCGCAGCACGTCCGTGGCCCGCGCCGTCGGAGACTTCTCGTCAACCAAGCTTATGAAATACGTCTACGAACTCTTCCCCGAAATCGTGAACATGAAGATGGGCCAATCGATCAAACTGTGAATATCCGGCTCAATTCACTCACGGTCACGTGCAAGAAATCCCAGGAAGTCATTCCGTTTACCGATTTCACCTACTTCTACGGCCGCATGGGTGCGGGCAAGTCATCCATTGTTCGGATGGTCGACTTTTGTTTCGGTGGCGACTTGGAGATGACCCCGGCATTGCAGAATGAACTGGTCGGGGTCGGGCTCTCACTCACGATCGAAGGAAATCCGGTTAAGTTGGAGCGAAGTCCGGATTCTGGATCCGTGCGCGCCGAGTGGACCAAAGGGTCTGATGCCCTCCAGCTGTTGGTTCCCGCGCGCACGCCGACTGAAAAGCCGATCTTCAGCAAAGATATTCATGTGCTGTCCGACCTGCTTTTTTACCTGGCGGGCAAAACCCCGCCCAAGGTCCGGCGCAGTAAAGTCGACGAAGACTCTCCGCTTCAGCGCCTCAGTTTTCGGGACCTCTTCTGGTATTGTTACCTCGACCAGGACTCCGTCGACAGCAGCTTCTTCAATTTGGAACTGGATACCAATCCATTCAAAAAGCTGAAGAGCCTGGATGTGCTTCGCCTGCTCGTCGGCTTCCATCAAGCGGAAGTGTCGTCACTCCAGGTCCGGCTGCAGGAAATCAGAATCGATAAAGATCGCACGGAGGGTGCCCTCGCGGCGATGCGGGACGCGCTGGAAGAAACCCAGGTCGGAACGCCGCTGAAGATCGCCGCACGCCGCGAAGAGCTGAATCGCGAGATCAAGGCAGCCGAGGCTTCGCTTGCCGCCATTCGGGCACAGGCGGCATCCCTGCGCTCGCATGCGCTCAACGACGCCCAAAACAGAGCCCATGCCTTGGCGATGGAACTCGATGTCCTCGACAACGCGCGGCGGGACGCGCGTGTCGCGATTGAGAAAGACATAGCACATCGCAACGAAATGGAGTTTCTAGCCATTCGCTTCAAGCGGGCCACCAGCGCCAGCGCCGTGTTGCGGGGGGTCCAGTTTAAGGCGTGCCCAAAATGCACCCAAGAGCTCCCGCCACGAGCGGAGGGCGATTGCGCTGTGTGCGGCCAGAAACACCCGGCTGACAACACGGCTCCAGGAGTGGCAGTAGCAGCGGTGGATGCCGACACGGCGGGGCGGATCCGCGAGCTTGACGATCTCTTGGCGCGCCAAACGGCTGCGCTGCGTGAGTTGGATGAAGAGCGCATCGGCATGGGCGAAGAGAAATCCCGGGTTGACGGTGAGATCACGCGGCTCAGTGAAAACTACGATTCGGTCTATCTTTCCAACGCATTGGAGCTCGAGCGCCACCGCGCCTCACTCTCCCAGGAACTCGTCAACTTCAACCGATTCGATCAGATTCTCCGCCGTCTCGCGCAGCTCGACGACCATCTGAAGTCATTGATCGGCGAGGAAGCGACGACCCGCGCGAAGTTGAAGAGCGCGCAGATCGAAGCCGAGCGAGACACCAAAAACCTCGACCGGCTGAAGCAGCTTTTCCTCGACTCGCTACTGCGCGCTCGGATCCCGGGATTCGACAAGTCCGACGTGGTCGAAATGAAGGCTCCGCATTTTCTCCCCGAGATCACGGGAATATCGTCGGGCGACCTCGCGATCACCTCGTTTACTAATCTCGGCAGTGGGGGAAAAAAGACTCTCTACAAATGCTGTTTTGCCGTCGCGGTGCATCGGCTAGCCGCCGAAAATGGCGCGTTGCTGCCAACTCTCTTGATCATCGATTCGCCAATGAAAAATATCAGCGAACGCGAAAACGTGGAGCAATTTAATGGGTTTTACGGAATGCTCTACGAACTCGCGCAAACCGAACTGAAGCAGACTCAATTTATAATCGTCGACAAGGAGCACCAAGCTCCACCCAAGGACTTTGCTCGAACGTTCTCAGAACGACAAATGGCCCCAGATGACGGCGAGCATCCTCCGCTGGTCAGCTATTACCGCGGACACTGATCGGAGGATGTCGATTCAGACGGCCCGATGAGACAAATACAGCCAGACGCACCCGCAGCGCCTCCGATCTCTTTCAGCTAGAGGTTTTGCAGCCCGATCTAGCCCACCATTTGTTCGAAGCCTCAATCACTCACACTTCGCCCGCGCTGTTGCCGCTCCGTCATCGTCTGCGTGATACTTTGGGTCTGCTGCAGCTCGCGGCGGGCGCGGGCTCGGACGATGATCGCGTCGGCTTCCTTCACATCGCCCGACGTCTCCAGCCATGCCTTCACTTCGTGTTTCGTCCTGATGTGATCGGCCGGCCCCATCTCTTTTACGCGCAGTCGCGCGGTGATTGCTTTCAACGCTTCTGGCTCACTGCGCAGGGCGAGCATGACTTTGGCGCTGACTTCCGGGTTTTCATTCGGGCTCATGACACAGGGCTAATTTGATGAATTACGCGGGACGGAGACAGACCTTTTTGTAGCCGTTCGTGCAATGCCGCACAACCGCCGTGTGATCGGGAAGATTCCGAAATTCGTGCGGCTTTATCCGAAATTCCTCGGCCCGTTGGTAGGTGTAGGCCGTGTGATCCTGATGAACGGTGCGCGTCGACCGCTCGACCCAGCGTTTGCCCAGTGCGTTCGCGCAGCGGAGAGCATCGGTCTCGGAAGCTGCGCGATACATGACGAGATTTTTCAGGTTCAGCAAAAGCACGTCGGCCTGCTCCTTCGTTTGCGGGGGGATGAGCGACTCGAAAGCCTGGCTCGAAATGATCAGCGTGAGCCAGCAATCGCGAAGCTTGTCCACGACGTTGTAGTCGGATGTGCCATCGTAGCTGGCCGTGATCGCCGTCGAGAATTCATCGCCGCAGTAAACCAGTTGGTTCAATTGGTAGCGCTGGTAATCGGGCAACGAGTAGCGGCGAAGTGCGTGGCGGTAGATGAGGAGCTTGATGACGGTGAAGACGTATTTCCGCTCGGTGGAATAGTCCTCCGGCACGTCGATGCAGAGGATTTTGCCCTTATCCACGTCGGCGATCGAACACGTGTCGGGATCGTTGCTGCTGAAAACTTCGGCGATCTCCGGCGTGCCGAGATATTCGAGATAGTTCTGTGACGTTCCGACCTCACCAGCGCGCTGCTCCTTAGCTTCATGCTTTAGGTAGGATTGTTCCAACACGTCCGCCAACTGCTGCCGGCGAGGCGTCGGATCGAGTTCCGCCAAAGCATTCAGGGCGGCCTGCAACTCGGTGGGCACGGTGAGCAGCATGTAGGCATTCATGGGAGTGACGGGCCGCTTCAGTTCCGTCAGCAGCTCCAGCGCGCGGCCGATGTGAGCTGCGCCTTTGATCTTAAAGAAGCTCCTTTCGTCCTTCGGATTCAAAGCCGCCGCCGTGTCGACCAGGATGCGCGCGCGCGTCGTGAACGGAAAACGACTGTCTCCGGTGAGGTTCAGCCGCTCCAGCGGTGTGCCGGCGGGATCGTCTGCGGCGCGTGGACGAAGCCGAATGATATCATGCTGCCGGCCGTATTTTTTCGCGAGCCATTCGAGATAAAACCACTCGTCTCCCTTGTTCGCCATGACAAGGCCGCCGAGTCTCGGATCACGGCGAATGAGCGCCGCAAGCAGCTGATTCATGCCGGTCGTCTTCCCCGAACCGGTCTCCCCCGAGATGAAAAAATGGCGATTCAGCTTATCCCGGGTCCAGCGAAAGTGCGCGAACTCCAGCACGACTTCCCATCGATCCGCCACGATCTCGCCCGCAGGGTCGCGCACGAAACGGCGCCGGTCCGCGAAGAAAAACAAGCCCGCTGCGATCAGGCAAAACACGCCAGAGATCGGCATAAAACGCTCCTCCGGCATGAGGCGCGCGCCGAAGAATCCGCAGCCGGAGACGACAATTGCTAGCACGAGGGCCGTCGGCGCTTTCAGTCCTGGCTCGTTGTGACGGAGGTTCCGAAACACCAACCAAAGTGCGATCGCCAGCGCGACCGCCGCTACGCCGAACGCGGCGAACAGCGGCGCGTTTGGATCGTGAAGCCACCGGCGGAGGAGGACTTCTGGAGGCGCGATTTTCATGGCCGCGATCATCTGAACCGAACCATGAATCCTCCGGTTGGACTCTCCGTCCAGTGCGCGCATCTACTTAAATCGCAGTAGGCGACACCCGCCCCATTTCATGCGACTTACGTGAGCGCCCGCGGCCTTACGAACGCGTAAGGGTATTGCGTCTTCACAGGGCAAAGGGCGGGTGACGTTCGGTAACCTCATCGGCTGGTTGTGGCGTTGGTCTTCCGAACGAGGGGCGCACTACTATTCCCGCAGTAGGCGGGCTACGACGATTTCAGCAGACGCGCGGAATTGTTTTTCGACGGGCGTCGCACGTTGTTGGGAGCATGATCACGGTCGGAGTCATTCGCAACGGCGCCACCTACCTGTCCCGCCATCTCTGCAAAAACGATTATTGGACGGAGGGAGAGAAAAGGATCGAGGGCGAATGGATTGGGAAAGGCGCCAAGGCACTGGGGCTCGAAGGTGGCGTTCAGACCAAGGTATTCGACGCACTCCGTCGAAATCGTCATCCGGAAACGGGAGAGCAACTGACGGCACGAGAGGATAAGGACAGGGTCGCGTTCTTCGACGTTCAGCTGTCGGCACCGAAAGACGTGAGCGTGCTCGCGATGCTCGGCGGCGATCAGCGCATCGTCGCCGCGTTTCACGACTCCGTGAAGATCGCGCTCGAGGAAATGGAGCGTTTCGCGGCGGTCCGTGAACGCCGGGGCGAGTCGCGGTCGAGCGAGGATTTCCGGCTCACGGGAAACTTCGCTGGCGCACTGTTCTTTCACGACACGAGTCGCGATCTCGATCCGCAATTGCACGCACACGCAGTCCTATCGAATGCGACCTGGGACGCGGAGCGCGGCGAATGGTTTGCGCTGCAACCGGCGGAGATGTTGCGGGCGTCGGGGTATCTGCGTCAGGTGCTCTATCGGGAGTTGGCAGGCCGGCTGCGGGAACTCGGCTACGAAACCTACGGAATGAACTCGACGGGCTTTTCCGTGCGAGGCGTCGAACACCTGCGCGAACGGTTTTCGAAGCGCACACGGCATATTCAACAACTGGCGGAAGAGTTCGCGCAGAAGAAGGGACGCAAGCCGACCAAGCGCGAGGTTGAGGTTCTTGTGCGTGAGTCCCGGGCGAACAAGCTGCCCAACGTGAGCACGCGCGAGGTGCGTGCGCGCCAACGCGCAGAGCTCAACCCGGACGAAGCAGCCGCGCTTGCGGACCTGGTGCGGACGGCGCGAGCAAAGGCACCCGGCCAGAGGATATCGCACGGACAGGTCGTGACGGTGCTGGAAGCGGCGTTGCGGCACGTATTCGAGCGCAGCAGCGTTGTGCGCGAAGGCGAGGTGCTGAACGCCGCGCTCGAACTCCATCCTGATTTTTCCCGGTGGCGCGAGTTGCGGGAGGCGCTGCAAGGCCGCACGGATGCGATCCGCAGCGAGGGCGAGATGAGCCTGCGGCCAATCCATCGCGAAGAGACGGCGACCATTCGTCGTGTCGTCGAAGGCCGCAACACGCGCTTCCCGCTCGGCGACGCAACGCTTCTTCCGGAGCGATTGACGCGCGGCCAGCTCGCCGCGGCGCGAGCGTTGCTCGCGAACAAGGATTTTCTGAGCGTGCTGGTTGGTGACGCCGGCACGGGCAAGACAACCGTGCTCACGGCGATTCAGGACGCGCATCGTGCCGCAGGTGGGCAACCGTTCCTCCCCCTGACTCCGACGACGCGGGCACGCGAAGCTTTGGTCGACGCCGGATTCGAGCGAGCGGACACGGTGCAGCGTTTCCTCGTGAGCGAAACGTTGCAGGCGGAGGCAGTGCGCCGGGTGTTGCTCGTGGACGAGGCGGGACTCCTCTCCACGGAACAGCTCGATCGTCTCACCCGCATTGCTCAGGAACGGCGCGCCCGCGTGCTCCTGGTCGGCGACACGAAACAGCATTACAGCGTCCAGCGCGGCGACGCCATGCGGAACGTGATCCGGAATTCAGGGACGCCGGTCGTCCGGCTGTCCGAGGTGTTGCGACAGCGCGAAGAGAAGGATCGCCACTTCAGTCGGCTGCTCGCGGCGGGGAATGTGTCGGATGCTTTGCTCTACGCGGAACGACGCGGGATGATGCGGGAGTTGGGCGATGACGAGACGTTGTTCACGAGCGCCGCCGAGCACTACGCCGAAAATGTGGCGAAGGGAACGGAGACGCTGGTCGTGATTCCGTTCTGGGAGGATATCGATCGTTTCAGCGTTCACGCGCGGACGGCGCTGCGGCGTCGCGGCCTGCTCGGGGACGCGGAGGTCGTGCGCGAAGCGGTGCGTCCGTTGACCTGGACGGAAGAGCAGAAGGCGCATTGGGACCAGTATCGCGTCGGTGACCGGCTGCTGTTCGTGCGAGACACGCGCTTCTTCAAGCGCGGGTCGGCGGCGGTGGTGAAAAAGATTCTGCCAGACGGGCTGCACGTCGAGGGAGAGAATGAGCGGTATGCGAAAATCACCCGGAAGCAGCGCGGGAGTTTCGATGTGGGCCGCGCGCAAATGTTGCCGGTGGCGGCCGGGGACCGGCTGCTGATGCGTGGGCGGGAAGAAGAGCAAGGTTTCGCGAATGGCGATTTCAGGGACGTGGCCGCGGTCGATCCCATCGCGAATCGCGTTTTCCTTTCGGACGGCAAGGAACTCCCGGCGGATTTCCGCGCGTGGACCTACGGACACGCACTCACTTCCTACCGTTCGCAAGGAAGCACGGCCGAAGAATCGTTGCTCGTGCTCGGCGAGGTCGCCGAACAAGCGCTCATGCGCCGGCAATTTTACGTCGGAAACACGCGATACCGGGGCGCTCACCATATCTACGTTTCACACCGGGATGCGATCATTACGCGGCTGGCGCGTCCTGATCCGGGGCGTCAGCTCGCAACAGAATTCGTGCGGCGCCACCGAATCTTTCCTGCCGAGCGGATCGCGATGGGACGATTGCATCGCATGGGTGCCCGCATGCGCGACGCATGGCTGAGCATAGCCGCCCGATGGCAGGAAACACGTGAGGTCGTTCGCGAGAAAATGGAGATCTAGGCATGGAACCCGCCCCGCTCAGAAAACCCCGCAACTACTTCGACACGTCCACGCGGCCGGTGCATGTGACGTTCGACGACGGGAAACACAAACGGCGCAATTTCCCCTGGCTGCACTACGTCGAGGCATCGTGGGATTACGCGGACCGCGATGTGATCAGAATCTTCATCAGCGATCTGCTTGTCCTCGTCGCCGGCCATAACCTCGGAGCGCTCTTTTCCGCACTCGAAGATCAGACGCTCGCGAGAGTGCGCGCGCAGCCCGACCTCGCGAACGACCGCGAGCATGACGCGGATTCGTTCGTCACAAGCATTCGGTTCCTGAAAGTGCCAGACGCCGTGGCGCGGAACGGACAAATCGAGCTGAATCTCGACGGAGATTGAACGGCGTAAGCGCGGAGAAATACGGCGGCCGAAATATTTGCGCTGCGTTTTCCAGAGGAAGAAAGCGTCGCAACTTTCTACTGCGATTTAAGTAGGCGCGCGCTCTTGTGGTGAAGCTGCGGATTTCGATTTTCCCGTGCCGACGCGAGCGAATCCATCGCAGATGCGACGGATGAGGGAGCGGCGGGGATCGGCCCCCGATTAACGCCGGCACAGAGGAAAAATCAAAATGACAACGCTACTGTTCATGCTGCCATGGGTGGCATCGGTGTGCGGCGCAGTGATGATCGGAAAGGCACTGCGCCTTTGGGAAATCCAGCCGGGGTTCGGAGACAGTCGGAAGCGACTCATGGCCCTGCTGAGTGCGTCGCTCCTGTTCCCTTCGCTCGCCCGTGCGCAGGCGGTGGATTTGCAGACGGCCGTCGAGTCCGGCAACGCGATCATCATGTATCTGAGCGGAACGCTGGCGGCGGTCGGAATCATCGCGGCGGGCGTCGCGATGATGATGGGCCGTCAGTCGATCGCAAAGTGGGCGTTCGCCGGTGCATTCGTCAGTGGGCTCGCTTTCGCTATCGTCCGGACGATGTGGGAGAACTTCGGGCTGACCGCGCCGGATGTGAGCACGTTCACGCCGTAATT
The DNA here is from genome assembly GCF_000019965.1 of Opitutus terrae PB90-1. Lineage (GTDB taxonomy): Bacteria > Verrucomicrobiota > Verrucomicrobiia > Opitutales > Opitutaceae > Opitutus > Opitutus terrae. Next base: position 5,776,849 of record NC_010571.1, read on the forward strand.
GGCCCCACCGCCGAGGAGGACTGCCCAGTGAATAGCGAACACCTCAACGAGCACGACTCACAGCAAGGTGCGGAGTCGAAAGGCGAGTTTCTCGGGATGACGGGGAATTCCGCCTGGTATCTTCTGGGGTCGGCCGGCGTAAGCCTGCTGATCGTGGTCGTGCTGTGGGGAATGTTGGGACTGTCGCTGTTCCTGTGCGTCTTCCTCGGAATCGTGCTGTGCGGTCTGTCTCTGGCGTATGTGTTCGTCCTGAAAAACAATCGTCCGCAGCATTACGACACCGACTTCTTCGAAATGGCGTTGGTTGAGGCGGGCGTGATGCCGGTGGCGTTTGGGCCCCGCGCGAAGCGCCCGCCGAATCCCTTCCGCGCGGAGGAAACAATCGAGCTCCGTCACGAATCTGAGGAAAACGCACCACGGAAATCGAAGACGGCGCAACGGAGTCCTTCCCCGCAACCGCACGCCGGCAGGCCACACACGACGTCGAATTCAGGGGCGCTGGTCGGTCGGACGACTCGAACAAACGGGGCATCTGGTGAGGATACGGTGGCGACGGTGCCGCTCGTTGCGTTCGAGCGCTTGCAGGCGGAGCTAAACGACACTGCGGCGATGTTGGAGGATGCGTTGGCTGACGGTGAAGAGGAGCACGTATGAGACTTGAACCTGTCGACGGCTACTTCGGAGAGAACCTGATCGTTTTCGAAGACCTGAAAATGATCGCGCGAGGATTTGAAATCACCTCGCCCGATCTCGAAAACGCCGACCCCGTTCACCACAACACGCTGGAGAGCGATCTGATCGCCTTGCTCGCCGTGCTCAAGCCGCACCAACGCATGCAGGTGCAGTGGGACCCGAACGGAAGTTTCCGTCCGCGGCTCTTGAGTTATCGCAACAAGACCGCCGAACTCGCGAAGAACCCGTGGACGGAGCGCGTCCGCAACGAGATCTTCGTGCGAGGGTGGAACGCGGAGGACGCGGGGATGCTTCGGTGCGAACGGCTGCGGGTATATTTCACGAACGAGGTGGCTGCGGAGGTGCGCAGCGAGAGGCGCTCCAAACGGTCTGCCTCAGCGATCCTCGGAGCGTTTCAGGAGGAGTATCATCAAATCGGGCGATTCCTGGAAGCGTTGTTCTCGACGACCGGCGGACGCGTGCGGCCGATGAACGACGCCGATCATTTTCTCCACTATCTGGAGTTTCTGAATCCCTCGCTTCCCGAGCAGAAGATTTCCGATCCATTGGAGTTCTTCGATCCCGAGAAATCGATCCAGGAGAACTGCTGGAACGGTGAATGCCGGCCGCTCGAAAAGCCGGACACCGGTTTCTATCACGACGGATATTTTCACGCGATGCTCGTGTTGAAGGCGCTGCCGAAACGAACCCGCCCCGGCATTGCGTATCTCCTGACAAAGCTCGGGTTCCGCGACTACAGCATCACCGTCAACGTCGAGCCGGTCGACGTGGAGCAATTGATCGAGAGAGAGCAAAAGGAGCTGTCCCGCGTCGAGGGCGACTACGAGGGATTGAGGAAGATCAAGCTGCTCGCCGCGATGAAAACGAAGGCGGCGAAGATCGCCCGCTACAGCAACGGCGACAGCTCGCCGTATCGGCTCCAATACATCATCCGCGCGTGGGACAAGTCTCGGGAAGATCTTCGTGCAAAGCTGACCGCGCTCAAAGCAGCCATCGGCAACATGGAGCGCGCGGTCGCTTACGAGCCGGCGCTGGAAACATCGGCGCGCAATTTCTTCTACTCCTCGTGGCCGGGTTGGTCGTTCAGCGGCTATGATGCGCTGTGGCAGCACTACGATGACGCGCTGGTCGCGAACATTCTGCCCTTCTCCTCCACTCCGATCGGATATCTAGACGACGCCGAGTTCATCTTTGAAGGCGCCAATGGGAACCTGGTGGGTGGACGGACATTTGTCGGCGAAGGCAACAGCTTGACGCCGCAAAACGCCGTCGTGCTCGGCACGGTCGGCTCGGGCAAGACAGTGCTGACGATCAGCATTCTCAGTCAGACCGAATGCTATCGCGCGTTCACGATGATCGTCGAAGAAGGCGGCGCCTACAGCACCTACGTCAAGACCGTCGATCCGTCGGCCGAATCGATCGTCATCCAGGCGAACGGAAAGCTGTGCATGAACTATCTCGATACGCGCGGTCTGCCGCTCAGCGGTCTCCATCTGAGCGCCGCGGCAGCGTTGCCCATGCTGATGGTAGGTCAGTCGAAAGATGAGGACAAAAACCGTCTCCGTCAGGCGCTCTTGGTGAACGCGATCAATCGTTTGTATGACGACTTCGCGCGGTCGCACTCGAACAGACACCCGGACGCATGGTTGTCGCTCGCACGCCGTGCGTGCGCGCTGGACGCCTGGCGGCGTGAACGCATGGGGCCGCAGGCGACCGATGTGGACGCGTTTCTCGACTTTGGCGAATTCCGGCAGGCGCACGCGGACGAGGCCGAGTCGTTCCTGGCTAGTGTCTCGGAAGCCGATGCGATCCGCTTCGCGAAAGACGCAGGCACAGCGGCCCAGGTGCGGAACCTCGTCTTCGCAGAGTTCAGTCCTGCGGAGTATCCGCAACACGGCCACCTTCAGGAATTGCTCGCGGCGGAAGCGTCGGGTTCGCACGCGGACGAAATGCGCTATCTCGCGACTTTGCTCGAACCATGGTCCTCGAACGGCGCGTATGGCGATCTCTTCGACGGCGAGTCGAACGTGAGCCTCACCGGTAAGATCGCGCACTTCGAATTAGGCTACTTGCCGGAGTCGGCGGAGGAATTGAAGGCGATGGCCGCGTTCCTCATCGCGAACTACACGCGGTCTCACATGATGCGTCTTCCGCGCGGGCTGCGAAAGGCGAACGTCTTCGAAGAGGTCGCGCGTTTCGCGCTAATTCCGACCGGCAAGAAGGTGCTGCGCGAATCCTACCAACAGTTGCGCAAGTATAACGTCTGGAACCTCGCTTCGGTTCAGAATTACGAACTGTTCAAGAGTTCGGACATTCGCGGCGCCGTCCTCGGCAACAGCCGAATTCTCTTTCTCCTTCGGCAGAGTGACCGCGCCGATGTGGAAGATCTCGCGAAAGATTTCCCGATTCCCGGCGCGGTGCAGGACGCGGTGATGACACATCCGGAGCCGGAGAAGATCGTCGGGCAGAAATACTCGCAGTTCACTTATTATCACACCGACGAGCGGCGGCCGATGATCGTGACAATGCGCAATGTCGCGTCGCGGGAGTTGCTCTATTGCGCGGCGAGTTCCGGCGCGCACTACGACAAACGGGCCAACGACCTGAAGGGCTACGCAAGTGTGATTGATGGAATCGTGGCTAACGCATGAAAACGCATCAGGAACTATTGATCGAGGCGCGGCGCACGGAGGCACTCGGCAGCGCTTATGCCGACGACTACCAGCGAGCCATCGCAGCGAATGACTCGCTCGCCGCGCGAGTCGTGATGACCTTCTCCGGCGATCGCACGCGCCTCGAAGCTTTCCGCGAGTCGCAAGAGCGAGCGGCGTCGCACCACATTCATCGCTGGATCGAAGCCGCCGTGGTCGACGGCATCCTCGAATATCGGTTGCTGCAAACGGAGGATCGAGAGGATGGCGTCAGCGTTGAACCGGAGTTCGTGTTGGGAAGCGATTCAGCGTTCGACGTGCTCGCGGAAGCCTACGAGCTCGAAGAATCGGAGCGGTTGGGTGAAGTGCTCGCGCCGTTCATGGAGCGCATGGAAGCAGACGGCGTAGCGGATTCCATCGAGCCGTCAGCGGTCGAAGAAGTTGAGCAGATCGTTCGTGCTGGCGAACTCCCCCCCTGGAGAGCGAATGCACACGAAGGCGGATATCGTCGACTTCCTCGAAGGCCGACTCGGGCCGAGTGAGTTCATCCTGGCGGTCGTGGGACGCCACCGCCGTCGCCAAAGCGAAACGGAAACCATTTCGGAAAGCCGCGGTGAGCGGCTTTGCGTCGACACACCATGACGGCATTGCGCCGGAAAAGCATGATGAAAGGAGCAAGTATGAACCGATTCCTGGACAATCTCGCCTACGCGCAGCCCTACATCATCGGGCTGTTGTTCATGTTGGTGGCCCTTCTTTTGACCCCGGGATGCGCCACGGCAGGAGCCGAGACCGCAGGTCGCACACGCAACTTCGCGACGACCGCGACGACGACGGCAGTGGGTGCCTACGTCGGTGCGAAGGAGGGAAACGGCAAAGCGAAAAACGCCGCGGTTGGCGCGTCGGCAGGCTTTGTCGTCGGCGAGGCGATCAATTACCTCAGCAACAAGGCGCAGCGTGAAGCTTACCTCGCGGGCTATGAGAAAGGGCAATCGAACGCCGTGAAACAGCAGTATTGGGTTGCGCGCGAAAATCAGCGAGCTGCGACCGATGATGGCTTCGAGGAAGCGCTTTACGAGGTCAGCATACCCCAGACGGACCGCGACGGTGTGCGCCGGGAACCGACCACGCGCGTGATTCGCGTGGTGTTACCGAAGGAGGAGTCATGAGAGCGCGAGTTTTCATCGCAATCGCCAGCGCGGGTCTGAGTCACGCGTGTTTTGCGCAGTGGGCCGTGTTCGACGCCGTCAACCTGTCTCAGAGCGTAACGAACTATGGCGTGATGGTCGAACAACTCGCCCGACAGGCCGATCAGATCGCGAATCAGGTTCGGCAAATCCAGCACATGGAAGACCGTCTCAAGCGGTTGGGAAATATGGCGGACGTTAAGGTCATTGTAGGATTCCCGGAGTTGAGCGTGGACTTGAATCTCCCGACGCAGGTCAAGGTCTGGGCGGAGAATGCCGGGAAGGTGAATGGGGTCGGCATTTTCGGTGACACCCGGGACGGCATCTTCCGACCCATCGTAAACGAATTCCCGGACTTCGATGGCACGATGATCATTCGTGAGCCGGACGTCTATAAGCCGGCGCACGACATCACCACGAAGGTCGATGAATTCAAAGTGGTTCAGCAGGACGTGTATCTCCGCCGGGACGAATTGAGGAAGGCGATCTCGCGCACAAGCGAGGCGCTGCGAGTTGCCGAAACCGAGGCGGAGGAACAGAAGCTGAAGGCCATCCTTGATGCGCAATACGACCAACTTGCGGCGATCGATTCCGAAGTGACGTTAAGCGCGGCCGAAATCCAGGTGCGGGCGGCTGAATCCGCGGCGATGGTGAACGCGCAGAACGAGGCCGACGCGGAGACGCGGCGGAAGCTCGCCCAGCAGGAGGCGTCGAGGGTCACGACGACGTTTACGCCCAAATACAAGTGCCTCCTGACGCTCGTAACGGAAAAGCCATTCGCTCCCTAGCCGGGGGCACGAAGCGAGAATTTTCCGGTCTCAAATTTGTTCACCATGAAGACGATTCTTACGCTCACATTGATCCTCTTCGTCGCCACCAACTCGGCTTGCACCGACACCCGAAAAGAGGCTGAGAAGGCGAAGGCCGATGCCGACGCGAAAGCACGCGCGGAGGCCGCCAAAAAGGAAATGGAAACGCTTCCGAAGGTGTTCCGGAGCCGCAACATTTTCGAGAAAAACGAGCCTCCGAAGACTGAGACCAAGTCGGCGGAAACAACCCCAGCCAAGAAATCGTAAGGATTCAAAATGGCAGCGACCGGCGGCATTCTACCCTCCTCCTACTTCGACGGTCTTTCGACGTTGTGGGGAGTCTGCGCCTACGTCGGTAGCGCTATTGTCGCCATGGGCTTGGTCTTTCAGGCGGTCCGTATGAGGCCAGATCCCGTCGGATACATTTGGCTGTTGGCGAAGGTGCTGATGATCGGCATCGGGACACTGTTTATTCGAGAGTGGCTGTTGAGACTGAACGATCTCGTGGTCGCGTTTGCGGGAGTCATGGGGGTGGACCCAACGGAGGTAGACGACAAATTCGTAACTTTCATCTCGGGAAAGACACCCTCTAAGCCCGATACCAGCATCTGGGATGTGATTTGGGAGACGCGCTCGATCGGAACCGCGATTTGCTACGCGCTGCTCTGGTTCTTCGGGTGGATGGCGTGGGGCCTCCAGTATATCGTCAAACTCATCGGTGATATACTTCTCACCTCCGGGTGGGCGCTGACGCCAATTTTCCTCGCGTTCTTCATGCTCCGACCGATGACGGGCGTCGCCCTGAAATACATCCTGGGCCTGGTGGCGATCGTGTGTTGGCCGTTCGGCTGGGTGATGGCGGCGGTGGTCACCAATGCGATGCTCGAAGCGGCGGCAACCGCGAGTTTGATTCCGGTTGTCGTTCCTGGCGGGGCTCCGATTGCTCCCGCACTGACGGTGCTCTTGATCGGGCTCTGGATGATGATCACAGCGGTGCTCGCGCCCTACATCACCTATCGAGTGCTGACGAGTGGTGCCAACCCTGCCGCAGCTTTTGCCCAAGGCGTCGGCGGAGTCGTTCAGGGCGCACTGGTTGGTGGAGTCGCCGCCTCTACTGCCGCAGTAACCGGTGGCGCAACCGCTGCCGGCGTAGTTACCGCCGCTGCGCTCGGTGCGATGGCCGGCGGAACGGAATCAACGGCGCGCGGCGGCGGCTCTCCCCGCACGACGTCGACGATGGCCGGCGGCCTGGCCGGATTTTACGGCGGACGATTCGTCCGTCAGCAAACCGGAGCCATGAGGGATATTGCCACGGCGGACATGCGACGTGCGGCAGCATCCGAAGAATTCACGGCTCAATTTCGCGAGCACACGCGCCAGAGAAACCAGCAATCAAGTGACTTTGCGCACCAGCCGCATCATCCTGATCCCAATCAAGCCGCCATCGAAATCGAGTCCCATGCCAAAGGATGATTACAGTGAAGCACGCCGGCTGTGGAAAGAGGCAGACCGCCGCCTCGAAGCCTCGGAGCGCGAGTTTAGCACGCTCTTCATGAATTGCATGTTCGGTCCCGACGCCGAACTGCGTCGCACGCGAAAGAATTCCCCGCGCCCCTGCGTCAACGTCACCCCTCCCAAACAACCTCCAAAAAAGTAGTGTTATGGTCGCCTCTGCCGAAACTCGTGCGGCGCCAATGCCGCACACGTCCAGCTTCGGCAAACCAAAGTCCACGCTGCTCGCGATCTTCGCGCGGCAGCGCCGCCAGTCTTTGATCTGGTTCCTTGTCGCCATCGCCGCATGGCTATGGGCCGCTTGGGACCGCCACGTGTTGGTTGAACAACTGACGCGCAAACGGGAGGTGCTCGTGATCGACAGCCTTGGGACGTATTACGTCTCGCCGGTCGTCGACATTCAGCACGCGAAAGATCTCCACGCCCTGCAAACGAAGTGGGCCTGCAAGGCGCTCTTCGAGCGTAATCCAGAGGGCATGGATCACCCCGAGTTGTTCAAGCAACTCTTCCTGAAGGATGCGGCCAAGACCGCGCAAACGGCGATCGACAAAACGAAGGCGGAGTTTCAGGCGAAGTCGCTCCACCAAAAGGCGGAGATCGATCCGCCGGAAGTTCTCAGCGCGCGCGACAATTCGTTCTACACTTCCGCGAACGTGCAATTGATTCGGGTGGGAGCCTACCAGGGCACGCCGATCACCGAGGTGCTGCGCTATCGGGTGAAATTCAAATTTGTGCCGAACCCGGACATGACGCGCAACGGCCGGTTTCCAACCGCGGTTGCCGCATTCCAGGTCGAACGCGCCGAGAAGTCGTAACCGGAGGTCGTCATGTTGAAGGTCGCAGGAGTTTTTCTCGCAAGCGTCTCGGCGCTGACGGCGCAGACGATCCGCGAGTTCACGCTCGATCCCCATCAGGCGATCGGTTTGCCCGTGTCCCGGGAGGTAACGACGGTCACGCTGCCGGCGCCGATCACAGCGGTCGCCGGGGCGGACATGCTCATCGAGGACGGCCGTGCTGCGGTTGAGGTCGATGAAGGCACACCGGTGCGGTTTCACGTCACGCACGCAAAAGGCACCAACTTTCTCATGGTCCGCAGCGTTCAACCGGACGCGAGCGGCACGCTCACGATCATTTTCGAGGGCTCTGCCTACGTGGTGCAGCTTCAGGCTGTCGCGGCGAATCCGGTCGCGAGCGCGATTTTCCAGCGACGTCCGACGGACATGGCGCAGAAAATTGATCGGCTGCCTGAGCCGGTGAAGTTTTCGCCGCGCGTGGGACTGAGCGTGCTCGATCGCGCTCGCGCGTATCCCGTCCTGGCGCGAGCGCTGCCCAAAGCAGTCGAAGGCGTTTCGGTGAGCGCCCAGGGCCGAAAGATTGATCTGCCTGACATCGAAATCGAGGTGCAGGAAGTCTACCGGTTCTCGCGCGAAGACGCCGTCGTTTTCCTGCTCAACCTCCGCAACAAGACAGATCAGGTGCTCGAACTCACGCCCAGCACGTTCGCGGCGCGTGTGGGCGACGAGAGATTCGAGCAGTCGATAGCGAATGGCCCGCGCGTCTTGCAGCCTGGCGAAAGCCGCGAGGCGGAATTCGCGGTAATCGGAATGCCAGATGGAACGCGCAACGATCTGAGCGCCGACAACGCGTTCACCATCCTCGTCAATAGTTCGCCACGTTCGGCGACTACCGTCGCGGCGCCGACAGCAACGGAAGGGCCGCAATCATGAACCCGCGTAGACTGAAGAATTTTCTCACAAGCAGGTTCGGCATGTTCCTGGTGTTTGTTGCCGTCCTGTTCGGCGGATTGTTTGTCTACGGGCGCAACCAAGCGGAGCAAAAGCAGGCTGCGCGCCTCGCCGCATCAGCCAAAAAAGCCGAGGTCGGCAAAGTGAAAGTGCCGCTGGATGAAGGGCTGGAAAGCGGAGTGCCGCAGCAGGCGACGGTGAGTGACTCTGCGAAAGAAAATGCCGGCGGACGAATCGTCCCGTTTCGTCCGCCGCCGGCACCCACGCCGGCGCCAGCATCGGCTCCGGAACGCGCGCAGACTGAAGCGCCCGCCCGAGAGAAGCCGCCACGCAAGGTGCGCTATCAGACGTTACTCGCGGCTTACGTGCCGCCCGCGCCACGGCACGTCGATCCAGAGCCGCCGAAACGATTCCTCCCGTATGGCACGTTGCTGAAGTGCAAGTTGGTGAACACGGTCGACAGCTCGAATCTCGAAACACCTGTCATCGCGATCTTGTTGGAAGACGTATGGCAAAACGGGCAGCGCGTGATTCCGGCCAACACGCTCGTGCACGGCACCGCGAAAGCGGGGCGGATTCGCGACCGGGTGAGCGCCAACGGAACGTGGCGCTTTGTCTGGCAGGATGGACGGGAGCTCGCGTTCAACGGAGTCGCGCTCGACCGCGAATACGAGCACGACATCGACGGCTACGGAATCACGGATGGATCCGGAGGAATGAAAGGCCGGGTCCTTGCGACCGATGATCTGCAAGAACTGAAGATGCTCGCATCCGCCGCGCTGAGCGGATTCGCGCGCGGCACCCAGGACCGCACGCAAACGGCGCTCGGCACCACGATCACGGGCTCGGTCTCGAACGGCGTGCGCGAAGGCGTCGGCGACGTGTTCGATCTCTATGCGCAACGGACGCTGCGAGAGATCGAGGCAAATGGATACTTCGTCCGAGTGCCGGCGGGGAAGGAATTCTATGTTTACGTCACCGAATCCGTGAACCCCGAGAAGGCCAAGATCGCCGGGACGAAGGTCGAAGCGACCGCGGCGCCCACGTCCGCCTCGGAGGCTCCAACGGAGAACGGTTCGAGAGCGAAAGGATAAGCCATGCGAAATTACTGGATTCTAGTCGCAGCGGTTACGGTGACGGGATGCGCGACTCACCGTCCCGTCGCCAGCATCACGCCTGCCGTGACGTCTTCTCCAAAGCCGTTGGTGCGGGAGGCCGGAGCGACGCGCGTCGTTGAGACACGCTACGAGGTGAGAAGCTATCGCGATCCCGATGACCCGCGCGTGCGCCACGATGCTCACGCCGTCTACAGAGCGACGCGAGTGCCAGCACAAATTGAGGCGCTGGAAACAACGCCTCGAAACAAGGCCGCACCGATCAGCTACGCGCCGTTGCCGCCGAGTGCGGAGCTGGCGGCGGAAATCGCGACGCAAAAGGAAATCGGCGCCGAGCTGCGCGCGATTCGGTCGCGCATGGCTTCGGTCGAACAGCAGGCACGAGCGCAGCTCGGGACTCTGGCCGATCAGACCGAGGAGACCGTGAACCTCCGCAGACAACTCGAGGAGGAGCGCACGCGAGTCCGAGAACTCGAATCGAAGGTGAGCGAACATGTGGCAGCTCCTCCCGCGATGCCGTCACCGCAGATGGCGTCCGGAACTGATCCGAAATGGTGAAGCGTCATGAGCGCGACGAACCCAACAATCGAAAGACTCCGCACGCTGCCTGCCCGTCTGCAAGAGCTGGTCATCGGTCAGGAGACGGCGGTTGCGACCGTGTGCGAGCGGCTTCAGCATGGAGAACTCGGCCTCACCACGCCCGGTCGGCCGAAGGCGAGTTTTCTCTTTCTCGGGCCGACAGGGGTCGGGAAAACCGAACTCTCGTTGCAGTTCACGCATGACCTCCTCGGGCCGAACAAATTTGTCCGACTGGACATGTCGGAATACCAGACGAAGGAAAGTGTCGTATTGCTCCTGGGAAAGTCGGCGAAAAAGCAGGGGCGGATTGCTGAAGGTCACGACACGTGCGGCGGCATCGGCACGCTGTTGTTCGACGAGATCGAAAAGGCCCATCGCGAAGTGCTGGACGTGTTGCTGCAACTCCTCGATGCGGGACGCCTTACGACAGGCGCGAACCGCGTCCTGGATTTTTCGCGCTGGTATATCGTCCTCACGAGCAACATCGGGGCGCAACGCATCATGGCCATGAGGAAGTCGAAATACGAGACGATGGAGCGGCTCGTGCGGCAGGATGCGCAACGGGAACTGCGTCCCGAAATCCTCGGGCGCATCACAGCCTCCATTGTCTTCGACAAGCTCGGTTACGACATCCAATGCCGTATCGCCGAAGGAATGGTTCAGCGCGAACTCAGCTCGCACCGCGCGCGCGGCTACCTGATGAACGCAGGCGCCGGGGTGCTCGAAGCGATCATCCAGCGCGGCTACAATGACCGCTTGGGCGCGCGGCCGATGCGTGACGCGGTGGAGCTGCTGGTGCGCAACGCCCTTTCGGAGAATTTACTCAACGGAGGTCGCGGGATCGGTGAGCTGCGAGGCCACCCGACCGGAACCAAACTGGAATTGCTGCCGACCGCGACGGCAGCGGCAGCATGAAAGGGAAGTCGTCATGTCTCACGGTGCTCAACTACGGATTGTCATTTTGAAATGGGACCGCCTCTACGGTGATCTGATTCGACGCCACATTTGGGATGTTTGGCCCAACGCGGTCGTTTGCGTGTTCCAGCATGGAATCGACGCGCTGGCCGATATTCAGGATGCGGTGCCGGACTTGTTCGTGACCGGCGTGTCGATCGACGACATGGATGGCCTCGAACACTGCGAACCGTTCATTGAAACGTCGCTGCCGATCCTCGTCGTGACGTCGCGACCGAACACCCGCATGTTCGAGATGCTCCGTGGTATTCGCTACGATGGCATCTTCGACGGCTCTACGGAAGGAATGGATCACCTGCCGGTGGCGCTGCGCCATGTCGTCAATCGCCGTCCCTACATCAGTCCATCGATGCTCCCTTTTTTGAAGGAGCGTAAGAGCACCACGCTGGAAGATCTGACGGAACGCGAGCAGGTGGTTCTCTCCGTGATTGGCGACGGCTCCGACAACAAACAGGCGAGCGAACGGCTTGGCATCTCGCGTTACACGGTGTTGACGCACCGCGAATCGATCATGCGCAAGCTCGACCTCCATCATTCGAGAGAGCTGATGCAATATGCGCTGGTGCACGGCTACGTGGTGATCACAGCCAAGGGAATTTACCGCCCTGGCTTTCAACGGCGGCTCGGCATTGGAGAGCGCCGACATGGGCGTGAGTCGGGATCGAAGGCAGCCGGTCGGGCGGACGCGAACGGCCGCGCAGCGCCAGCGGTGTTCGATCAGTAGCTGGGTTTGTGAGCTTGGTGACGTGCGCCGATGCAAAATTGAAAAGCGGCCGGTTTGCACCGGCCGCTGGGGACGAGTCAGTCGCCTCATGCCTCGGCTCGGAGTTCCGCGAGCCGCTCGAAGATGAACGTGTGGGCGCGGTCGGCGAGCTTAGCGACCAACGGCAGGTCGTCGCGTCCGAAGCTGTCGGTGTCGTGCGGCTGCTTGTCCTCGCCGGTGTAGACCCGTGCGAAGGTCACGTTGAAGAACTTCTTCCGGTCGGCTTCGTTTTCCCAAACGGCGGCTTTGATCCGGCCGAGGCGGAAGGTTTGCACCGGGAGCTGTTTCGCACTGGAGGGGACGTTGCTGGCTGGCGTGGCGGTCTGAGCGTTTTTGGAGGGCATGATAGTTCCTTTTGATTTGTGAGGAGCGGGATTGCTCTCTCGCCCCGAGGCGGGGGAGCCGACCGGCGCGAGGGGACAGTTTGGGGGATTCCTTTCAAGGAGCACCGAAATGGCCGGGTCCGCTTGCGGCGCGCCGGTGGGAGGTTCCGCCAGAGAGAGCAATCATGCTCCCGCAAAAGGAACGATCCGCGCAGCGGAATTGCCGCCACAAACGCGGGCGCAACGCAGGCACGAACCCATCATGTGCGTGTAGTGCGCAAACGTGCTTGGCCGGATGATTGCCGCTGGGGAAACGAAACCGGCTGAAGTTCTCGGTGACGTCGCGTCGAACCGGCGAGGCAGCGCAACGATACCACGGTGACGGCGACCACGCGCAGGCCTGCTCGCACGCCCGCACGTTTTTTCGAGGCGCAGCGGAAGGATCGAGGCTTGAGGCGACTGGCTCGCCTTCCGCCGGCATCTCGGCTGCGACTATTGGCGATGGCGCACGCGATTGTTTCGGTGAGCATCATTTTGCGAATGCCTTCAGCCGGGCGTTCAGGACTTTGATATCGATTTCAGCGCCCGCGGCGGTTGCGCGTGCTTTCGCGAGTCGAACTTCGGCCTGAAGCAGTTCGTGCTTCAGGCGGGTCAGCTCATCGGGGCTCACGGCGGATCGAACGGACCGCGTTGAGCGGGCCGAAAGATCGAGTTGGGATGGTTCAGAGTTTCCGTTGTTCATGTATTGTTCCTGTCTTGGCGTGCTGGACCGGTTGGTGATTTAATGGAGAATGAGAGCACGTGGGCGGCAGTGAGACGCCGCCCATGTTGACGGCCGTAGGGGCCTACTTCTCACACGGCCATCCGAAGGCGATTGGTGATGGCCTGTTCGAGTTGCTCACGTTCCGCGATATGGGACGCCACGAGAGCGAGCGCCGGATCGTAGAAGACATTCGAACGATGCCGCACCGCGAATCCCATTCGCGTCGTCTCCACCTGCCACTCGGCAGAGGCGGCGACCCGCATCTCGGTGTGATCCCAAAGCCTCACCCCGCCGCCTTCGAATGCTGGCGTCGTTTGAAGAAATGAGGCGACGGCATCCTCCGGCGAAACGACGGACGGGCCGTGGTTGTGGTGCAGGCCGTTCTTCGCCTGGCGATAGACTTGATAGCGATGCGGTGTCGCTGACGGCGGCTCCGCGAGAAGTGATGTCACTGTATTTGTCATGTGGATTCCTCCGATTCAGGTTTCTCTGAACGAGGTGAACATCGTGCCTCACACGCATCGCGCACAAGTGCCCGCGTCTGCTGAAATCGCAGCATCGCGCCTGCTGCGATTGCAGTAGCCGGCCTACGACGATTTCAGCAGGGGCGCAGACTTGCTGAGATCGCCACGACCACAAATTTCAGCTCCATCATGAATACGACAAGCCGCGCGATTCTACAGACGGTGCTGGCAACCGATACCGCGCTTGCTCTGGTTGAGCGGAATGCGATTCAGCAGCTCGTCGATGGACGGATTGAGGAGCCCGCTACCCGTAGGCCGATGGGAGAGCGCCTTCTCTTAACACAAAAGAACGTGGCGACGCTTCTAAGCGTGAGCCGGGTGACGGTGTGGCGGCTTACGAAGGAGAGCGTGCTGCATCCCGTGGAAATTATGCCAGGCACATGGCGCTATCCCTTGGACGAAGTGGAAAATCTTTCGCGTTCTGGTTGGAAAAGCGATCAACGGGCGCCGGTCGACATTCCGCAGCGTTTGTCAGCCTGATGAGCGATCACGGATCAATGCGGGCCAACACCACTCCTGTGGCCGCAAGCAGTCGAAGTTTTTCGCGAAGCAGTTGCGGCAGGTAGCGATTTTGCCTCGGCCCCTTCGCGTTCTTGGGCGAGCACGTGCTAGGAGGTTCGCAACGTTTCAAGGTGCGGCGGAAACCGTAGAGAAGTCTTGGATCAACGTCCGCTACGGCATCTGCTTGAAGAACGGCACAGGAGCGGATTCTTCCCGTGTCCCAAGCTACACACGGCTGCTGCCGTCCCGCAGGGTGCCAAGAGGAGAAAAAGCGTTTGCGCCGCTCCGAAATCGAGAAAAGGTGGGTCCTGAATTGGGGCCAACGTTTCACAAAACGTCTGGAAGTTACCCCGAGTTAACCAAACCAATGCGGTCAGTCGCAAATCACGTAACCCACTCAACAAGAAACCCTCCGAAGTGTTTCGGAGGGTTTCAAATTGGGTGCAGGGGTTGGATTTGAACCAACGACCTTCAGGTTATGAGCCTGACGAGCTACCAGGCTGCTCCACCCTGCAACAAAGGGACGCGGAACGTGCTACCCCCATTTTTGAGTGTCAACCCCGTTTTCCGCAAAAAGCCCACTTCGCGCTTGCCTCCCCTTCCCGCGACCTGTGTTTTCGACCGCTCCGTCAGTTAGCAACTCAAACCAACCAACCTCCTCAGGATCGCAAGGCGGCCCATTGGCCGACCTGTGTTTTTTGAGAAAACATAGATCACATGAACGTCACTCCCAAAGACCTGCTCGATGCCGGCGTGCATTTCGGGCACCAAACCAAGCGCTGGAATCCCCGCTCGAAGCCGTTCGTCTTCGATCATCGTCAGGGCATCAGCATCATCGACCTGGGCAAGACCCACGCCGCGCTCGAGAAGGCCTGCACTTTCCTCGAGGACACCGTCGGCAACGGCGGCAACGTGCTGTTCGTCGGCACCAAGCGCCAGGCCAAGGACATCATCCGCGAGGCCGCGACCTCGACCAACATGCCTTTCTGCGTGGACCGCTGGCTCGGTGGCACGCTGACCAATTACGAAACCGTGAAGCGTTCCATCGCGAAGTACAAAAAGTACCAGCAGATGGAGACCAGCGGTGATATGAACAAGCTGGCGTCCAAGGAAGTCGCCGCGATCAAGCGCGAGATGGTGCGCATGCAGAAGAATTTCTCCGGCATCGTCGACATGCCCGGTCTGCCGACCGCGATGTTCGTGGTCGACGTGAACCACGAAAAGATCGCCGTCGCCGAGGCCGCCCGCAGCGGCATCCCGTGCGTCGGCATCTGCGACACCAACTCCGATCCGTCCACGCTCTCGCACCCGATCCCGGGCAACGACGACGCGGTGAAATCGATCCGCATCATCGTCGAGGCGATCGTGGCTGCCGTGCAGAACGGCCTCTCGCAACGTGACGCGCGTCGCGCGGCCCGGGGCGCCGCCGACCTGAAAGCCGCCGCCGCCGCCGCTGCGGGTATCACCGGCGAAACCGCCGCCACGCCCGAGGTCGACCTCTCGAAGGTCGAGCTTCCGGCCGATGTCGCCGCGGTCGTCGAGGGCGAGGGCGAGAGCGAAGCCGAGCCCGTGGTCGCCAAGAAGAAGCCGGTGCGTGCCAAGCGTCCCGCCGTCAAAGCCGAGTAACCAGCCGCCAACCCAGTTTCCAATGTCTGCCACGATTACTGCTCAAATGGTCAACGACCTGCGCCTCTCAACCGGCGCCGGCCTGTTGGACTGCAAGAAAGCCCTCACCGAGGCCAATGGTAACGTCGAGGAGGCGACCACGATTCTGCGCAAGAAGGGCGCCGCCACCGCCGCCAAGAAGGCCGACCGGGCCACGAACCAGGGGTTGATCGAGAGCTACATTCACGTCGGCGGCAAAGTCGGCGTGATGATTGAAGTAAACTGCGAGACCGACTTCGTCGCTCGCAACGAGGACTTCAAGACGTTCTGCCGCGACCTTTGCCTGCAGATCGCCGCGGCCAATCCGCTCTACATCAGCCGCGACCAGGTGCCCGAGGCGGAGCTCGCCAAGGAGCGCGAGATCGCCACGGCGCAGGTGCAGGGCAAGCCCCCGGCGGCGATCCAGAAGATCGTCGAGGGCAAGCTCGAGAAATATTACTCGACGATCTGCCTGCTCGATCAGCCGTTCGTGAAGCTGCCCGAGAAGACGGTGAAGGAGATCCTGACCGAGAAGGTCGCGAAGATCGGCGAGAACATCCAGGTCCGCCGGTTCACGCGTTATCAACTCGGCGCCTGACCCTTTCGGTTTGTTCGCTTAGCCATCCAAAGCGCCTCGCCTCGTCGAGGCGCTTTTTTCGTGCGGGCTCGGGCGTATCGGTCGCGCTCGTGCGTCACCCTCGTGTTCCGATTCGCTTCGCGCGGCCGCTGCCCTCACCTTACGTCGCCATCATGAAAGTCACTCGTATCCAGATCGTCGCCCGCGGACTCACGAACCGCTGCCCCAACTGTGGCGACCACACGTTGTTCGTGCCCGGAAAGCTGTTCACGCTGAACCCGAGCTGCCCGACCTGCGGGCTGCGGTTCGATCGCGACAACGATGAGGGGTTCTTTCTCGGTTCCCTGGCACTGAACTATGGGGTGACCGTCATCGGCTTTTTGCTCCCTGTCGGCTTGCTGGCCTATGCGGGGGTCATCCCTGCGCGCGTCGCGATCGTGTTGGCGGTGATCGGCGCGCTCGTCGTTCCCGCCCTGCTCTATCGCTCGTCGCGCAGCTGGTTCCTGATGAACTACTACATCTTTCTTCCGCAGCATTTGCCGGCCAACGGCGCCCAAATTCGCCCGGGAGAAGACGCGAACGTCTGAGGCGCCTGGCCGCGCGTTGCGGCCAGACGATTCCCGGAAAAGTTCAGCCGTGCGCCGCCGTCGCCGCGACGTGGCGGTCATGCACCGCGGAGGAAGCAAGCGATTCGTTCCGCGCTTCGATCGGATCTTCGCTGCGCCTGACCGCTTTCTCGTTCGCCGCATGTTTGCCGCGCGCGAGGCCTTCGAGCGAACCGACCGCGCCGTGCAACCGGCTCGTGTGCCCGCCGAGCTCGCCTGCGGCCGCCGACGTTTCTTCCGCCAGCGCGGCGTTCTTCTGCGTCAGCTGGTCGAGTTCCGCCACCGACTTCGAAACCTGGCCGATGCCCTGCTCGAGTTCGTGCGACGCCCCCGCGATCTGCGCGACCAACTCGTCGACCTCGCGCACCCGCGCGTTGATGTCGGAGAGATGCTCTGCCACCGCGGTGTTCAAGCGCGCACCCTGCTCGCTGCGCTCGCGCGACTGCTCGAGCTTGCTGGAGGTTTGCCGCGCCGCCTCCGCGCTGCGTTGCGCCAGATTGCGGACCTCGTCGGCCACGACGGAAAATCCCAGCCCCGCTTCACCGGCGCGCGCGGCCTCGATCGCCGCGTTCAACGCGAGAATGTTCGTTTGGAAGGCGATCTCATCGATCGTCTTCATGATCTCGGCGACCTCGTGACTCGAGGATTTGATCGCCGACATGGCCGTGCTCAGCTCCTCCATCCGCGAAGCTCCCGCGTCCGCCGCGCCCCGGGCCCGACCGGCGAGTTCCTTCGCACGTTGCGCATGCGTGGCGTTGTTGCGCGTGATGCTGTTCATCTCTTCCAGCGCCGCCGCGCTTCGTTCCAAGGACGCGGCCGATTCCGACGACCCCTGCGCCAGCGCCTGACTGGCGTCGTTCAACTGGCCCGCTGCCGCGCTGACCGCCTCGGCGCCCGCGCCGACATCCGCCGAAACGTGAAGCAACGGCCGCACGATCGTCCGCCGCACCATCCAGCGCGCGCCCACCGCCCCGACGGCGAGCACGCCGACAAACAAGCCCAGTGTCGCCTGCCGCTGCCGTTGGGCCGCGCGTTCGTTGTCACGCAGGATCTCGTGCAGCGCCTCCGTGTGCGCCTTGCTCGCGGCGGACACCGCCTGCCGGCCGTTTTCTGTCCTCTGCCGCAAATCGGTCAGCGCCGCCTGCACGTCCGCGTCGCCCAATCCTTTCGCCGCGACAAGATCAAACACCGGACTCGCGTGCTCGGCGTAGGCCTTGACCGCCCCGCGCGCGGCGGTGAGTTCCGCCCGTGCCGTGCCCCGCTGCTCGATGCCGGCGAACAGCTCGAGCGTCCGCTGCAGTTGCGCGCGCATCGTTTCCAGCGGCGTGTTGTCCCCGGTCAGCATGGCGTCTTCATGCGCCTTCACCGCCGCTTCATACGCAAAGACCGCGGCCTCGCTGTCGAGGGCGGAGGGCACTGCGACCGTCGCCAGCCGGGCCAAGCTGCGCTCCTCGCGCAGGCCCACCACCACATCCACAACCACCGTTGCCCCGTAGGCCAAGGCCAGCAGGCCCAGCAGCACCGCAATCTTCGACTCGAGGCTGGAGCCGCCCACACCCGAACCGGGCAAAGACGTGTCGTCGGTCTTCATTTGACCTCCAAAAGTTTGACCTTGTCGGTGACGCTCGCCGCCGCCAGGTAGCCGAACGCCCCCGGCGTGGAGGCGACGAATGCGATCACCTCCGCATCGTTCTTCGCCGCCGCCGGCATCGTGCCTTTGCCGGTGAAAACCTGTTTTTTCCAGTATTTGTCGAACTGATCCGGCGAGCGCTGCGCGTATTGCTGGATCACTTTGGCGTGCACGGCACCGTCGGTTTGGACGACCAGCCGCAACGGTCCGCTGCTCCATTTGGTCTTCGTGCCAAGCAGGATGTTTTTGATATCGGCCGCAGAGACCGCACTCTCCGCCACGGCCGGATGGACGACGAATGCCACCTCCTGGCCGCGGGCGATTCCCAAGCTCGCGGCGAGCGCCAGCATAAGCAGGAGCGTTTTCATCGCGGGAAACGGCGGCTCAGAAGCTGATCGTGGTCTTCAGCACCACGTACGTCCAATTGGACTTCCATTGCGCGATCGCCGGATTGTAGCGGCCGCTGAGCAGTGCCGTGCCGTCAATGGCGTGCGCTTGGAGCTTCACCAGCCACCAATCGGTGAGGTTGTAGCTCACGGCCGCGCACGTCTCTTTCGTCCATGCGTGATGCGCCGGAGTCGCGCTATAAGAGCGTCCGCGCCGGTCGTGCGTGTTCGCGTAGCCTTCCTCGTAGAACGCCGCCAGCTGCCACTTCGCCGCCGCCTGCCAGGTGGCCATCACATAGAAATTGTCCATGCGGTTGCTGTAGGAGCCGGGCCCGAGTACCGGCAGATTGGATTCCGAATGCACGGTGGTCGTGCGGTATTCGCCCGCGAACACCCAGTCGCCCCGCGTATACTCCGCAGAATAGACGTAATGCGTCACCGCATCCTGTTTCATGATGGCCGGACGGCCGGCGATCACGTTGTCCCACATGCCCGGCGGAAACCGCGTCGGCATCAGCCGGACGTCGCCCGCCGCCATCGCCAGGCTCGCCGCCGAGCGCATCGCAGCCGCAAGTTCTGTCCCGGTCGTTCGGGCCACGGACCCGCCAATTTTCAAGCCACTCAAAGGCGTGTTCCAATAAACCGACCCGGCGAACAGGCGGCCCAAGTCTTCAACCTCCGTCACGGTGGCAGGCGCGGAGTCATTCATCACTAGCAGCCAGGGATCCTCGGCGCGATACTTCGCCGGCATGCCGCCGTACACGTGGTAGTCCAGCGATCCCGCCCCCGACAGGGCGATAGAGCCATAAATCGCCGCGCCGTCATAGGAGGCGCCGTTGGTGCGCATCGTCTTTGGATAGGCGTTGAGCGGCAGCAGCGCCAGCGGCCGAATGATGTCGATGTCCTGCGTGTCGCCGTAGAGCCCGACCGCCTGCTTGCCGCGACCCAGCCGAAGACCAAAGGCTTCGTTGAACGAATAGTCGAACTGGGCGAAATCGACGGTCAGGTCGCGAAAATCGTCGAGCCGGTAGCCATAAATCTGCGCGCCAAAACGAATCCCGTTCGCGAACCGGTGCGTGCCGTTCAGCGTCACTTCGTTGCTGAACATGTCGAGCGTGTCCTTGGTGTCGCCGAGATAGTTGTAGCGGTCGGAGTATCCGGCGGTCGCGCTGACTGCGCCATGGATTTCGAGGGCCGGCGAACCGACCGCGATGGCTGCGGAGAAGAGCGATAGCGCCACACCGATGACCGGGGCGTAAGAGCAACCTTGCTTCAAGTTCATGCGGCGGTGTATCGCCCGCACTACACGTGACTTAAGAACCCCCACTCAAAATAGGTGAAACCGCCCAGGTCAATTTTTGCTTCGCAAAGGAGTATTCCTTAACGTTTTAGAGCGAGGCACCAAAACCGTCTCGGCAATTTCTGCGGGTACCGCCCAAGGCTGCACAACGTTCTGGAAAATCGGTAGTACGCAAAATCACGTTCGGTCTACGTTGAGTCGGCCCAACCGCTTGGCGACGACCGCTGCCGGGCAACTGGCGGGGCCGCACACCGCCGATTCGCGCGAGTACAACAAGGGCTAGTCGTAACTGTGGCTGGCCCGCCGGCCGTAGGCTCGGCGGAAGCTGGCGGAGAGGGTGGGATTCGAACCCACGGTACCGTTTCCGGTACGCCTGATTTCGAGTCAGGTACGATAGACCACTCTGTCACCTCTCCGGGTGCACCGACCCTTTTGACGCAAGTGCTTCAAAGGGCAAGGGGCCGAAACGTAGGGAGCGGCTCCGAAAACGGAAGTCGAAACTTCGCTCCCGGTCGCAAAGGACGCGCCTCACTTTTCCGACACCGGCGGGCCGGCCATTCCGCGCGACGCAGGAGTCTCGTCCGCGGGTTTGCAGGAACCTCGCCCCGCCCTCGCCGAACCGCTCCGGCTCTTCCGAATCGTTCCCGGTTTTCTGCTGCGGGGCTTAGCCAGCACTGTAGCGGTTCACCACCGCGACGCCGTCTTCCCGGAGCGCGACGATCGCGCGCTCGTCGTCGCCGGGCTGCACGTTCACCGCGCGACAACCGTTCGCGATCACCTCCACCTCGAACCCGAGTTGGCGCGCATCGAGCGCGGTGAACTTCACGCAGTAATCCAACGCCAGCCCGAGCACGGCGACGTGAGTCACACCCCGCTCGCGGAGGTAGTCGCCCAGGCCGGTGGACTTGCGGTGGCCGTTGTCGAAAAAGCCGCTGTAGCTGTCGATCCGCGGATCCGTGCCTTTTCGAAACACCCGCTCGAGGCCATGCACATCCAGCCCTGGCGCCAACTCCGCGCCCGCGGTGTCCTGCACGCAGTGTACCGGCCAGAGCACCTGTTCCAATCCGTCGAGCAGGATCACCTCGCCCACCCGCCGGCCCGGATGATTCGCCGCAAAACTGCCATGCTCGCGCGGATGCCAGTCCTGCGTCGCCACGACGCAGGCGAAGTCGCCCGATCCGATCGCGCGGTTCGCCACCGCCAGCACCGCATCGCCATCCGGTACCGGCAACGCGCCCGTGGGTAGAAAATCGTTTTGGAGATCGACGAGAATAAGCGCACGCATGGTGCTCCCGTCCGGTTCGTCGGGTTTTGGTTCCCCGCGCCACCGGCTTTGCTGTTGCCCGAAACGGCGCGGCACGCAGACTGCCGCTGTCATGTGTCTCGCCGTGCCGGGTCGAATCCTCGCGATCTCCGGAGCTGATTTCTTCCGCACCGCGCGCGTGGATTTCGGTGGAATCGTCAAGGAAGTGAACCTGGCCTGCGTGCCGGAAGCTCGCCTCGACGATTACGTGCTCGTCCACGTCGGTGTCGCGCTCAGCGTCATCGACGAACGCGAGGCCGCAGAGGTGTTTTCCTACCTCAAACAAATGGAGGAGCTCGCGGAGTTGGCGCCGCCGCCGCCGGTCGACTCTTCGCCCCCTGCTACGCCTCCGTCGTGAAATTCGTTGACGAGTATCGCGACGCTCCCGCCGCACACCAACTCGCCGACGCGATCGCGCGGCGCGTGACACGTCCGTGGACGCTGATGGAAATCTGCGGGGGTCAAACCCACAGCATCCTCAAATTTGGAATCGATGAACTGCTGCCGCGCGCGGTGACGCTCGTGCACGGACCGGGCTGCCCCGTGTGCGTCACTCCGGTGGAATTGATCGACGCAGCGATCGCTCTCGCCGGCCGTCCCGGCGTCGTCCTGTGCTCCTTCGGCGACATGCTGCGCGTGCCCGGCTCGGGGTCGGACCTGCTCACCGCCCGCGCGCGCGGGGCCGAGGTGCGCACCGTGTATTCGCCGCTCGATGCGGTGGCGCTGGCGCAGCGCGAACCCGCGCGCGAAGTGGTGTTCTTCGCGGTCGGCTTCGAAACCACGGCGCCGGCCAACGCCATGGCCGTTCTGCAAGCGCACCGCCTCAAGCTGCGAAACTTCTCACTGCTGATTTCGCACGTGCTGGTGCCGCCCGCGATTGCCGCGATTTTATCCGCGCCCGACAATTGCGTGCAGGGATTTCTCGCCGCCGGTCATGTGTGCACGGTGATGGGTTTGGAAGAATATCATCCCCTTGCGGCGCAGTTCCACGTGCCGATCGTCGCCACGGGTTTTGAACCGGTGGACATTCTGCGCGGGGTGCTCGATTGCATCGAGCAACTCGAGAGCGGCCGCGCCGAAGTGACCAACGCCTACGGTCGCGTCGTCCGTGAGGCCGGCAACCCGCACGCCCAAGCAGTCATGCGCGAGGTCTTCATACCCTGCGATCGCAACTGGCGCGGGCTCGGGGTGATTCCGCACAGCGGGCTCACACTCCGCGAGGAGTTCGCGTCGTTCGACGCGCTGCGGCGCTTCGATCTCGCCGCGGTAGCCACGGCCACCGCAGGCGAATGCATCGCCGGCACGATTCTGCGCGGGCGCGCGAAGCCGCCGGCCTGCGCCGCATTCGGCACGCGCTGCACTCCTGAGCATCCACTCGGCGCCCCGATGGTTTCCAGCGAGGGCGCCTGCGCGGCGTATTATCGCTACCGCGCGCGTAGCTCACCGTAACGGCTAGTCCGCGGGCTGGCAGATGTCTCCGCCACTTCGCGTATTCGCTCAGCAGATCCGCGGCAGCTGTTCGCCGCTGAGGCGATCCAGCACGCGCTCGACGCCGAGCACCGAGCGTAGCGTCACCTGGCCGGCCGGACCGCCGCTCACGCGTCCGATGCTGACCACCGGGCCGCCCGGTGCGGTGCGCGCGAGGAGGCTCTGCGCCGCGTCCGCCTGGACCGCCGGCATGAACGCGACGCAGCGACCCTCGTTGGCCACGTAAAATGAGTCGAGCCCGAGCAGTTCGCACGCGCCCCGCACCGGCTCTGTGACCGCGACCTTCGCCTCGTCGATCGCGATGCCGCACCGCGCCGATTCCGCGATCTCGATCAGCGCCGTTGCCAAGCCGCCTCGCGTTAAATCCCGCAGACAGTGCACTTCGATGCCGCCGGCCAGCAGCGCCTCCACCGCCGGCCACAGCGGCGCACAGTCGCTCACGATCGGCGATTCGAATGCGAGTCCCTCCCGCTGCGCGAGAATCGCCATGCCGTGCCGGCCGATGTCTCCGCTCAACACCACGGCGTCGCCGGGTCGCACGGCGGCCGGCCCGATGGTGCCCGGTTGTTCGATCCAGCCGATTCCGGCGGTGTTGATGTAAACCCCGTCTCCCTTTCCGCGCTCCACCACTTTCGTGTCGCCCGTCACGATCTCGACGTTCGCCGCCCGCGCGGCGTCGGCCATCGAACGCACCACGCGCTCGAGCGTTTCCATCGGCAATCCCTCCTCCAACACGAATCCCGCGCTCAGCCAGCGCGGCCGCGCGCCGCACATCGCCAAATCGTTGACCGTGCCGGTCACGGCCAGCGCTCCAATATCCCCGCCTGGGAAGAACAGCGGCTTCACCACGTGCGTGTCGGTCGTGAACGCGAGCCGCACGCCGGCCGGCACATTCAACACCGCGCCATCGTGCCGCGCGTCCAGCGCAGGGTTGCGGAACGCCGGACCGAACACCCGCTCGATCAGCTGCTGCGTGAGCCGGCCGCCGCCCCCATGCGCAAGCGTGATCTCGGCGTGCGCCATCAGCGGTGCGGGGCAACTCAATCCGATCGGATTCGGCAGGGGCTCGGACACGACGAGAGCAGCTTGGCGGATTCGCCGCCCTCGACAAGCCTCGCCGCCGACGGCCGCCTCACAACCCAAACGCCGCCATTGCCCCGCCCGTGAGCAGCAGCGTGAGTCCGGCCAGCGCGTGCGTATAGCGCTCCGCGACACCCAGCCGGATCCGCTGCACGCCGTAAAGCCCGAGCAGCACGGCGCCGAGCATGGCGAGCAATGTCATCGTGCCGAACACGACCGAAACCAGCGCCACACCCAACCAGTCCCGTTCCGCCGCCGGCACCATCACCAGCGGGATCATCGGTTCACACGGTCCGAACACGAAAATCGCGAATAACACCCACGGCGTGATCGATCGCGCTCGTCCAGTCCCGTCCTCCACCTGCGCGCCAGCGTGGACATGGATGTGCTCACCTTCGTGGGAATGCGCGTGCCGATGCAATCCGGTCTGCGTGTGCCAATGCGCATGATCGTGCGACTGACCTCGTGCGGCGCGGCGCAATCCCCAGGCAAAGTAAATCGCACCAAACGCGATCAAGCCCCAGGTCGCCACGCTTCCACGCACCGACTCGATGTGCGCCACGCGCTGCAGTTCCACCCCGAACCATGCGGCCACGATTCCAAGGCCGATCGAGCTGGTGAGGTGCCCGAGGCCGCACGCGAGCGTGATCCAGCTCGTCCGCTGCCAGCTCCAGTTTCTCGCCCGTGCCATCGCCACAAACGGCACGTAATGGTCCGGCCCCGCCAGCGTATGAATCACGGCGACCGCCACGCAACTGGAGCATAGCAATAGGGTTCCTGCGTCCATCGACCGGAGTTTTGCTGACGCCACGCCGCCGCAGGGGCGGCGACCACACGATGCACGCTGTTCGGCCGCGCTTTGTCAATCGAGGCCGCCGTTCGCTGGCTCGACACGGCCGATGGTCCGGCCAAGATCGCGCCATGCACGAGTTCGGCCTGGCCGAATCTGCCCTGCAGTCCGCGCTCGCCGCCGCGCGCGACGCCCACGCTGCCCAGGTGCTTCGCGTCGTCATCCGTATCGGCGAGCTGTCCGGGGTCGACGCAGAGTCCTTCCGTTTTGCCTTTGCGTCGATTCGTGCCGGCACACCCGCAAGCGAGGCCGAGTTGGAAATCGAAGCCGTGCCGGCAAAGGCTCGTTGCGGCGCCTGCGGCCGAGGCTTCAGTCCGGCCGATTCCGTTGACGGCGGTTGTCCGCATTGCGGCTCGCCACACGTAACGATCGCGGCCGGCCGCGAACTCGACTTGGTGCGACTCGAAGTTTCCTGAAAACCATGGCCACCGATCCCCGCCCCCCGCCCGCTGCGGCCGACGTGATCCACGTCGACGTGCGCGATCCCGCCGACGAACTCCCCGCACCGCCTGGTGATCCGGTGCCTGGGGTCGCGCGGACGCTCGATCTCAAGGTGAGACTGCTCGACGAGAACGACCGTCAGGCCTCAGCCAACCGCACGCTCCTCGGCAGCCGCGGCATTCGCGCCCTCAATTTCGTCTCGGCACCAGGCTCGGGCAAAACCACGTTGCTGCAGCGCACGCTCGCCGCGCTCGAATCCGAGATTCGCTGCGCCGTTCTCGTGGGCGATCTCGAGACCGACAACGACGCACGCCGACTCCGTCGCCCCGGTCTCCCGGTCGCACAGATCACCACTGGCAGCGCCTGTCACCTCGACGCGAGCATGATCGCGCGTGGACTCGCCGCCCTCCCACTCGAGGGCGTGCGGCTGCTGTTTATCGAGAACGTCGGCAACCTCGTGTGCCCCGCTTCCTTCGATCTCGGAGAAAACCGCCGCGTCGTGCTGCTGTCGTGCACCGAAGGGGAAGACAAGCCGCTGAAGTATCCGCCGATGTTCGCCAGCGCGCACGCTGTGCTGCTCACGAAAACCGATCTCGCCGCCGCCGCCGGATTCGATCTCGCCGCCGCACGTGCCGCGATTAAACGCGCTGCGCCTCAGGCGGCGATGTTCGAGCTGTCCGCACGCACCGGCGAAGGCTTCGACGCCTGGCTGGCTTATCTTCGCGCGCTGCTGTGAATGACCACGATGCAGGTGGCAAGGACGTCTCGTCCATGATCACGGGCGGGACGCCCGTGCCACACGCAGCGCGAGCCACCCGCTCTCCACCGGCGTCATCCGACGACGACGACCGGTTGTTGGAAATCACCGGCACGGTGCAGGGCATCGGGTTTCGCCCGTTTGTCGCGCGGCTGGCCAAAGAGCTGCGGATTCGCGGTTGGGTTCGCAACAATCCCCGCGGAGCCGCGCTGCGGATCGCTGGCGCTCCCGACCGCTTGGACGAGTTTCTCCTCCGGCTGCGTGCCGAACTGCCCGCCGCCGGGAAAATCGACTCACTGGAGCAACCTCCCGCGGGCGTCCGCGCCGACCTGCCCCCTTGTCCCGCCGCCGGCTTCGAGATCATCGCGAGTGCGACCACCGAACCGCCTACGTCGGCCGTCACGCCCGACCTGGCGATCTGCGCGGACTGTTTGGCCGAGCTCGGAAGTCCGCGCGATCGCCGCCACGGATATCCGTTTATCAACTGCACGCACTGCGGTCCACGCTACACGATTCTTCGTGCGCTGCCCTACGACCGACCGAACACGACGATGGCGGAGTTCGTGATGTGTCACGACTGCGCCCGCGAATACGGCGATCCGCGCAACCGTCGCCATCACGCGCAGCCGAACGCGTGTTCCGTTTGCGGACCGCACGTGACGCTGGAGGATCCCCCCGGAAAAAAACTCGCGGAGCGCGACGAGGCGATCGCAGCCGCGGCTGCATCCCTGCTGCACGGAAACATTGTCGCGGTGAAAGGCATCGGCGGATTTCATCTGCTGGCCGATGGCACCAACGAAACCGCGGTCGCAGAGCTGCGCCGCCGCAAGCATCGCGAGGAGAAACCGCTCGCCGTCATGTTTCCCTCGCTCGCCGCGGTCCGCGAAATGGCCGAGCTCAGCGAGGAGGAGGAGCGACAACTCACGTCGGCCGCCGCGCCGATCGTGCTGGTGCGCCGTCGGCCCGGCGCGGCGCTCGCCGTTTCGATCGCTCCCGGCAACCCGTGCGTTGGCGCGTTCCTGCCCTACACTCCGCTGCACAAGCTGCTACTCGACGCGTGTGCCCGGCCGCTGGTCGCCACCAGCGGCAACCTCGCCGAGGAGCCGCTCTGCACCGGGAACGTCGAAGCGCGCGAACGGCTCGGCCGGATCGCCGACCTGTTCCTCACGCACAACCGCGCCATCGCGCGACCGATCGACGACTCTGTCATCCGCGTGGCGCGCGATGGGCCGGTCCTGCTCCGCCGAGCGCGGGGCTTCGCGCCGACCCCCTTGCCCCTCCCCGCCGATTGCCGGTGCCGGCCGCCGCTACTGTGCGTGGGGGGAGAGCTGAAAAGCACCATCGCCGTGACCACGGACACCAACCTCGTGCTCAGTCCGCATATCGGCGACCTGGAAAGTCCGCTCGCGCGCGCGGCCTTTCGCCACACGATCGACCTGTTCCGCTCGCTGCACGAGCTCACCTTCCGCGCCGTCGGGTGCGACGCGCATCCCGATTACGCGTCGACGATTTTCGCGGAATCCCTGGGGCTGCCGGTGGTTCGCGTGCAGCATCATCTCGCGCACCTGCTGGCTTGTCTGCTGGAACACGGCGGCGGGCCAGAGCGCGTGCTTGGCGTGGCGTGGGACGGCACCGGCTACGGCAGCGACGGCACGATCTGGGGCGGCGAGTTCATCGTCGTCGATCGTCGCGCGCACACCGCGCGGCGCGTCGGTCACCTTCGCCCCTTTCGGCTGCCCGGCGGCGAGGCCGCAATTCGGGCGCCGTGGCGGACAGCGCTCGGTCTGCTCCACGCCCTCTCGCCTGATGCATCAACCGCGCTGAACACCCTGCCCAACACCCCAGAAGCGCAGCAAGTCCGCGCGCTGCTCGACGGCGGCCGGCACGCGCCGATCACGACCAGCGCCGGCCGGCTGTTTGACGGCGTGGCCGCGATGCTCGGGCTTCGCCAGCAAGTCACTTTCGAGGGACAGGCCGCGATGGACGTGGAAGCGATTGCTACCGATGCAGAGCCCAACATCACCGGCTGGCCGATGCCGATCGGGACATCCGAGCAAACCGGCCGGCTCGAGCTCGACTGGCGCCCGGCGCTGGCCGCGCTCACCCGCGAACTCGCGCACACGCCGGTGCCGACGCTGGCAGCGCGTTTTCACGCCACGCTCGCCGCAGGCATCGCCGCGCTGGCCGAGCGTGTCGGCATCGAGGACGTCGTACTGAGCGGCGGCTGTTTTCAAAACGTCCGGTTGCTCGAGCTCACCACCGCCGCGCTGCAGGCGAAAGGTTTTCGCGTGCTGCGACATCGCATGCTGCCGCCCAACGACGGCGGCATCGCCGCCGGTCAGGCCCTCGGCGCGTTGTGGGGGATCACGTCGGTCGAATGAACCGCCACCCGTGGGAGCCGCGGCTCATTTCCGCTTCGGTTCGCGCAGCTTCGAGTAGACCTGCCGGAAATAGGAGCTTGGGCTGAACCGCGTCGCCTGCGGTTTTTCGCTCCAGGTCGGCCGCACCATGTTCATGCCCTCGCCGTCGCCGTTCCACGCCCAGGCGAGCAGCGTCCATCCTTTCGCGCGGGCGTGATCCACCAGCGCCGACCAGTCGGCGCGACCTTTGCGGCGTCCGCCGAATTCGCCGACCAGCACCGGCCGGCCGCTCGCTTCGAGCGCGTCGAGATCAGCCGTCGTCATCCAATGCCGCGGCCCGTATTCAACCCACCCGCTCGCATAAATGTGCACCGAGAAAATGATGTTCGTGTCCTCGATCAGCGTTGCGGCCTCACGCGCGACGTGCGTCTCCTGCGCCCAGCCGGGGATGTCGACGACGATCGGGCCGTCGTAAACCTCGCGGACGAGCTTGATCGCTTGGTTGTAGGCATCGGCGAACGACTGCGGCCTCTGCTTGTGGCTGCCCCACTCGTTCATGAGATTGATCGTAAGCGGACCCGTCTCGCGCAACGCGCCGTAGTTTGCCCGCCACCATTTCGCCGCGTTCAAGAGTTCTTCGACGCTGTCGCTGCCGTTGAACCGCGCGTGATGGTAGGTGGCGATCACCCCATAACCCTGCGCCTGCGCCTCAGTGAGCCATCGCTTCGCGGTCCCAATCGGGATCGACGGCTCGATCTCGACCCGCACCGTCTGAATCCGCGGCTGGGCGCGCATCAATTTCCAGCCGAAGTCGACCTGACCAGCGTTGAAATACGACGGTTGCAGGTTCACCCCGTCGCCGAAGCCCAGCGTCGCCGCGTGCAGCCCCAGGCCAAGCAGCGCCACCGTTAACCCCACGCCGACGCGCACCACGCGCCACGCTCCGCCGGCAGGTGGAACGCCAGCCGGATCGCCGGAGGCACGAGGAATATGGGCGCACATGAGGGCACGAGGCAGTCCCACCGGCCGAACGCTGTCAACGACGCCCGAGCCGAAGATGCCTTTCATCTGAAGGGCGAACGGCTCGGGCGGGTTTAGGCGTAGCGCCTCCGGACGCATACTCCGCTTTTCCCCATGCACCCTCATCGTCGCCTGATCTGCTGGCTCATTTTGCTCGTTTCGCTCTGCACCACGCCGCTGCTCGCGGTGCCCTACACGCTCGCCGACACCGACCAGCGCGCGCTGCCAAGGTCGGCCAACGGCCGGGACTACCTGCTCTACATCGCGCTGCCTTCGAACTACGCGAGCGAGCCGACCCGGCGCTATCCGGTCGTCTACGTGCTCGACGGCTACTGGGATTTCTCGCTGATCTGCACGGTCACGGGCCTGTTACGAGTGGACGCCGCCGCGCCCGAAGTGATCGTCGTCGGCATTGGCTACGGTGGCACCAATCCCGACGTGAACACGCTGCGCGCGATCGACCTCACGCCGGGTGTGGATCCCTGGTTTGACTCGAGCGGCACGCGCTGTGGTCGCGCGGATGATTTTCTCAACGTCATCGCCAACGAGATCATTCCATTTGTAGAACGCGAATATCGCGCCGACCCCAGCTACCGCGTGCTCACCGGCACGTCCTTCGCCGGCCTGTTCTCCGCCTACGCCGCGGTGGAAAGACCTGGACTCTTCCAGGCTCATGTCGCCTGCAGCCCGTCGCTGTGGTGGCGCAGCAATTTCGTGCTCACCCGCGAGGCCGCGCTGTCGCTCACCCGCATGTCGATGCCGGTGCGGCTTTTCCTCAGCTACGCCAGCGAGGAAAGCTCGAGCATCATCGATTCCACGCGCGCGTTTTTTCGGCAGCTGCGACCGCGCACCTACGCCAATTTCGCCGTCGCCGTGCGCGAAGCAGAAGGCGAGCGACACTCGACCACCAAACCCGAAACCTACACGCGTGGGCTGCGCTTTGCGTTCGCACCGCTCGCCTCGCAACCTGCGAACGTGGCGGTCACCGAACGTTCCACGTTGGTGAACATCTCATCGCGTGGCTTCATCGGCACCGGTGACAACGTGATGATCGCGGGCTTCGTGATCGACGGGCTCGTGCCGAAACGCGTACTGGTGCGCGCGGGCGGACCGGCGCTTACCGGGTTGAACGTTCCTGGCGTGCTCGCCGATCCGCAGGTGCGCGTCTATTCCGGCCAGACCGTCGTCGCCGAAAACGACAACTGGTCCGACACCGGCGAGATGGAGCTGGCCGTCCGACAAACCGGAGCGTACGCGTTCACGCACGGCAGCCGTGACGCCGCCCTGATCGTGACGCTGACTCCCGGCGCTTACACGGCGATCGGCTCCGGCGTCGGCGGCACGACCGGCAACGCACTCGTCGAGGTCTACGAACTGCCGTAGCGCTCGACCGCCACGGCCGAGCGAGTCTAGAGCCGAGGCAGATACACACCCCCTATCCGACTCAACTCTCATCCCTCAACTCTCAACCGGATCGGTCTCTCCGCTCTAGCCTCTCAGCTCTCCGCTCTGGACTCTAGACTATTTCCTCCTTCACCGGATCCCATTTCACCTTGGCCTCGCGGCGGTAGGACTCGACGGACATCACGAGCGCGACCGCTTCCTCGAAGGCGCGATCGACGTGGCAGCGCGGCAGTTCCCGCGAGCGCACGCAGTCAAAGAAGTTCTGCATGTGCGAGGTGACCTTCAGCTCGCCGGGACGGAACACATAGTCCGGCGCGACCGCCGTGGGCGGCGCCTGAATGCCGAGGGCCTCGGCCGCCTTCCGCGTCTCCGCGGCCAGCCGGCGGCCCTGCATCACGCGCTGCTCCGCCTCGGGCTTCCAGTCCGCGATGTAGGTGCGGCAGAATTCCGACGAGCACTCCATCGTCATGTCGCGACCGAGGAATTGGATCAGCTCGCCTACGTGCTTGTTGTGGAAACTGCAGTTGAAGGTCACCGCCAGCTCCTGCTTCGGATAATCGAAAAGCACGTGCCACATGTCCGGCACCTCGCGATCTTCCTTCCAGAAATATTTGCCACCCTGCGTCACCGCGCTCTCCGGGATACCCATGCCGCGCACCATGTTGATCGCATCCCAAATGTGCGTCAGCAGATCGCCGGCAATGCCGGTACCAAAATCCCAATACCGCCGCCACGTGAAGAAACGTTCCGCATCGAATGGCTGGTCCGGATGCGGCGAGTTCGCGACGAACCGTTTCCAGTCGATCGTTTCGGGCGAGGCGTCCTTCGGCATCTCTTGAATGCCGTAGTCGGTGTAGAATTTCCACTCCGGGTGCTCGTTGGTGCGGTCGATGTAACCGCGGACGAGCGGGACCTTGCCCAGCGCGCCGGATTTGTAGATCTCGAGCGCCTTGTGCATCTGCGGGATGCTGTTCATGTGGTGGCCGAGCTGCATCACCACCTTGTTCCGCTTCACCGCCTCGCGCATCTGCTTCGCCTCGGGCAGCGTCTTGCACCAGCCTTTCTCGACATAGATGTCCTTCTTGGCGTTTGCCGCCGCGACCGTGATCGGCGCATGCCAGAAATCCGGCACGGCGATGATCACCGCGTCGATCGACGGATCCGCCACGACCTTCTCCCACTCCTTCACGATCCGGACGTCCTTGTTCAGGCACAGCTCCTTCGCCCGCGCGATGTTGCCCGCGTAGAGATCGCAGATCACGGAGATCTCGGTGCCGGGCACGTTCTGCGCCGCCTGCAGCAGCCGGTGCCCTTGCGTGCCCACGCCGATGCAGGCGACGCGAATGGCGTTGTTGCGACCGGTCTGTTCGACCGCCGCCGGGGCGCGGTTCGTCGCCAGCATCAGACCGGCGCCCGCGAGCGCGCTGTTTTTGATAAAAGTCCGCCGATCGATCGAGTCCAAGGGTTTCATAGGGGAATTGGAAAACTTCGGGGTTGCTGTGACGCCAGCGCACCGCCGCATCCCGGTCAACGGACGAATCCGGCATCACGATCACACGGCTTGAGCAACTGGTCGGCGGATTGACGTTTCACCCGCCGGAACGTTGCGCGCGAGACGAAAAGAGCACGGAGGCCGTGCCCCCGTGCTCGTTCGATTCATCGGCACCGCAATGCTGCGGCCGGAAGTGACGCTAGCCGCGAACGCGGACTAGCTCGGAAATTTCATGAACAGGAGTGAAGCTCCGTCCGAAATTTCCGTCCGCCTGCGGCGGGGCGACCTTGTCGCGGCTAGCCCCGACAGAGTCGGCCCGGAGGCGGATATTTCATGAACTTCATGAAATATCCGGGCTAGAAGTTGAAGCCCACACCGAGCGACCAGTTCCACTGCCCGTCGTCGAACCGATCTTCGACGCTGCGCGAATGCTGGAACAGCCAGCCGTATTCGGCGGCGGCGACGATGAAGGTCCGCGGCATCACGTAGTATTTCACGCCGGCTTCGAGACCCGCGGCCCACGTGTCGCGCACCGAGTCACCGTAGATCCGCCCGAAGTTCGCGCCCACGAACGGCCGCCAGGGCCCGTTCGCCAGCACGTGCTGGTCGAGGGCCAGCTTGGTGGAACCATTCCACTGCGTGCCGCCGGTGCTCGGATTCGAATAGTTCACCGACTGCCGCACGACCAGCGCGAGCGTGTCCGTCAGGTAGGAGCCGTAGGAAAACGAAACGCCCCCGAACGAGTCGTCGAAGTCCTTGTTGGTGGCGCCGCTCCCGCCGATCGAGAATTCGCGATCGCCTTTGTGTCGGTCGAAGGAATCGGCCGCGGTCGGGGCGTCGGTGCGCAGCGGCGCCGGCTGATCTGTCGTCTGGGCAAACGCCGCGAACGGCAGCAGCGCGGCGGTGAGCCCAATCTGGGCCAAGGTAGCAAGTTTCATGATGAGTTTCTTGGTTGTTGGGTAAGAGGCTGGGCCCGCGCGCACCCTCGCCCAACCCGCAGTCGATGCAACGGATACGCGCGGCAAAAGGCTCCCAGCTCTGTCTGGGGTAATGCCGGTTGGCCCGGGGTCCGGGCTCCCGCCTAATTCGCCCTGGTGTCTTTTTCCCACACCGGCGCTTCCGCGCGTCGCGCCCTGCCTCCGCGCCAGATTGGATTCCGATCGGAACACCAATCTTACTCAGGCGCCGGTTTGGCCGAATACCCGGTTCAGCACGGTTTGCGCCGCGTGATAGCCGCACATGCCATGCACGCCTCCGCCCGGCGGCGTCGAACTCGAACAGAGAAACAAACGCGGATTGGGCGTCGCGTAGGGATTCCATTTCGGAAATGGCCGAAATAGAAATTGCGAGAGATCGTTCGCCCCTCCCGCCATGTCACCGCCGATCATGGTCGGATTGTGTGCCTCGAGCTGCCCGGGGCCGATGCGGTGTCGCGCGATGATCCGATCGCGGAATCCCGGCGCGAATCGCTCGATCGCCGTTTCGATCCGCTCGGTCATGTCGCCGTTGAATCCGTTCGGCACGTGACAGTAGGCCCAGCCGGTGTGGCCACCACCGGCCAGCACCCGCGTCCGGTCGAACAGCGACTGCTGCGCCACCAGCACGAACGGCTGTTCCGGCGGCTGGCCGCGAGTGGCCTGCCATTCGCTGCGCAGCACGTCTTCAAACGCGCCGCACACGTGCACCGTCATCGCCCGCGCGCACTCCGCGTTGCGCCACGGAATCGGTCCGTCCAATGCCCAGTCGACCTTGAAAATGCCCGGCCCGTGTCGAAACCGCCGCAGCCGGTCCGCGTAACGCCGCGGCAGAGCGCCCCCGCAGATCGCCGCGACTTGGTGCGGACTCAGGTCAAACAGCACCGCGCGCGATGGCGGCAGTTCGGCCAGGCTGGTCACGCGCGCCTCCGTCTGCACCTCGCCACCAAATTTTTCGAGCGCGCGGATCAGCGCCCGCGTGATCGCCTGCGATCCGCCTTCCGCGCACGGCCAGTCCACCACGTGCGCGGCCAGCGCCAGTACGAGGCCGAACGAAGCCGTCCCGGCGCGCTCGAGCGACATCACCGAGTGCGCCGCGCATCCGGCGAACAGCGCGCGTGCCGCCGGCCCGTCGAACCGGCTTCGCGCCAGCCCTTCGCACGAACGCAGCCCGAGCCAACCGAACCGCGCGAGTGACATCATCGCGCCCGGCGCGGGCCACCACACCGGATTGAGCAGTGCGTGCACGAACTCCTCGCGCGCGAACGGCGCCATCGTCCGCCGCCACTCTTTGCCGTCCACTCCGAGCCCCGCAGCCGTGTCGGCGATCGAGCGTCGCAGCACCGCCACTTCACCGTTCGGCAGGGGATGCACCAGCGGCAGATCGGAGCGCACCCAGCGGAGGCCATGCTCCTCGAGCCCGATCTCTCGAAACACCGGCGAAAGCACTCCCATCGGATGCACCGCCGAGCAGATGTCGTGAACAAAACCGGGGAGCGTGAGCTCCGCCGACCGACATCCGCCGCCCGGCACCGGCATCGCTTCGAGCACACGCACCGCCAGACCCGCGCGCGCCAATACGACCGCGGCCGTCAGGCCATTCGGCCCCGCGCCGACGACGACTGCATCGTAATCCGTTTTGCCCCCGGTCTCCACCATGCGGCAACCGTTTCCCCCGCGGAGAGAATTGCAACTGCGCGCCGCGCGGTTCGACGAAGGCACCATGCAGCAGGGAAGGCTCTCCGAAAACTCGTCTCGGCAGCCGACGACGCGTAGGGCCGGTGCTCGCCGCCGGCCGGGAACGCGTGGGTGTTCGGTCTTGTTTCGCGGCTGCCGGCTAGC
The DNA here is from genome assembly GCF_000019965.1 of Opitutus terrae PB90-1. GTDB lineage: Bacteria > Verrucomicrobiota > Verrucomicrobiia > Opitutales > Opitutaceae > Opitutus > Opitutus terrae. Next base: position 5,812,142 of record NC_010571.1, read on the forward strand.
GGCAGCCCTACAGCTTACATCGCGCGATTTCGGCGTCTCAGTCCGATCCCGCCGGTTGCGGCTCGCGCCCATACCAAAAGGCCGTGTTGATCCAGCGCGGGTGACCTTCGCCAATCAGTTTGTGGCCCATCTGCTCCTCCACGACGCGAATCGATTTCCGAAACTGGAACGCGTCATTCAGGTGAAACGAGTAAACCGTCGGATGCCCGGGTCGCAGCGTCACGAACCCCGACACCGCCTTCCGGTCGAAGCGACACCAGCCACTGTTGAAATATTCTTCGCTGCCCGTGCCGTGATACGACGGCGGCCAGCCGGCCTCGTCGGACCAGATCAGCCAATCGCCTTCGCCCCACCACGCGTAGCTCGGCCAGTCGATCGACAGCATCACACCGACATACTTTCCGGCGCCGCTGCGCTGGAGCACGGTTTTGACCGGCACCTGCTTGGGCCCGACGCGCGGCGTATCCGCCGTGTCCGCCAGACTGTGCGTCCACGTCGCATGAAACCGCCCCCAGTCCGGCGGCAGTTTTTCACGACGCTCGAGTTGCAGCCGCACCCGCGCGAGGCTCACCGCGACGTCGCCGGTGTTGACCAGCTTCACTCTCGCGCCGTGCGCGAAGGGCATCGGGAAACAGGCATACGCCTCCCTGTCCGTCGTGCCGAGAAGCAGCGAGTGAAACGTCGTCGAATACGGCACGAGGTCCCAGTTGTCCGGATGCAGCGGCCCGCTCGGTCCATTCACCGCCGCGGGTGATTGCAGCACCTGCCCGAGCCCGCCGTGCACGTGTCCGAAAAAATAACCCACCGGCACGTCGACGCTGGGCTCCGCCGCTCCGTCCCAGGTGAGTTGCAGCCGCACTGCCTCCAAGACCTGCGGCGTGGCCGGTTCGAGCTGCACGCGAAGCTGCCGGATCACCCCGGTGCCCGGCAGGTCGAACGACAACGTCTCGTGCGGCGCAAGCGCGGTGCTATGCTCGGCATCCCATTGGGCAGGCGGCAGCGGCGCGCTCGACTCGGCCAGCAACCAAGCTTCGCGCGTGGCCAGCGCCTCGCGCTTTTCCGCCTCGCTGAGCGGCCAGGTCAGGCTCTTCACCTTCACGCTTTCGGAATAGCGCGTGTAGGTGATCTGCCAGTAATTGCTCCACCGCGCGTCGTTCCAGTCCGGCTTGCCGTAGTCGGCGTTCACCAGCTGCACGAGGCAGTGTTGCGCAAAGGGAATCGGGAACAGCGTCCCGGGATAGCTTTTGAAGAACACCAGTGGATAGGGCAGCGGGCCATTCTGGTAATCGAAGAACTCGGTGATCGGCAGATCGATCGTCGGCGCCGACAGGCCGTCCAGGAAAATCTGAATGCGCGTGCCCTGCTGCTGCGGTCCGAGCACGCCGAGAAAGATCCGGTGAATGCAGCCCGGGCCGTCGACGTCCAGCAGGATGTTGCGGCCCGGTTCGGTCGCAGTCGGCGGCCGCAGATCCTTGAAATCGCCACCGTCGCCGTTCGCGCCCGTCCGGTCCCACGTGCTCGCCAACGCAGTGTGCGAGTTCTCGAGCTCGGCCAGGTGCTCGACCGAACGCATGCGCTGCAAAAACCAACTGACGTCGCGGATCTCTTCCGCGCCCAGCATAGCCGCAGACGTGAGCAACCACGCGATCAGCAGGGGAAACATTGGAACAAGTTTCATAACGTGAAGGCTCGAATTCTAGTACTGTGGGTCGCACGGGCGGGGGCGATGCGGTCCACCCGGAGCCGCGCATCCGGGCGTTTCCTGCGGGGGACGGCGCAAGGATCCGGCACGCATTGGCCTCGAGCGAGCTTCATCTTCCACCGTCGGAAAAATTCGCTCGCGCCCGAATTGGCGTGAAGGGGGCCGCGCGTTGACATCGCAACCCCGCCGCTACGCTGTGCGATGAAAATCCTGCTCACGGGAGGGACCGGAGTGATCGGCACCGGCGCGATCCCCGCCATGCTGAAGGCCGGCCACGAAATCCGCCTGCTGTCGCGTCACGCGGACCGCGACGTGTCTCGTTTTCCGGCAGGCGTGGAATCATTTACCGCCGATCTCGGCGAACCCGGCAGCCTGCCACAAGCGGTGCAGGGATGTGAGGCGATTGTCCACATCGCCGGCATCGTCGAAGAACGGCCGCCGGAAATCACGTTCGAAAAAATCAACGTTGGCGGCACGCGCGCGCTCTGCGCCGCTGGCGAAGCCGCAGGCCGCCCCTACTTCCTTCACGTTTCGTCATTGGGCGCAGATCGCGGCGAGTCCGAATACCATCGTTCCAAGCTGCGCGCTGAACAGATCGTGCAGCGTTACCACGGACCCTGGCTCATTCTCCGGCCCGGCGCCGTCTACGGGCCGGGCGATGAAACGATTTCGCTGCTGCTGAAATTCATTCGTCATCTGCCGGCGGTGCCGATCGTCGACGACGGCACCCAGCCGTTTCAGCCGCTCTGGTTCGAGGATTTTGGCGCCGTCCTGGCGGAAGCAGTCACCCGCCGTGAACTCGCCGGGCAGATCCTCGAAGTGGCCGGCCCAGATATCACCTCCACCGTCGACGTGCTGGATCGACTCGCTCGCATCACCGATCGCAATCCGCCCCGGCTGCCGGTGCCCACGTGGCTCGCGCAGGTCGGCGCGAGTTCAGCCGAATCCGCCGGCGGGTTCGGGGAAAAACTTTTGCGGCAGCTCGGGCTGTCGGCACCGATCAATAGCGCCAAGCTTCAGATGCTCCTCGAAGGCAGCGTGCTCGGCAATCCGCAGAGCAATGCGCTGATCTCCGCGTTCACCGTCGCGCCCACGCCGCTTCAGGATGGACTGGAACAACTCGCCGATCAGCTGCCGGAGCGTCCTCCAGGCGAGGGCGTCGGCGCGGTCGAGCGCTCGGTCTATTTCGCCGAAATCGAACCGACCACGTTGTCGCCGGCCGAGCTGCTGTCGCTCGTGCTCGAACGGATCACCGAGGTCATGCCGCTCGAGTTTGCGGCCGAGCCGGGCGCTCCGACGCGCGCGGAGCTCGGCGTCACGATGACCGGCGCGATTCCGGGTCGCGGCCACTTTCAGGTGCGGCTCGACGAGCGCACCGAGACGCGCGCGACGTTCGTGACGATCGAAGGCCATCCGCTGGCCGGGGTGCTGACGTTCTCCACCGACGCGACACCACGCGGCGTGCGGTTCGCGATCGAGCTCGTCGCGCAATCCGCCAATGTCGCCGACTGGCTCGCGATGCGGACGTTCGGCCGGGCAATGCAAAGCAGCAACTGGCGTGCGGTGGTGCGACGGGTCATCGCGTTGAGCGGCGGCGAAGCACCGCAAGGCGTGCAAAAGCAGCACGAGACGCTGAGCGAAGAAGACGTGACCGCGTTGACCGGGCGCGTGCGCGAGCTCGTCGCCCGCCGTGAGCGCGAGGAGACCGAACAGGAGATCGGCTCCGCGCCGGACCACTGAGTCACGCGGCGGTGCCGCCGCCGTTTATGCCGCAGAACGCCGGATGAAAAACTGGCGCCGGGAGCGCGCGCGGCTACGTTGGACGACCCGGACGCCCCGCCGGCACACTCTTTCCCTCGTCCACGATGAGCTCAGACACGCTCTCCGATGTATTGCATGCGGTGCGGCTGACTGGCGCGGTGTTTTTCGATGTCGAGGCGCATGCGCCGTGGTCGGAAGCCTCCCCTGCCGGCAGTGTGATCGCGCCGCAGGCGTTGCCCTCCGTGCAGCACGTGATCGCCTTTCACGTCGTGACCGAAGGCCGTTGCTGGGTCGCGACCGCTGGACTCGCGCCCGTCGCGCTCGAGGCTGGTGACATCGTCGTGTTTCCGCAGGGCGACGCGCACACGCTCTACAGCGAAGCTGGACCGGCCCATCCAGTGCCGCTCGATACGTTCGCGCGCGCCCGCCGCAGCCAGCTACCGCTGCCGGTTCACATTGGGACACAGGGAATGGAACGGACCCACCTGGTGTGCGGCTATCTCGGCTGCGACGTACGGCCGTTCAACCCGCTGATCGCAACGCTGCCCAGGATCCTGCACGTGCGCGACCGCGCCGGTGCGACCCATGGCTGGCTCAGCCAGTTCATTTCCGTGGCACTCGCCGAATCGCGCGAAAAACGGCCCGGCGGCGAATCGGTGCTGTCGCGACTCAGCGAACTGATGTTCATTGAAGTCGTCCGCCGGCACGTGGAGGCGATGTCGCCGCAGCACACCGGTTGGCTCGCGGGACTCCGCGACGAATTCGTGGGCCGGGCACTGGCCGTGATGCACCGCGAACCCGCCCGCAACTGGTCGCTGGAGGAACTCGCACTCGCGGCTGGGCGCTCGCGTTCAGCTTTTGCGGAGCGGTTCGCGGAACTGGTCGGTCAACCGCCGATGCAATACCTCGCGCACTGGCGGATGCAGGTCGCCGCGGGTCTGCTCGCCCGCGGCGCCAAAGTCTCGAGCGTGGCGCTCGAGGTCGGCTACGATTCCGAGGCGGCGTTCAGTCGGGCCTTCAAGAAACTTGCCGGAACTTCGCCGGGTGCCTGGCGCCTGCGCGGTGGCGAAGCGTCCACCGCCGTTCGCAGCGACGCTCCAGCGTCAAACCATTCTCTGCCGCTGGCCGCCTCGGCCTGACCCGGCGTGCCCGAGTCGCCCTCGGGTCCCGCCCGATGCCGGAAATCTGTAACCGGTGTTACAGATTCCGGCGGGCTCCGATCAGTTCGTGGCTGCCGTGGCCGCCGCGGAGTGCGGCGTGCTCGCGGTGAGAGCAGGACGGTTCAGCGGCTGCAATGCGCGCTCGAACACCCACGTGCCGATCTCCGCGCCCTGCCGGTAGCCGGCCTCCACCGCACTGGCGAAATGGATTCCCGCCAGCACACGCGACGCGCCGTTCTCCCGCGCCGCCTGTGAGAAGGACCAGAACCGGCGCGTGATGCCGGGATACGGGCCGCCACTCGTCGTCGCGAAGCTCACAAAATCCGTGCCGAAGAATCGCGCCATCGTCGCCGCCACCGCTCCGCCGAGCACCGTATGCGTGGAGGGATAATCCGGCACCGGCGGCGTGAACAGCTGACTGAGCCACTCGGCGTGGCCGGCTTCGCGGATCGCGGTCGCGGGCCGCCAGTAATGGTAATGATACTTGGCTTCGAACCCGCCGATAAATCCGTCCGCCATCGCGAGGTTCACGAGCGCCAACAGCCGCGCCTGGTCCCAGAGATCGAGCTTCTGCTGCGCGCCGACATTCGCCGCGATCCGGTTCCAGCCGCACGTCGAGTTCTCATACCAAAAACAGGCGATCTCACTCTGCTCATGCGTACGGCGGTCACTCTTCTCGCCGCCGATCAGCCGCACTTCCTCGAGATCGGCCAGGGCCCGCGGGCTGCCCACCGCCGGAGGCGGGGCCGGTCGGAACTGCGCGGATGCCGTCAGCACGAACGGCTTCACCCGGCCCCAGCCGGCCGCGACTGCCGGCGTGAAATCCGGCGGCGTCGGCCGGTAGTCGCCGGGTTCATTGCGCGGCGCGTATTCGCCGACCTCCTGCGCGCCGTCCTGCTGCCGCGCCTGCAGCAGCCAGGCCGCCGCGGTTTGGCCCGCCGCGATGCCGCGCTGCTTGGCCTCGCCGTCGGACACCTGCTGCAGCGAGGACGTAAGTTCGTGATCAAAGAGTGCGCGCTGCTTGGGCAGCAACGCGCTCAGCGTGACATGCGCGGCGGTCGCGACCGCGGCTTCCGCCGAGCCGCCGCGCGCCTGCGGCTGTTCAGCGCCATAAGTGTGATAGCGGGGATGCGTCGCGTTCGCCGCGTCGTGCATCGCGGTGTGCACGATCGCGAGCACGCGTGATTCCGCCATCGGATCGAGCGGCAGCGCCACCTCGGTCGCGCCGCAGGCGACGCGGTTCCAGTGGAGCGCTTCATTGGCGTGGAGCTGGGCGGTGAGCGCCAGCAGGAGGGCGGCAGCCGTCGCGGCCAGCCGGTGTGTCATTCGGTTCGGTAACATGGATGGGATCGGATGTCTCGCGCCGGATTGATGGCCGGCGCTTCGTGTGTGGTGTGGTGGTGGATTGAGCCGCAGGTTGATCCGCGGTGTTGAAGCTGTCCGTTGAGCCTAGCGGGAATCGCCGCTGGGGTCCATGACTGCGCGTCCGGACTGCGTCGCCGTGCACCGCTCAAACCTGCTCCGGCGTCCGCGACCGTTGCTCGCGCGTCCGTGCGGCGCGCGCAGCCCGTGAATCGAATCTCGCTCGCGTCCGTCATATCCCCGGCCGGCGGGCGATCGCTCTTGTCGCACCCGCGCAATCCTCCTTACCTGACCCCACATGCAGCCCGCCCCCACCCCGGACCGGCTCCCGCTCCGCGAATACCTCGGCTACGCGCTGGGCGACACCGCCTCGAACCTGTTCTTCCAGACGTTCAACATCTTTCTGACGTATTACTATGTTGACGTGTGGGGGATCCCGGCCGCGGCGCTATTGCTGATGTTCCCGCTGGTCCGACTCTGGGACGCCGTGAACGATCCTATCATGGGGATCGTCGCCGATCGCACCCGGAGCCGCTGGGGCAAGTTCCGGCCTTACCTGCTTTGGGGCGCGGTGCCCTACGGCGTTTGCGGTTACCTGATGTTCGCCGGACCCGATCTGAGCGCCCAGGGCAAAATCGTCTACGCCTACGTCACCTACACGCTCATGCTGATGGCCTACACGGTCATCAACGTGCCCTACTCCTCGCTGCTCGGAGTGATCAGCCCGTCGTCGCGCACGCGCACCGTGGCCTCGAGCTTCCGTTTTGTGGGCGCATTCGGCGGCGGATTGTTGATCTCGATGTTCGTCCGGCCGCTGGTGAAGGAACTCGGCGGCGACAACGAGACCCTCGGCTTCCAGTACACGATGGCGATCTTCGGCGCGCTCTCGATCGCGATGTTCTGGATCACGTTCGCGACGACGAAGGAGCGCGTGACGCCGCCGCCGCAGCAGAAAACGAACGTGCTGGGCGAACTGCGCGAGCTGGTGCGCAACGGCCCGTGGCTGGCGCTGCTGCTGGCGACGATTTTCTCGACCACCTTCATCGCGCTCCGCTCCGGCAGCACGCTCTTCTATTTCAAATACTGCGTCGGCGACACCGGTGCGCCGGTGTGGCTCGGCCGCTTCGACGCGAGCACACTGTTCCTCGCGTCGGGCATGGCGAGCATGATGCTCGGCACGCTTTGTCTCGGCGTGTTCGCCCGGCGGATCGACAAGAAGCCGCTCGCGATCTGGCTGACCACCGGCACCGCGATCGCCTACGCGGCGTTCTATTTTCTGCCGACGGACAACTTCGCGCTGCTGCTCACGGTGAACGCACTCGGCACCTTCTGCATGGGTCCGACTTCCGCGCTGGTGTGGGCGATGTATGCCGACGTGGCGGATTACGGTGAATGGAAATTCTCCCGTCGCTCGACCGGGCTCATCTATTCGGCGTCACTCTTCGCGCTGAAAACCGGAATCATGGTGGGCGGGTTCGTGCTGCCGTGGTTTTTGGACTTTTACGGGTTCGTGCCGAACATCACGCAGACTCCGCGCGCGCTCGAAGGCATCCTGCTCGCGTTCTCGCTCGGGGCCGGAGCGTTCGCGGGGCTGAAGGCGCTCGCGCTCGTCATCTATCCGCTCAACCAGCGCGAGGTCGACCGGGTCGAGCGCGAGCTACGCGAGCGCCGCGGGGAGCCGGCGGTGGCTGTCTGATCGCACGGGGCTTTGGTCGACCGAGTGGCCCGGCGAGGGTCGCCCGGTTCAGGATGTAGCCGGGCTCGCTGAGCCCGGCCGGCCGAATGCATAAAGAAAAGACCACCGAGGTCAGCGACCTCGGCTACAATGTTTCGGACTGCGCCGTAAACGAAAGAGCCCGCCGGGATGGCGGGCTCGACTTCCAGCAAAAATGGGCCGCGTGCTACTCGGCGTGAAATTCGTTGCCCGTCGCCGCCCAATAAATGCCGCCGTAGATGTGGTGGATGAAATTCGCGTCGAGGTAGGTCGCCGGCAGATGGCCCATCGCCGTGTAGAACGCCCGGCCACCGTCGTAGTTCTGATACCAGGAGGTCGGATGGAAGTCGCCCATGCCCTTGCCCTGCTTCGTGCCCCAGTTGGCCGCGGGCTTGTAGGTCTTCTCGTCGACCGAGAGCAGATACTTCAGCGCCTGCGACTGCGGCGGGCCGAACTCATACCACTCTTCCGTGAACAGAAACCGCTTCGCAAACCGATCCATGCCGGGGAAGTTGTAGTCCTCCACCTTCATCGTCGCGGTCTGCACCACCGGATGGATGTGAAACATCCGTCCAACCATCTTCGTATACCACGGCCACTCGTATTCCGTGTCCGACGCGCTGTGGATGCCGACGAACCCGCCGCCGTTCTTGATGAACTTCTCGAACGCCGCCTGCTGCTGGTCGTTGAGCACGTCGCCGGTGGTGCAGAGGAAGATCACCACCTTGTATTTCGCGAGCTCCTTGTCGTTGAACACGCGGTTCGCGTCCTCGGTCCAGAAGACGTTAAAATCATGCAGCTTTCCGAGTGCCTGGATCGCGATCACGCCGGTGTTGATCGAGTCGTGATGCCAGCCGGCGGTTTTGGAAAAGAGCAGTGCACTGAACTGCTCGGCGCGCATCGCCGGGGCGGCGAGCAGCGCGAGGAACGAGAGGGACAGGAGTCGCAGTTTCATAAGGGGTTTCAACAGCGTGGCCAGACGCGCCGCCGGCGCAAGGGTTGCGCGTTTCGTGGCACGGCCTCCAGTCCGTGGACGGTGCTACGCGCCGCCAGCCTGAGCCGTGCGTTCGACAAGCTCAGGATCTCGGGTTGAGCGCAGGGAGAAGCCCATGCCCCCCACACGGGCAAGAGGCCCGTGCCACCTCACGCCGGGCCCTGGACGATCAACCGGATCGAGTCGAGCCGCAGTCGCGCCTGCTCGATCGCCGTCCGCGTGTGCTGGAGTTGCTGCCGCGTGAGCTCGATCTCCTCCGGGCGGACCTGGTCGTTGAGCCGGCGCAGATCCTCCAGCCGTTGCGCCTCCGCATCCAACGCTGCGGTGGCACGCGCGAGTGCCTCGGACTTGAGCTCGCCCGTGCGCGCCGCCGCGACCCCATTGGCCGCTGCCAGCATGCGCTGCAACAACGGCGCGTCGAATCCCGGCCGCTCGAGAAACCGATGGATGTCGGCGTCCTCGAACTCCCGCGCCACCGCACGCGCATCGCGCTCCGCCGTCAGGTCGGTGCCGCGCAGGTCGATCAGCACGCGCACCGGCGTCGGTGCGAGAAACTGATCCACGCGCCAGCGCGAGTCCGCCACCGTCTCGAGCACGAACACCGCCTCGAGCAGCAGGTTCGGCTGGTCCGAAACGATCGTGCCGAATGCCGCCGTTCCCGCCGGCGAGTCGATCAGCAGATCGAGCGCGTCCTGCATCAGCGGATGATCGGCCGAAAGGAAACGCAGGTCCTCGCGCGCGGTCGCCCGACTTCGGCTGAACGTCGCGAGCATGCCTTCGGCCGGAACGGACGGAAAACTCTCGAGATACGCGCGGCTCGGATCGAGGGCGAGGTCGCCCGCTTCGTGCTCCTTCACCTCCACGCCGAAATGCTCGAGTACCGCCAGCAGCACCTGCCGCACGCGCGGATCCGCATCGGCGGCCCGGACGCGCTCGATCACGCTCTCCGCTGTCGCGCGGTTAAACGATGCCAGCTCGAGCAGCCGGTCACGACCTTGTTTGAGCTTGCGCGCGAGTACTTCGCGGAACGCGCTCGTATCGGCCACGAGCCGGTCGAGTTCGGCGCGATCTATTTCGCCGCCACGATACTTCGCCGCGAGCGCCAGCAACCGCGCGCGAAACTCCTGCCGATACGCGTCGCCCCCATGCAGCGGCGCCTCGAACGCGTTCAGTCCGCGCTGATACCACTCGATGACGCACTCCGTCGCGCTCCCGGTCAGATACGGCACGTGGATACGGATCGTCTCGGTCTGGCCGATCCGATCCAGCCGGCCGATCCGCTGCTCGAGCAAGCCCGGATTCAGCGGCAAATCGAAGAGCACGAGATGGTGCGCAAACTGGAAATTGCGGCCTTCGCTGCCGATTTCCGAGCACAGGAGCAGTTGCGCGCCGTCCGGTTCGGCAAACCACGCCGCGTTGCGATCGCGCTGCACGAGCGAAAGTCCTTCGTGAAACAGCGCCGATTTAATCGCGGCGCGTTCCTGCACGGCCGCTTCGATCGCCGCCACCTTCCGCGGCGAGCGACAAATCAGCAGGACCTTCGTCGTGCGATGCCGTCTGAGGAAATCGACCAGCCACTTGATCCGCGGGTCGCCGCGAAACGCGTAACGAATCTCTCCTTCGGTGCCGCTTTCTTCCGCCTGCAGTTCCCGCGCCGCCCGCGCGAGCAGCGCGGCGCCGGAAACGATCGCGCCCGGTTCCTCGCCGAGCTCCAGCAGCAGGTCCTCGTCGCTTTCGTCAGTGGGTGCCGCTGACGCAGGCTCGCCCGCTGCCGCCGCGCCGAGGTCAACGCCTAGAGGCACCGGACAGAATTTGCGCTTGGGAAAACCGCTCATCGCGGCGCGCGTGTTGCGGAACATCACGCGCCCCGTGCCATGCTGGTCGAGCAGTGTCTTCAACAACGCCTCGCGTGCGCCGGGCTGGGCCTCCGCCAGCGCCGCGAGATGCTGCTCCAATCGCACCGGGTCTTTTTGGAAAATCGCCTTCAACGCCGCGTGATCCCGCGGCGTGAGCGGTTTCTGCGCCAGGATCTTCTCCGCCACGCCAGCCACCGTCGCGTAGCCTTCCGCCTCGGCGACGAAACGATCGAAATCGTTGTAGCGATCCGGATCGAGCAGCCGCAGCCGCGCGAAGTGTCCGGCCAGTCCGAGCTGCGTCGGCGTGGCGGTCAGCAGCAGCAGCCCGGGCGCTCGACGCGCGAGAGCTTCGACGATCGCATACTCCGGGCTCGCCGCGTCCGGCGCCCACGCCAGATGGTGCGCTTCGTCGACCACGACCACGTCCCAGCCAGCCGCGATCGCCTGCTCGCGTCGGCGCTCATCCGCCGCGAGAAAACGCACGCCAGCGAGCGCAAGCTGCGAGCTGAGAAATGGGTTCTCGCCTGGAGTGCTCTGCTCCTGCGCCGTGCAGCGCTCCTCGTCGTAGATGCTGAACCAGAGGTTGAACCGCCGCAGGAGTTCAACGAACCACTGGTGCGTCAGCGATTCCGGCACGAGGATCAACACCCGCCGCGCCTGGCCCACCGCCAGCAAGCGCTGCACGATCAGGCACGCCTCGATCGTTTTGCCCAGACCGACCTCGTCGGCGAGCAGCACGCGCGGAATCTGCCGCGCGGCGACTTCGTGCAGGATATAGAACTGATGTGGAATCAGCTCGATTCGCCCGCCGAGAAATCCGCGCACCTCCGACTGTCGAAACTGCGCCTGCGCCTCCAGCACCTGCGAACGCAACTCGAACACCTCGCCCGGATCCACCTGGCCGGCCATCAATCGTTCCGCCGGCGAGCTGACGCTCGTCACATCCGAAATGCCATCCTCCCGCAGCCGCCGGCCCGCGCCGAAATAGACCAGCAGACCGTCCTCCTCCTCGACGGTCTCGACCGTAAACGTGGTGCCCTCGCGACTGGTCACGCTGTCGCCCGCCCGAAACTGCACGCGTTTCAGCACCGAGGTACCGAGCGCGTACAACCGTTTTTCGCCCGTGGCGGGGAAATCGATGCCGAGCCGCCGCGCCGCGCGGTCCACGCTCGCGACGATGCCCAGCCCGAGCTCCGGCTCGCGCTCGCTCAAACATCGTTGGCCCAAAACTTCGAGAGGCATCACGGCCAATGAAATCCGGGTCCGGCCGCAAATCACGCGAATTGAAGCGAATTCTGCCGTTTGCGATCCGGCCGGTCTTCACTACGCGGTGTGGCCTGAAACACACCCGACCCAAGTCCTCCTCCGCCCGCCCGCCTCAACCAACCACCTCGCCTCACTCGCCGTGGATTCGCGTGGCCGGCTCGGTCATCCACGGCCGCGGCGTTTACGCGCGGGTCGCGATTCCTGCCGGCACGAGGGTCATCGAATACACGGGCGAACGCATCACGAAGGCGGAAGCACGACGCCGCGAAGTGCAGCGACTCGCCCGCGCGAGTGTCGGCAACGACGGCTGCGTCACGATTTTCGAGCTGAATCAACGCTACGACCTCGACGCCCGCGACACCGACAGTCCGGCCAAGTTGATCAATCATTCCTGTGCGCCGAACTGCCGCGCGGAAAACATCCGCGGCCACATCTGGATCGTCGCGCGCTGCGACATTCCCGCCGGCGAAGAGCTGACGTTCGACTATGGATTTCCCTTATCCGAATGGCGGCTGCATCCGTGTCGCTGCGGCGAGCCGTCTTGCCCCGGCTACATTGTGAACTCGGGCCAGCGCTGGCGACTGCGGCGGCTGCTGCGTGCCGAGAAGCGACGCGCGTCAAATAGCGGACGCGGCTCCGCGGTTCCTCAGGTGGAACCCGCCGTCCCGGCGGGTTCTCAGGAAACGTGATTCAGAGCATTACCTCGGCCGTCCGCTCCACGACGCCCGCCAAAAACGGCGGGCTCCACCACGCGGCCGTCTCAATGACTGTGCCACCAGTCCTTGATCGCGCGAATCATGTCGCCGAACACCTCCGGCAACGCCTGAAAGGCGTCGTTCACGACGGGGATGTGCCGGTACGCGAGCCACACCAGCACGCCGACGAAAGCCAGCCACACGACGCTGTCCCAAAACGACGCAAACACGCGCGGTCCGGCCGGCGCGCCGTAGCGGCTTTGATGGTAGAACATGTGACGCACCGCCTTCAGCGGCAACGTAACCATCCCGTAGGCGAAGAGAACCAGGATGATTCCCAGCCACGTTGGGACGCTCGCGGGCAGATCGACGCCGAAGATTCCCCGGCCAGTCAGCAGCGAGACCACGGCGAGCACACACACGAGCGCGAGTGCCGCGTGAAAGAGCGAAAAGAACGGCAGCGCGATGCCCCAGCCCGGCTCATACGCCGCGCGTTCCGCCCAGGCGCGCTGCCATTGATGACGCCAGTGCTGCGCGCCTTGCTGCATTTCCGCCTGCACCGAGTGTCCCCACGCGCGCATATCGCGCTTGAATTTCCGCTTCCACTCGCGACGCGCCCCCTCGTCCGGAAACGACTTCATGCCTTCGTAGTACCCCGCCTTCGCGCGGCGGACGAACTCCTGGGCCGTGAAACTCACCCCGCGCGCCGCGCTGCGCTCGGCGTCGGATTTCGCCGTGGGCACGACGACGACCAGCGCCGCATACACGAGTGCGGCCCCGCCGAACGTGATCACTGCGGCCACGATGAACGCCAGCCGGATGAACGTCGGATCGATGTTGAAATAGGCGCCGATGCCATTGCACACGCCGCTGATCATGGCGCCTTCCGGATAAAGCCGGTAAAGCCGCCGCGGTGCGCCCGCATCAGCCGCAGCCGCACTCTCTTCACTCGCCGCGGCCGAGCCGGTGGCGTCCGCACCGGTGCCGCCCGCGGTCGTCTCCGCGGCCTCATCGGCAAAATCGACGGGACCCATTTCCGCGATCGCGGCGTGCACCTGTTCCGTGGTCACGACGTTCTTGTGCGCCGAGAGCCGCAGCCGGAATTTTTCGGCAAACGCCTGCTCGATGTCGGAAAGAATCTCTTCGCGGTCCGGATTGCCGGCGAGTTTGCCCGCCGCCGCGTCGAGATAAGCGCGCAGCGTGTCGTAGCCGGCTTCCTCCAGCTGGAACGCGGTGCCGTTGAGATTGATCGTGATGACCTTGTTCATGGGGTGACGGATTAACGCGGGCCGAGGCTCTTCACGGTGCCGCTGATTTTCTGCCAGTACTCAGTAAGCTCGCGTAGCTGTTCCCGGCCCTTGGCGGTGAGCTCGTAATATTTCCGCGGCGGGCCGGCCTCCGATTCCTTCCATTCGTAGTCGAGCAGCCCCTCGCGGCGCATCTTGCTGAGCAGCGGATAGAGCGTGCCCTCCTGCGTCGCGAACTCGGTCTCGCTCAACTGCCGCAGAATGTCGGCGACGTAGACCTTCTCCGCCGCGATGATCTTCAGCAGGAGGAACTCGAGGAGTCCCTTGCGGATGGGGAGAAATTTGTCGTTCAGGCTCACAGCGGCGTTCAGTTCAAGCTACCTTTTTTTGACAAGGTAGCATGCGATCGACGGGTGGCAAGGAGAAATTTCCGGCGCGCGTGCGCAGCTCACGGCGCCGCACCGCAGCCGCAGTTTGCGTATCGGCGCGCGCGCCACTCTGCCCGCCGCGGACGGCGGGCTCCACCTCATGCGGATTTCCGTCGCGCCTCACCAGCCCAACTCGCGCCGGACGTATTTCACGCCGGGACTGCCCAGCGAGAGCACGCGATCGTGATAGCGCTTCAGATCGAATGCGGCGCCTTCCTTCCGCTCGGCCGCCGCGCGCAGGTCGTCGTGCTCGACCGCGCCGACGAAATACGTCGAGAGCTGCGTGGAACTCTGAGAGGCGCGCCGCCATTTGCCGACCGCCTCCCCTTCCTCCTGAAAACCGCGCTGCATCATCAACGCCAGCGCCTCCTTTTCGGTCATGCCGGCGGTATGAACTTTGTTGTCCAGAATCGCGTTGATGATCGCGCGCAGCCGCATCTTCAGCTGCTGCATCTTCACCTCTGGTCCGCCGAAACCGGCGTCGGCCATGACGCGTTCCGCGTAAACCGCCCAGCCTTCGATGAACGTGCCGCTCGCAAACACCGCGCGCACCAGCGTCGGCGCGCGAAACGCGTTCGAATGCGCGAGCTGCAGGTAGTGGCCGGGCATCGCTTCGTGCACCGCGAGGTCGTGCAGCATGTAATCGTTATACTCGCGGAAAAACGACCGCCGCCGCGCGTCCGTCCAGTCCGCGGGCGTGGGTGACACCGAGAAATACGTTTCGCCGTTCGGCTCGAGCGCGCCCGGCGAGTCGCAATACGCGATCGCCACGCCCCGCTGGAATTCCGGCAGCACGATCACCTTCAGCGGCGCGTCGGGCACGGTCACGAGGTTCTTTTCGCGCACGAACGCCGTCGCCGCATCGGTGATCTCCTTGGCGCGAGCCACGACGGTCTCGTCGTTCGCATGCTTCTCGGCTAGCCGGTCCAGCACGGCGCGAATCACCCGCGGCCGGTCCGCCAACTCGGCGGCCGATGCGGTGGCGTGATCCTTTTTGAACAGCGGCAGAGCGGTGGCGTAGAGCGCATCCGTGGTCGTCTCAAGTTCGCGCTCCGCACGACGGACAACCTCGTCCGGCGCCATATCGGAGCCGAGCGCGAACCGCAGCTTCTTCTGAAACCGTTCCGCGCCGAGCCGGAAATCGCCGTTCGCGTTCGGCAGGACTTCCGTCTCCAGCCACGCCTTGTAGTCGTTCAGCGCCGCGATCGCCTGTTCCTGCGCCGGCGCCAACTCGGCGCGCATCGCGGGTGCCTGCTCGAACAGCGGATCGAGTCCGAGACGGACGAGTTCGATGGCACCGGCCGTCTGCTGGATCGCCGTCTCGGTGTGCACGCGCGGGGGATTTTTCAACGTGGCTTTGATCTGCGCGATCACGCGCGGCATCGCTTCGAGCCGTTTCGCGGCGCTCTTCAACCGCTGCTCCGCCGGCGCAAACTCGCGCGCGGTGAGCAGGTAAATGCTCGTCGCCAAACTGTCGTTATAAGAGAGCGGATTCCAGAGATGCGGCTGCTCCTCCGTCAGCGTGAACAGCATTGATTCCAGCTCGAGCCGCAGGATCTCCGCATCAGTCCGGTTCGGCCCCGTGAGCGCGGCGGCATCGATCTGTTCGAGCGCGGCGAGTTGCTTTCGCAGCGAGGTTTCGCGCGCGGCGAGCGCGGCCGGACTGTAGTCGGTCAGCCGGTCGTCAAAGCGGTGATCGCCGAGCTGCGTCGCCGTTTCCGGTCGCGCTTGCAGGAGATCTTCGATGCATTCGCCCGCGAGTTTCTCGAAGGCCGTGTCGGCCGGGGTGGCGAACGCCGTCGCCGCGACGGCCAGTGTGGTCAGCGCGGTCAATTGACGGATCCGCTGAAAAGACGAGAGGGGGGTCATGCTGGGACGCTACGAGCAGTCCGCCCGCGCTCAACTGTGATCGCGCACCTGACCGGCAAGCGTGCGGTCCGGACCAGGTCGCGCGATGGGCTTCAACTCGGACCTGTCTTCGCATTTCCTGCTCCTCACGGAGCGGGCCACCATGATTGGCGTGGCCCGACGCGTGAGGGCAGGGCTTCGCCCTGCAGGAGGTTTTGAAGTCACGCCTAGTCGGCGTCGAAAACTTCGATGAGGACGACGCCCTCGGTCGCAGCGCGCCCGCGTGTCACCACGCTGTAGACCCCGGGCGCGAGCGTCGTCAGCAAGGTTGCGGAGCGACGGTCATTCGCGTCGAGCGCGCCCGCGCCGAGCGCCCCCGCGATCCGCGGAAGTTCGGCCGGATAAGGACCGTCAGCATTGTTGTCATTCGTCGCGACGATCCTGTTTTGCCGCCGCGCATCGTGCAGTTCGATCGTGGGATCGAACAGGACTTCGAACGCGTTGAGCCCGCGCGTGGCCAGCGTCGGCCCGACAGCACGAATCAACACCTGCTTCGGCCCGCCGGTCACGACGAACCCGCCGATGGTGACGTTGTCGCCCGTGCCGCACCGCGCGCGCGTCGAGAGGTTTGCCAGCCGGCCGGGCGCGCCCGCCGGATCTGCGTCATAGATTTCCACGAGCACGATGCCGGAGGATTCAGCTTGGCCGCGCACGACGATGCTGTAGACGCCGCGCGGCAACGTCAGCAACAGCGCCGACGACGTCGTGTCGTCGCTGCTCAACGCGGCGGCGCCGAGCTCGGCACCCGTGCTCACGATCGCCGCGGCGTTCGGGTTGGTGGTCCAGTCGTCGTTGCTCGCGACCACTTCACTGCGCGTCGCTTCATGCAGCTCGATCAACGGATCGGCCAGCAACGCGGCCCGCGCCATTCCCTGCGCCTCGAGGCTGGGCCCAACAGCGCGAATGAGCACCTGCTTCGCTGCGCCCGTGATGACAAACCCTCCGATGGTGACGTTGGCGTCCGTGCCACACTGCGCGCGCGTCGAGATGTTCGCCAGCCGGCCGGGCGCCGCCGATTGCGACACGCGGACAAGTTCGATGCCGGTGCCCGCAGCGGACAGGTTGCGCGAATAGCGTTTGGTCGCCGCGCTGTCCCAATGCTCATGAACGCCCAGGCTGGCCAGCGGCACACCGGTGCCGTTCGGATCATACCCGAGCCCCGCCGGCCAGTTGGCCGAGTCGGCCGCCTGGTGCAGGTAGTCGTCGACCCCGGTCATCTGAACAAACGTGCCGGCCAGCGGAACGCGGTCGGTCGTGAACTCGCTGCGCAGGAAATCGTAGCCGACCGATTCGATCGCCACCGGATCCAGCGACGCGAAGATCGAGGCCATGTAGGTGTTCGCGAACGGCGGCATCTGCCATCGCAACGGCACGCCGAGCTCGTGGTCTGCAGCCCACAACGCATCCATGAGAAACAGCAGGTTCTTCCGACCGAGCGAGGCATGGCCCATGATGTCTACTTGCACCCGGTAGAGCCCATAGCCCTCGCGGGTCGCGTTTGGCATCTCGGTCGGCGCGACCAGCCCGTTGTGCAGGTGCGACGCGTCGCCGCGGGTGTGTGAGCCGAAGTGGTTTTTCGCGAACATCGTCACGCCGGCGCGCTTGTGGCCTTTGAGCATCGTAATGTTGATGAGGTATTCCGCCTCGTCGAACACCGCATAGACCCGATCTTCGGTCACGGGGTTGTCGCCGGGATAGTTGTTCGCCCAGACGTTCGTCCGCAGAACCGAGCCACGATCGGAGTAATGGAGGGTGGCGGTGGCACTCGGCGCCGCGGTCTCACGGCCCAGCGCCGTATAGCCGCCGTTATCGAGATAGTGCACGTCCGGAAATTCGCCATGCCACACCGCGTAGAGATGCGGGTAGATGTGCTTCATCGGATCGCCGACGTAGATGTCGCGCTGGTCCACACCGACGACGTTCACCAACTGCCGCAGCATCGCCAGCACCGGGCCGACCGACGTTTCCGAGATGAACATCCGCGGCCGGAGCGTGACGGGATCGAAGTTGCCGTGATACGCGCTCGTGGCGTTGATCTTGATGACCACCTTCTCGCCGCGGACATAGCTCGCCGCGCCCTTGCCGCGTGTCGCATTGTGAAAGCGGAAGATCGCCGCCCAGGCGGCCGCATCCGTGGACTCGCCGGTGAGCGTCTGCAGCGCGCGCGAAACCATGCCGTCGACCACCGGCTGCTCGTTGTTCGCCCGCGCATACCACCCCGGGGCGGCATCGGCGACGCAGGCTTGGTTGACCGCGGCGGGTTCGTGCACCCAGACCACGCGTCCCCGGAAGATCCCCTTCGCGGCACCAATCGGCCGATTCACTTCGGCCGAAGCCGTCGCGAACCGAGGCAGCCCGGCATCATTCCCGCTCGCCCGTACGGCCGCAACGATCAGGCCCAGCGCGAGCGCGGCGGCTGTGCAGACAGACTGGTTCATGGTCGGGGTAAGCGCCAAGTCATGGCTGTAGAACACCGCCAAGAGCGACGTCACGTCGTCGCACGGAATTCCGCGAGGATCGCAGCAGCGAGAAACACCCCGCGTGGGCCGTTGGCCGCCCTGCAGGCCGGATCGGTGACTGGCTAGATCGGATGACGTAGGCCAACCGAAAAAGCCGCCTCAACGAGGTGGCCTCCCATTGCCGGCCGCCGACAAGCGTCAGCCCTGCCCCAAACAGCACCCGCGTCGTGAGGAGGGAGCCGCCCTAGAACTCGACGTGCTCGACGACCGATTCTGATTCGCTGTCCGTGTCGGTAGCACGCCGCGGCGTCATCGCGAAGAAGGTGTTTCCCGCATCCACCTCGCGGATAGCGTTGGGCACGTTCATCAGCGAGGTGTGCTTGCAGATGAAACCGAGCGCGCCGCACGCGATCGCCTGCTCGACACCGGTGTTGTCGTCCTCCGCCGAAATCATCAGCACGTGCGTCTCGAGCAGCATCTGCCTGATTTGGCGCGTCGCCTGCAGCCCGTCGAGCCGCGGCATGGTGATATCCATCACCACCACGTCCGGCCGGTGAATCAGCGCCTGCTCGACCGCCTCACGCCCGTCGCGGGCTTCGGCGACGACCTGGATGTCTTCCTCGAATTCCAGCAGAATACTCAAACCTTCACGGAGCGAATCGTGGTCGTCTGCTATTAACACTCTGATCGGGGCAGGCATGATGGATGCGACCCACAGACAGCAAAATTGGCCTTTGGTACGGCAAAAAAGCAAAGTTTGCCCGTCGGGCCCGCCGGCAGCCGGCTGGAGCTATCCCTGTGGCCACCAGCGCTCAGCAAACAAACGCTTCCGCGACCGACCTCCTGATCGTAGCGGGACCGTGGCGGGCGCGAGGCTGCGGCGGTTAAGCCGGACGCGTCGGCCTCATTCGCGCCGGAAATACCACAGACGCGAGGGTTTAACCCGTTGCGCCGGCCCGTACGCGGCAGCTATGAATGGATTCGATCCGGCGGCCACGCTCACGCGGTCCGGTCATCCTCCCGGTCCCCCGCAGCCGCCCTCCGGCCCGTTTTACCCATGCCTCGACGCGACGACATCAAGAAGGTCCTCATCATCGGCTCCGGCCCGATCATCATCGGCCAAGCCTGCGAGTTCGACTACTCCGGCACCCAGGCGTGCAAAGCCCTGCGCGCACTCGGTTATCAGATCGTGTTGGTCAACTCCAACCCGGCCACGATCATGACCGATCCCGGCACGGCGGACGTCACCTACATCGAGCCGCTGACGGTCCCGTCGCTCACGGAGATCATCGCGAAGGAACGGCCGGACGCCTTGCTGCCAAATCTCGGCGGCCAGACTGGACTCAATTTGTCGTCGCAGCTCGCGAAAGCCGGCGTGCTCGCGCGCTTCGGCGTGCGGATCATCGGCGTCGAGGCCGATGCGATCGAGAAGGGCGAGGACCGGATCATCTTCAAGGAAACCATGAAACGGCTCGGCATCGACATGCCGCGCAGCGCGCCGGCGTTCTCGGTGGAGGAAGCCGAGAAGGTCGCGACCGAACTCGGCTATCCGGTGGTCATCCGGCCGGCCTACACGCTCGGCGGCACCGGCGGCGGCCACGTTTACAATGTCGAGGAGCTCCGCGTCGTGGCCAGCCGCGGACTCGCGGCCAGCATGGTCAACCAGATCCTGGTCGAAGAATCCGTACTCGGCTGGGAGGAACTCGAGCTTGAGGTGGTCCGCGATGCGAAGAACCACCTGATCACCGTCTGTTTCATCGAGAACGTCGACGCGATGGGCGTGCACACCGGCGACTCCTACTGCGTGGCGCCGATGCTGACGATCGAGCCGAAGCTCCAGGCACGGCTGCAGGAATACGCCTACCGGATCGTCGAATCCATCGGCGTGATCGGCGGCACGAACGTCCAGTTCGCGCACGATCCGGAGACCGATCGCATCGTCGTGATCGAGATCAACCCGCGGACCTCGCGCTCCTCCGCCCTCGCCTCGAAGGCCACCGGGTTTCCCATCGCGCTCGTATCGGCCAAGCTGGCCGGCGGTCTCACGCTCGACGAGATTCCCTACTGGCGCGACGGCACGCTCGAGAAATACATTCCAACCGGTGACTACGTGGTGGTGAAGTTCGCGCGGTTCGCTTTCGAGAAATTCCGCGGCGCCCAGGACAAACTCGGCACGCAGATGCGCGCCGTCGGCGAAGTGATGAGCATCGGCAAGAACTACAAGGAGGCGTTGCAGAAGGCGATCCGCTCCCTCGAGAACGGTCGTTACGGGCTCGGGTTCGCGAAGGACTTCCACCAGCGCTCGCTCGACGAATTGATGGCGATGCTCACCGAGCCGAACAGCGAGCGGCAGTGGATCATGTATGAAGCGCTGCGCAAGGGCGCCGACCTCGACGAACTCCACCGGAAAACCCACATCAAGCGCTGGTTCATCCAGCAGATGAAGGAGCTGGTCGAACTGGAGGAAAAGATCCTCACCTTCTGCGGCCGGATGTTGCCCGACGATCTGCTCGCCCAAGCCAAGCGCGACGGTTTCGCGGACAAATACCTCGCCAAGCTCCTCGGCCTGCCCGAAGCCGAGATCCGCGCCCGGCGCACCGCGATCGGGATCGTCGAAGCGTGGGATGCCGTGCCGGTCAGCGGCGTGGAGCAGGCGTCCTATTACTACTCGACCTACAACGGCCCGGATCGCGTGCCGGTGAGCAATCGGAAAAAAGTCATGGTGCTCGGCGGCGGCCCGAACCGGATCGGCCAGGGCATCGAGTTCGATTACTGCTGCGTGCACGCCGCGTGGGCGCTGCGCGACGCCGGTTACGAGACGATCATGGTCAATTGCAACCCGGAGACCGTCTCCACTGACTACGACACCTCTGACAAGCTCTACTTCGAGCCGCTCACGATCGAGGACGTGCTCAGCATCTACGCGAAGGAGAAACCGGAAGGCGTCGTGGTGCAGTTCGGCGGCCAGACACCGCTCAACATCGCGAAAGAACTGGAAGCCGCCGGCGTGAAAGTGCTCGGCACTTCACCCGACACGATCGATCTCGCCGAGGATCGCGACCGCTTCCGGCAGATGATGGAAAAGATGGGCATCCCGATGCCCGAGTCCGGCATGGCGAGTACGTTCGAGGAAGCCCGCGCGGTGGCCGCACGCATCGGCTACCCGGTCATGGTGCGCCCATCATTCGTCCTCGGCGGACGCGCGATGGAGGTCGTGCACGACGAAGCGATGCTCAAGGACTACCTCGCGCGCGCGATCGACGTCAGCCCGGAACGCCCGATCCTGATCGACCGTTTTCTGGAGAACGCGACCGAGGCCGAGGCCGATGCGCTGGCCGACGGCACCGACGCGTTCGTGCCCGCGGTCATGGAGCACATCGAGTTTGCCGGGATCCACTCCGGCGATTCGGCGTGCGCGATCCCACCGGTTTCGCTGCCAAAAAAACACCTCGCCACGATCGAAGCCTACACGCTGCGCATCGGCCGCGAGCTCAAGGTCGCCGGCGTGATGAACATCCAATACGCAATTTGCCAGGACAAGGTCTACGTCCTCGAGGCGAATCCGCGCGCTTCCCGCACCGTGCCACTCGTCTCCAAGGTCTGCGCCGTGCCGATGGCGCGGATCGCCACGCAGCTGATGCTCGGCACCAAGTTGAAGGATCTGCACCTGAAGCAACGCGTCATCCCGCACGTCGGCGTGAAAGAGGTGGTGATGCCATTCAACATGTTCCCGGAGGTGGATCCGGTGCTCGGACCGGAGATGCGCTCCACGGGTGAAGTGCTCGGCCTCGCGCCGACGTTCGGGCTCGCTTACTTCAAATCGCAGGAAGCCGCCACGCCACCGCTCCCGACGAAAGGAACCGTGTTCATCTCCGTCGTCGACGCCGACAAGGCGGCGATCCTCGGGGTCGCGTGCAAGTTCCAGGAACTCGGTTTCCGGATCAAGGCCACCGACGGCACGCACACGTTCCTGCAGCAGCACGGGGTGAAGAGCGAACGCAGCTTCAAGATCCACGAGATCAAGCGGCCCAACATCGCGGACGAGATCATGAGCGGCGAGATCGCGCTGGTCATCAACACGCCGGTCGGCAAGGCCAGCAAGTTCGACGACAGCTACATCCGCAAAGCGGCGATCAAATACAAGGTGCCGTACGTCACGACGGTCGCCGCGGCGCGGGCCGCGGTGGTCGGGATCGCCGAATCCCGCGCCGGTCGTTCCGAAGTGAAATCGCTGCAGGCCTATCACGCCGCGATTCGGTAGCGAGAGGTGGAGCCCGCCGTCCCGGCGGGCTTAGGTCATACGCCCGTCTCTCCGCTCGCCGACGGAGCGGCACCGTGCATCTTTTCTCACTGCTGGCTCGTCCAAGCCGTGCACCCCGCCGCTTTCGATGCCCCCACTCGCCCGCCTCGTCGTACTCGCGCTTGTCTGCACATTCGCGCTCGCGCCCGCCTTCGCGCGGCCTGTTCACCTGGCGTTTGATCCGCAAGATGAACCGGTTGGCTTCGCGGCCCGCGAGCTCGAATCGGCGCTCATCCGCCGGGGTTTTGAACCGCATCGGCTGGACCTGACGGCCAGCCTGCTGCCCAGCGATGCCGACGCAATCGTGCTGGCCTCCGCCGATTCGCCGCTGGTCCGCGCCGCCGTCGCCGCCCAAGCGATCGCGCCGCCAGGTGACCTGCGCGCAGAAGGCTTCAGCCTCCGGATCGCGCGGCATGAGCCTCGTCGGACCTGGATCATCGCGCCGGACAGCGCCGGTTTGATGTACGGCGGACTGGAGACGGCCGAACTCATCCGCACGCGCGGGCTCGAGGCGATCACGGACCGCGACAGCAACCCGCACTTCGCGGAACGCGGCGTAAAGTTCAACCTGCCGCTCGATGCTCGCACGCCCAGCTACACCGACGCGTCCGATTCGGCGCAGCAGAATATCGCGACGGTTTGGGACCTGGGATTCTGGCACGACTTCATCGACCGCCTCGCCCGCGACCGCTACAATTTGATCTCGCTCTGGAATCTGCACCCGTTCCCGTCTCTCGTCCGCGTGCCAGAGTATCCCGACGTCGCGCTTGCTGACGTCCAGCGCTCCACGGCGAAGTGGGACGAGTTTTACTCCACCTGGGCCGTGGGGCTCGATGCGCCGGAGATCCTTGATCACGTCGAAACGCTGAAGCGAATGACGATCGAGGAAAAAATCGCGTTCTGGCGCGAGGTCATGCGCTACGGCCGGTCGCGCAACGTGAAGTTTTATCTGATCACGTGGAATGTCTTTCTGAACGGCACGGGCGCGGGGGCACGGCCGCCCTCGGCCGCTCCTGATTCGGGCGTTTCTCCCGCCAGTCGCTACGGCTTCACCACCGCCTTGGACAATGCCGCGACGATCGACTACTTCCGCCGCAGCGTGCGCGAGCTGCTCCTCACGTATCCGGATCTCGCCGGCATCGGGCTTACCACCGGCGAAAACATGCTCGATGCGACGCCCGCGCAGAAGGAGCAGTGGGCGTTCCGCACCTACGGCCAGGGCGTGCTCGATGCACTCGCCGTCCAGCCGGACCGCCGGATCACGTTTATTCACCGGCAGCACGAAGCCGCGGCCCGCGAGATCGCGCAAACGTTCGCGCCCCTGATCGCGCATCAAGGGGTCGATTTCGTCTACAGCTTCAAATACGCCGAAGCCCACGCGCTCAGCTCGACGCGCCAGAATTTCCATGAGCGGTTTCTCGCGGATATCGGTGACCAGCCCGTGCTGTGGACGCTGCGGAACGACGACGCGTACGTGTTCCGCTGGGGCGCCCCGGATTTCGTGCGCGAGTTCATCCAGAACATGCCGGGCACGCCGACGCGCGGATTCTACTACGGCTCCGATCAATGGATCTGGGGACGCGAGTTTCTCGACGTGAACCGCGCGTCGGACGCACCGCGACCGCTCGAGATCGAGAAGCATTGGTATCACTGGCTGCTCTGGGGCCGGCTCGGCTACGATCCGGCGCTGCCGAACGAGCGGCTGATCGCACTGCTCGCGGAACAGTTTCCCAGCGTCGACGCCGCGAAGCTCTTCGCCGCGTGGCAGGACGCATCGATGATCTATCCATTGACGACGGGATTCCATTGGGGCCGGTTCGATTTCCAGTGGTATATCGAAGCCGCGCGGAGCCGGCCCGAGCCCGCGCAAACGCCGACCGGCTTCCACGACATCAACCGGTTCATCTCGCTGCCGCCCCACCCGACCACCGGCAACGTGTCGATTCCCGACTACGTCGACGCGATTACCCACGGACGGGAAATTGGCGGCATCACGCCCTTGCAGGTGGCGGATCAACTCAACGCCCACGCCGCGCGCGCTCTCGCTCTCGTCGACGAAATTTCTGCCATCGGCGATTCCACGCTGCAGGTGACGCTCGACGACATCCGCTCGATGGCGCACCTCGGTGGCTACTATGCGCACAAGATCCGCGCCGCGACCGAGCTCGCGTTATCGCGCGCCAAGCCCACGCCCGATCAGCACGCGACGATCGCGCGCGAGCTGAACCAAGCCGCGTTTCACTGGCGCAACTTCGCATCGCTCGCACTGGCGCACTACCGGAATCCGATTTGGATGAACCGCGTCGGCACCGTCGACTGGCGCGCGCTCTATCGCAGCGTGCTCTACGATCTGACCATCACCGGTTCACCCGTCGCCGTGCCTTCGATGTCCGTAACGCCCGGCGGCTCGATCCTCGAAGCCGAAGACGCCCGCGTCGATAGCGCTCCCGTGCGCCGCGCCGTCGCCGGATTCACCGGCGTCGGTTACCGTGACTTCGCCGGCTCGCAAGGCCGCCGCTGGATCGAGTGGACCTACGACGCGCCGACCGCCGGCCACTACCTTCTGGAGTTTCGCTACGCCATGCGCCGCGATGAAATCGAACCTGCAGCGCTGATTCTGAACGGCGCACCCGCCGGCGCGGTCGTGCTCTGGCCAACCGGCAGTCTCGAGTCGTGGGCGTGGGACCGCGTCATCGTGAACCTGCACGCCGGTCCGAACACGATCCGGCTAAATCCGCCGCTCGGTCCGAACATCGATCACCTCAATATTCTTTGCCTAAGGTAGGGCGCGTTGTCCCCAACGCGCCGCGTGATGCCGCATTCCCCCCTCAACGGCGGGTTAGGGATAACCCGCCCTACCCGTCCGAGCTAAGCGCGTCCCCAACGCGCCGCGTCACTTCGCCGGCTCCGGCGGATTCTTCGACGACTGCCACGCGAAGAATCGCCATTTCCCATTCTCCTCGCGCCAGACGCCGAGAAAATTCAGATCGAGCGTCATCGGTCCACCGGCCGTGCGCAGCCCGACCACCACGCGTCCCGGCATCAACACCACGCCTGGGCCGGCAGGCACGAACTCGCGTTCGCGATAGTCGAAGCTCTCGTAGTCCGATCGCCCCGAAACGATCGATTCGATGAGCGTCGCCTTCGTGTCGATCTTTCCGTTCGAGTGCGCATAGCGGAGGCTGTCCGACAGGATTGCGTCGAGCTGCGCTCGGTCGCCGGCAACGAACGCCGCCTGCCGCTCCGCGTCCGCTGCCGTGACCGCCGCGATCACCGGGTCCGGCGTCGTGGCGGCGAAGGTGCGCCCGGCGGAAACCAGCGCGAGCCCGGCAGCGAGGAACGAAAGCAAACGCAGCGTGGTTTTCATCGGAGTGAATGCCGGGCGAGAATCGGGGCGACCGCCGACGGCACGTTTTCAGCAAAGCTTCGCGACGCCGCACCCGCAAGCCGAAGGACGGTTAAGACGCAATGCTCGCGCCACGCCGTGGACCCGTTCACGCTCGGGCGCGTCAGTCTCTGTGCGCATGAACCCCCGCACCCTGCTCCCATTCGCCGGCTTCGCCTGGCTCGTCAGCGCCGCGCTGGCCGCTGAGCCCATCACGATTCCGCTGTGGCCGGACCAGCCTCCCGGCGAGACCGCGCCGCTTCCACCGGAAGTCGATGTGACCACTCCCGCCGACCGCAAACCCGCCGGCCGGCCCGTGATCAGGATCAGCAACGTGTCCACGCCGACGCTCACCGTTTACAAACCGGATCCGGCAAAGGACACCGGCGCGGCCGTGCTCGTGTGTCCCGGCGGCGGGTACGTGCGGCTCGCGATGGACATCGAGGGCACGGAGGTCTGCGACTGGTTGAACTCGATCGGCGTGACCGGCGTCCTCTTGAAATATCGCGTGCCCCGCCGCGAAGGCATGCCGCAACACCTTCCGCCCGGGCAGGACGCGCAGCGCGCGATGGGAGTGCTGCGTCAACGCGCCGCCGAATTCGGAATCGATCCGCATCGCATCGGCATCATCGGGTTCTCCGCGGGCGCACACGTCGCGGCCGTGTTGAGCGCGCATCAGGACGCGCGATTGTATCCCGCCATCGACGCCGCTGACGCGCTGAGCTGCCGGCCCGATTTCGCGCTGCTGATTTATCCGGGCTATTTCACCGCCCGCGACCATCAGGTCGGCATCGCGCCCGAGGTGGCCGTCACCGCCGGGAAAACGCCGCCGACCTTCCTGGCGATGGCCGAAGACGATCCGGTGCACGTAGAGAACGCTCTCTTCTACTATCTCGCCCTGAAGCAGGCGAACGTTTCCGCCGAGATGCACCTCTATCCAACCGGAGGCCACGGTTTCGGGCTCCGTCGCACCGATCAACTCATCACCTCCTGGCCCGATCGCGCGGCCGATTGGCTGCGCGCCTCCGGCTGGCTGAACCCCTAGTCCACGCTGCCCATGAAAACCCTCTGCGCCTTTCTGCTTCTCTCGATCGCCGCCGTCAGCGCCTCCGCAGCGCCGATCAAGGCGCTCATCATCGACGGCCAGAACAACCACGAGTGGCAGGTCACCACGCCACACCTGAAATCGATCCTCGAGCAAACCGGGCTCTTCCACGTCGACGTTGCGACGACGCCGCCGAAGGGCGGTGATCTCAGCGGATTTCGGCCGACGTTTTCCGACTACGGTCTCGTGATTTCAAACTACATGGGTGACGCGTGGCCCGCGGCCACGCAGGCGGCTTTCGTCGACTATGTGCGCGGCGGCGGCGGATTTGTTGTCGTCCACTCGGCCGACAATGCGTTTCCCGCATGGAAGGACTACAATGCGATCTGCGGGCTCGGTGGCTGGGAAGGCCGCAATGAGCAATGGGGCCCGTATGTGTATTGGGACGGCACCAAGATCGTCCGCGATCCGTCTCCGGGCCCCGGCGGTAGTCACGGCAACGTCCACGCGTTTCAGGTCGTGATCCGCGAGCCGGATCATCCGATCACGCACGGGCTGCCAACGACGTGGATGCACGCCGCCGACGAACTCTACAACCGGCTGCGTGGCCCGGCCGAAAATCTGACCGTGCTGGCCACCGCTTACGACGATCCCGCCAACCGCGGTTCCGGCCGGCATGAGCCGATCCTCTTCACCGTCACCTACGGCCAAGGCCGGATTTTTCACACCCCACTGGGTCACGTCCGCAAGGGTGACCTGACGGCGATGCGCTGCGTCGGGTTCATCGTCACGCTGCAACGCGGTGCCGAGTGGGCTGCGACCGGCCGGGTGACCCAAGCCCTCCCCGCGGACTTCCCGCAAGCCGAGACAGTTTCGCTCCGCTAAGACCCGCCCCGTTCCGCACGCAACTTCTCTCCTCCGAGGACGTCTGTTCTCCGCGATGCACCCCTTCCCCACCCGCCTCGCCGCTGGCGTGCTTCTCCTGACCGCGCCGCTGTTCGCCCGCGCTGAGCCTCAGCCCGGCCAGAGTCCCGCCGATCATCTGCCGCCGCACATCCGCCATCTGACGCAGTTCGGCGAACGCGCCGACTGGTCGCACGACAGCAAAAAGATTTTGTTCCTCAGCAAAACCTTCGGCGACGCGATGGAACTGGACCTCGCGACCGGCGCGATCCGCAATCTCACGCAGCACTATCCGCATTACGGCTACACCCGCGCGCTCTATCTCGCTAACGGCGACATCCTGCTCGCCGGTCCGCTCGCCTACGACCTGAAGGACGTCAATCACGCGCGTCGCAACTGCTACCTCTTCGTGCTGGACAAGAGCGGCCGCAAGCCGCCGGTGCCGCTCGGCATCCGCTGCAACGAAGGTCCGGCGGTTTCGCGCCAGCGGCTGCATTTCGCCTGGCCGGAGTGGATCGATCCGAAGCCCGGCGAGGGCAACCTGTCGACGTCCACGATGGTGGAGGCCGATCTCGTCTACACCGACGGCGTGCCCGCGATCGCCAACAAGCGGCTGATCCTCGACGGCAAGGACCTGCCGTTCCGCGCGACCATGGAGACCCAGAACTACCGTCCGCCCGAGGAAAAGGAGCTGATCTTCAGCACCTACACCGACGGAGGACAGAAATGCGACGTCTACGGCATCGAGCTCGCAACGCGGAAACTCACCGCTTACACGAACTCGCCTGACATCTACGACGAACCCGAGGGCATTTTCCCGGACGGCCGCCACACGCTCGTGGAGTGCGACTCGCAGAACAAGCGCGGACCGGGCAGCATCGACCTCTGGAAACTGGCGCTCGACGGCACCGGCACCTACACGCGGTTGACACATTTCAGCGACTACGCCGGCTACAAAGCCTCGAACGGCGTGGTGAGCGACGACGGCCGCCACGTGGCCTTCCAGATGGGCAAAGCCGGCGAAGCCGCCGGCATCGGCCACGGCATCTTCGTCCTCGATCTCACCGTCGCCGAGTAGGGCGCTCCACGTCTCGTGCGCTCCGCACACTGTAACCTATTGGGTTACATTGTGGGCTCGGGGAGGGCGATTTGAACGGTGTCATACGCAGCCTTGCGGCTTTTCGTGCATCCAAACCGCTGGCAATCCGTCGACTCTGCACTGGCAGGTGGTCTACTCGATCCGCTCGCCACAGACACACCCCGGCAGCGCCCTACGGCGCGCGCCGGCCAACCTCCCGGCTTCACGCCGAGACAACCCCAACCAGAAAAACCAACCCAATGATGAAAAAGCTGATGATGATCGCCATCGCCACCGGCGCCCTGATGCTCGGTGCGACCACCTTCGCGGCGGAGACCGCGCCGAAATCCGTGATCCACGTCGTGACGGTCGCCTGGAAGGAAGGCACCACGCCGGAGCAGATCAAAGCCGCACTGGACGGCGCGAAGGCGCTGCCGGCCCAGTTCAAGGGCATCACCCGCGTCTGGACCAAGCCGTTGAAGATCCAGAATGCGCCGGGCGCCGAAGTGAAAAAGGATCAGGTGATCGTGATGGAGTTCGCCAGCGAGCAGGCGCTGAAAGACTACGATGGCAGCGACGCGCAGAAGGCGTGGTACAAGGCCTACACGCCGATTCGCCGGCAGAGCACGACGTTCGACATCACCAACGAATAACCGTCGTCTCAGCGCGCTTCCCTCTTCCAGGGCCGTCCTCGGGCGGCCCTTTTTCGTGGCGCGAAAGTTCGCGTCCAGCCGCCAGCCACCGGCCGGCGGCTACGATCACCATCGTTCTCTTTCTCGTTCTCGTTCTCTTTCTCTCGCCTTTCGGAGAGAATGAGGACGATCCGGAGAACGAGGCGCTCGGTCGTTTGCCAAACGATCAATCCCCTGGCGCGGGCCCGCAGCTCAGGCTCGCCTTCGTTGACAGCTTCGCCGTAACTTTCGGCCGCTCTGCGAGTCTTCGCCTCATGCGCGTCCTCAAGCTGATTGTTGCCGGTTTGTTTGCTGCGGTGGCGGTCGCCGTCGCCGTGTTCGCCGGCGCCATCGCCGCGGCGGTGGTCGCCGCGATCGGGCTCGCGGTTTATCTCAGCCGGCGGCTGCTCGGCCGGCCTCCGGCCACCCGCGTCGTGAATGCGCCGCGCCCGCGACCGGCCAGCAACGGCGATGCGATCGAGATCACCGCCACCGAAGTGGCGACCGGCCCGGCCTCGGACGGTTCGTCCGGCACGCGCGCGCTGCCGCCCGACGCGGGCGCGCAACACCACTGAGTCGTCCGGCGGGCGGCAATTCCTACGCCGCCGGAGGCACCGCTGATTTCGGCGGCTCCATCCCGAGTCGCCATAACCAGAGGCTGAGTCCGGCCAGCACCAGAGCGGCCACGCCGCTGAACCACAGCGGCACCGGATGACTGCCTACCTGGATTCCGAGCTGCATGATCAGCCGGATGAGTTGTCCAACGCACATCAGCCCGAATAGGGCGCTCGCCACGCGAAGCCCGAGAACACGTGAGTTCATGACTATCTCCTTTGTTGCGGTTGCGGCGCACCACGCGAGGCGCAGGCGCGCCACGCCCTGATACCCGGCTCGCGGGCGCGGATCAAGTTCGCAGGGTCACTCAGTTTGCGCCACCCGGTCCGCGGCCCACTGCGGCTCCGCCGTCTTGAAACCCGCCAGCCGCAACCCCCGCCGAACCTCATCGGCTTCCATGAAAATTTTCCAGATGAGCCCCGAGCGGAGGTTCTCGGCCATCAACAGCGTGATGCCGACATCGATGCCGATGACATCGCCGGACGTCCAGCCGGTGTGCGGATTGAACGCGTCCACGAATCCGTAGCGGCGCCACACCTTCTCGCCGCCGACTTCGCGCATTCGGCGTAGCGCCGTGAGGCACTCACGCGGCGCAAAGGGCAGCGAACCCGCCGGCGCGCAGGGGACCACCGTTCCGTCCACTGCTTCCGGTGCGAAACTCCCCGGCCCGCCCCACGCCACGTAGCCCGCAGCGCTGTCCGACGCGGTCAGTCCCCACAGGCCCAGCGACCACGCCGGAAACCGCTCCGCCTGCTGCGCGAACCAGTCGCGCTGCGCCAGCGTGGCCTCGACCGAGTTCTGCCAGTAGTCGAGCAGCCCATCGTGCCGGTCGCGAAAATCGAACCACGCGTGCGCGTATTGATGCGTGAAAAGCGGCCCGCCGTCCACGAACGTCCGGCCGGCATACGTCGTGATCGGTTCGCGTTTCCACGCCCGCCAGCTGCTCGCCGGCAGCGCGTTCACCGGCGCGCCGATGCCGAGCAGGTAAAGGCCCATCAACTCCGAATAGCGATCCCAGCGCCAGGGGATGAAGCCGCTCTCCGGCTTCCAACCGTGCGACAGCGTGTCGCCGCCATTGAGCGCCCAGTGCCAGTCGATCCGCGCATACAGCGCGTCGACGAGCATCTGCACGGCCGCATCGCTGAAGTATTCCCGCGCGGTCAAAGCGCCCGACAGAAAAAGCGCCGTGTCGATCGTCGACGCCTCGCTGTGCCACATGCGTCCGCCCGAACTCGCGTGGATGAAATGGTAGATCCAGCCGCGCTCGTGCTCCACGTTCTCTAGCACGAATTTCAACGTCGTCCGCGCGCGCGTCACCGCTTCTCCCGGCGGCAGCCAGCCGCGCGCGTCCGCGATGCACCAGGCCGACAGCGCGAAACCCGTCGCCGCGATGCTGGCCGGATACTCCGACATGCTCTCGCCGTTCGCCGGCGCGCGATCGAAGGTCAACCCGGTGACCGGATCGCTCTGCTCGATGAAAAACTGGACCGCCCGCCGCTCGAGGTCCTCGAGCAAGGCGGTGTCGGCATCGATCGGGGCGCGGTCCTTGGTGAAATCGTTGGGCGAAGCCGCCATCGTCGCCAACAGACACGCCGCCAGCACCAGCGCAACTCTTCCTCTCGCTCGCCCGGTGTGGGGGTTTCGCACGAGAGTTGGCTTGGTCGTCAACCGCATGATGAAGCTCTGCGCTTCAGATCGGCACACGGTCGCGGCCGCTGCATCGCAACTTTCCGCCGCTCGCGAATTTTCGGGAGTTTTGACGTGAATTTCGCAGAGGTACGGCAGGACGAAACGCCGCGCGTCAGGTGAATGCCCGAACGGTCTCGCCGAAGGCCGCCGTGGGCTCCGCGCTCGCCAGCGGCGCGAACCACCACACACTGGCCGTGATGACTCCCGAGACTTACATGCGCGAAGCGATCCAGCTGGCCGACGACGGCATGCGGGCCGACCGCGGCGGCCCCTTTGGCTGCGTCATCGTGCGCCGCGGTGAGATCGTGGCGCGAGGTCAGAATCGCGTCACCTCGACCAACGATCCCACCGCGCACGCGGAAGTCACCGCGATCCGCGAGGCGGCGCAGCGGCTCGGCACG
Source organism: Opitutus terrae PB90-1 (assembly GCF_000019965.1). GTDB lineage: Bacteria > Verrucomicrobiota > Verrucomicrobiia > Opitutales > Opitutaceae > Opitutus > Opitutus terrae. The sequence continues at coordinate 5,844,781 of NC_010571.1, forward strand.
TTTCAGCTCGGCGATTGCGAGCTCTACACCAGTTGCGAGCCGTGTCCGATGTGTTTGTCCGCGATCTATTGGGCCCGCATTCCGACGGTCTATTACGCCAACACGCGAAAGGACGCGGCGGCGATCGGGTTCGACGACGATTTTATCTACCAGCAGATCCCGCTGCCGCCGGAGCAGCGCACGGTGAAGATGCTCCCGCTGCTGCACGACGCGGCCCAGAGCACGTTTCAGGCGTGGGCCGTTAAACCGGACAAGGTGCGGTATTAACCGACTCGTAGCGGGGCCAGCTTGCCCGTATGGCAGGTGTCCAGCCCGCGACGTCGGCGCGAACCGCCGCCCACGGGCGGGACGCCCGGGCCACATCCCAGCCGTCCGAGCCCAAACTCCTGCTGAGCACTTGCCAATCCGCGAGGGCCACCCAACGTTGGCGGCCCTATGCATTTCGACAATCTTCAGCCCGGCCTGTCCGCTCCCGTCCCCCGGCTCGACGATGACGATGATGACGACGAACACGAGGAAGCCGCTCCCAAGGCACGCGCGCTCGTGGGCGCGATGATCCAGAAGAAATTCCTGCGGCAGCGGAAAATTTTCCTGTGGGGCGCGGTCACCGATGAGACCGCGAAAGACATGACCGAGAAGCTCCTCTACCTCGAGGCGGTCGACCCGGGCAAGGAGATCACTTTCTACATCAACTCGCCGGGCGGTTCGATCACCGCCGGCATGGCGGTGTTCGACACGATGCGGCTGATCACCTCGCCGATCACGGTGATCGTCACCGGCATGGCGGCGTCGATGGGCTCGATCCTGCTCTGCGGCGCACCGAAGGGCCGGCGGCTCCTCTACCCGCACGCCCGCGTGCTGATTCACCAGCCGTTGATCTCGGGCCGCATGGTGGGCCCCGCCACCGACATCAACATTCAGGCGAAGGAAATGGAAAAAATCCGCGCTGAGCTGAACCAGATCCTCGCCGATTCCTCCGGCCAGCCGATCGAACGGATCAATCAGGACACTGATCGCGATTTTTACCTGAACGCGAAGGAAGCGATCGCCTACGGCCTCGCGGATCGGATCGTCGACAAGATCTGAGCGGCGGTCCGAAACCTAATCGGATCGTTGGCCCTCCACATCGCGGACCGCCGGGGTAGCCGGCTCTGCTGCCGCGGCCCCGCCGTTGGGAACGCGGGCGTCCCGCCCACCCGGACGCGACTGCCGCGGCGGCGAGCCGGCGCTTTCCGCGCGGCGCGGCTCCAACGTTCGCAGCTCCTGCCGCCAGTTCTCCGCACGCTGCAGGTCCTTCGCGGCATCCGCCGCCGCGATCGCGTCCGGCAGCCAGGCGCTCTTCACGCCCGCCGGCATGCCGGGCGAACGCAGGAGTCGGTCGAACACCTCGATTGCGGCGGGCGCGCGACCGGCACCCCGCAGCAGGTTCGCCGCTTCGCGGGCGAGCGCCCACTCATCGCTGCGATAGCTGTCCAGCAACGGCACGAACCCCACCGCGTCGGCTGCGCCGCTCTCGTCGCCCGCGGCTTTCAACCGCTGCGCGAGCGCCAGGCCGACCGCGAAGCTTGGTTGATCGCGCTGCGTGCGCCGCGCGAGCACCAGCGCCTCGTCCGGCCGTTTCGCAGCTTCCAGCGCCAGCATCTCGCGCACGACCGCGTAACCTGCAAGCCGCTGAGATGGGACTTCGCCCGGTTCGCTGTCCGTCGCCGCACGCGCGAATGGCCGAAACAAGGGATCGCCGATCGCGATCGCCTGCCAGCTCAACACGGGCTGCGAGTAGCAGGCGGCATCGCCGAAAGTGTCTCCGCGTAGCAGCGCGCGCAGCAACAGATCCGGCCGGTGCGTGAGTTGCAGATACGGTTCGAAAACATTCCCGACCGTCGCCGTCACGCCGCGGGCGATCAGCGGCCCGCACCAGTTCGCCTCCGCCGAGCGCAACGTCTGGGCCGAGTAGCTGTGGATGTGCAACGCGATCGCGCCCGGCGGAAAACGGAAGCCGGGCAACTTGAAGGGCCCGTTCACCGCGCCGGCATACCAGCCAAAATACAACACCGGCGCGTCGAACCGCGCGGTCGCGCGGAGGGTCGACGGAGTGCGATCGACATCGAGATCGAAACCGGCCTCGCGCAGCTGCCGCACTACCGACTCGAGCCACCGATCGCCGTCCGGATGGTTGCCGCCCAGGTCGACATAGGCGCGGCCGAGCAGTCCGGTTTGTTCCGCCGCGACGGCACGATCAACCAGGCCTAACGCGTCGTCCACCGTCGGCCCATCGAGCCGCGACACTTTGATCACAGCCGCGCGCTCGAAGGCCGACGGTGCATCGTTGCGGTGAAGGGCATTCGGCACGAAGGCGTTGATCGCGTAACCGGGATTCGCCAGCAGGCCGAGTTCCGAGTCGACGGCGCCGGCATTCGTGCGAAAAATCGAGTTGTTGGTGAACGGCAGTACCGGTTCATACAATGCCGGGTCGTGCGCGATCCGCAGCGGCACCCCGCGGCAGACCACGAGGTAAGCGATGCGATGGCCGGAGACCGCCCGCTTCGTCCGGCCGACCGCATCCGTCAGCCGCATCGGAATCGCGTCGATCCATCGCGCCCGCATGAGTTCCACCGCGAGCGGCTCCCAGATCGTCCGGACAAATTCCGCCCAGCTGATCGTCTCGGAAAGCGGCATCGGCAGCGTGACGATGTTCTCGCGCGGCACGCCGCGGACTTCGGCGTAGTGCTCGGCCACGCGCACGGAATCGCGATCCTCGCTGTTGGCCAGCAGCACGACGCGCGCCGCCAGCTCGTCACCGCGAACCGCGGTCGCGCCCAGCAACGCGAGCAGAGTGCAAAGTCGGGGAAACCAGCGCAAAACAGGCCAAGCGTGGGCATCACGGCCCGTTTTTCGAGCTGCATTCGCGACATGGTTGTGATGAATCCACCTCGCTCGCATGTCGCTCTACCTGTATATCGCCCTCGGCGGGGCCCTCGGCAGTGTCGGACGCTTCGCCCTCTCCGGTCTCGTCGCGCAGCACTACGGCGAGACGTTTCCCTGGGGCACGCTGGTCGTGAACGTCGTCGGTAGTTTCATCATCGGTTTTTTCGCCACGCTGACCGCGCCCGAGGGACGCATGCTCGTCGGCGCGACGGGCCGGCACTTCGTCATGACGGGCGTGCTCGGTGGGTTTACGACGTTTTCCTCCTTCAGTCTGCAAACGCTGAACCTGCTGCGCGACGGCGACTGGGGCCGCGCCGGTGGCAATGTTGTCGGCTCGCTTGTGCTCTGTCTCGTCGCGGTGTGGCTGGGTCACATCGCGGCGGTTGGACTCAACTCGTTGAAAGGCTCCTGATCATGCACCTGCCCGAAGACGCCACCCTGCTACGAATTTTCATCGGCGAGTCAGACCGGTTTGAACACCGCCCGCTGTACGAGGCGATCGTGCTCAAGGCCCGCGAAATGAAACTCGCAGGCGCCACCGTGCTGCGCAGTCCGCTCGGCTTCGGCGCCGCGAGTCATCTGCACACCGCCAAGATCCTGCGGCTTTCCGACGACCTGCCGATGGTGATCGAGATCGTCGACGCGGCCGAGAAGATCAACGCGTTCCTCGCCGTGCTCGACCCCATGATGGGCGGCGGCCTGGTCACACTCGAACCCGTGCGCGTGATCCACTACCGGAGCGGGCCGAAGAAAGATTGATCAGCGCGCCGGCGCGGTCGCCGCGGCTTGCTGCCGCCTCAGCAACTCGCCCTGCAAGTAGACATCCGGAATCGTGTTCCGCCAGGCGGTGAGCCAGATCGAGCCCAGCATCTCGCCGCCCACCTGCAGCTGCTCGCAGATGAACGTCCGCGCCTCGCTTAAATCCGCCGCTTCCGGCGCCAGCTTGCCCGCTTTCTCGAGCTGATAGAGCGGCTCGACGCGGGCGTTCTGCGCCAGCGCGTAGTCCATCACCTGCACGAAAACCGGATCGCGTCCATCGGCCCGCGGCTGGACAGACAGCGCATGCGCCGGCCGGACCTGCGCGCAGACTTCACCGGCGGTGACACCGGTCTGCGCGATCAACCCGCCGTCGAGCCAGGCGTGAATGCCCGTCCAGGTGGAGTAGCCGTGCGGATTTTCGCCGACCCAGCCGTGGTGATGCATCGTCGTGTGCAGCGGCTGCGCGAGGTCGCCGACGACATGACCCATCACACCCATCAGGTAGAGGATGTTCGCGCGCGCGTTCTCGATTTCGACCGGCGTGCCACCGTGCTCCTGATACGCTTTCAGATACGAGAACGCCGACTTGAGCTTGCCGTAATACTCTGCCGCCGCCCACGGCGCGAATCCCGCCCACTCCCGCGAGCGATCGGCGTTCTTCGCCGGATCGATCGGCGGAAATTTTTCCGGATGCGCCGCGCGCCCGGCGGCGAACGTCAGCGCGAATTCGAATCGCAGCGAACTCACGGTCCGCGGATCCACGCCCGCTCCCGCAAGGTGCTCGAGATCGCAGTAGTGATCGAGCCCGTTGGCGTGCTTGATCGGCAGGTCGGGGACGTTGCGCCACCGGTCCGGTTCACCGGCGAGAAAAGCGATCCGCTCGGCGGCCGCCGGTGCGCGCACGAACTCGGGAAAGTCGGCCGGCAGTGACGCGAGCGCGGCTTGGTTGACGATGCGATGGCCCGTGTAGTCCCACGCGGCGAGCGGCGAAAACATGAGCAGCCCGAGCGTCACGGTGGCTGCGAACCGGGAGCAGAAGCGAAAAAGCATGCGGTCACGAAAACGATTTTGCCGCGCGGCGCGACAGCGAAGACGCCCAAAGGTGGAACGCGCGTCCCCGCCCGCTGGCATCATCACCAACCAAACAGCCCGCCCGGACGGCGGGCTCTCCACGTCTACTTCCGGCGCAAGGTTCGCACCACTGACGCGTAGCGCTCGATCCCGGAGGCCAGCACCTCGGCGATCTTCTGGCGATACGCCTCCGTGGAGATCTTCTTCGCCTCGGCGTCGTTGGACAGGAAACCGGATTCGACCAGCGCCGCCGGGCACTGGAGTCCGCGCAGCATGCCGAGGTGCTTGGTCTTGTGCCCGCGATCGGGGAGCTGCAGGCCCTCGATGGTTTCCCGGTGCAATGCCTGCGCGAGCGCAACGCTCCACACATCGTAACGGTTTACCGGCGCGGGATCGTCCTCGGTGTCGTCCTCCTGGCCGAAACCGCGGGACTGATCGGAACGTTGTCCGGCGCGCGTGAACGTGAACACCTCCGCTCCGCTCGTCTTCGTGTCGGGATAGAGCGAGTTGAAATGCACGCTGACGAAGAGGTCGGCCTGCGCACGGTTGGCAATGATCGCACGCTGCGGCAGATCCACTTTTTCGTCGGCATCGCGCGTGAGCACGACCGTGTAGCCGCGGAATTCGAGCAGCTTTTTCAGCCGCAATACCACATCGAGCGTGAACATCTTCTCCTGCAATCCGAGCCGCGGATTCTGCGTGCCGGTGTCGCTGCCGCCGTGGCCGGGATCGAGCGCGATGATTTTCGGCTCCGGCGGCCGGTTGGGCGCCAGCGCCGGCTTCAACAGCGGCACGAGACAGGATTCGTAGTCCGTGTGGCTGATCTGGAAGCCCCCGCCTTTGCTCGTCACCGGCTCGCCGAGGAAGAACCGCAGGCCGTTGATTTTCGTTTCGCGACTGTCGAGCTCCAGCTCCATCCGCCGCGAACCATCGGTCAATTCGATCATCCGGCCCGGGCGGTCGACGGACAGTTTCAATCCGAGCTTCGCCGCGGCGGACGCGAGGCCGACCGTCGGCACCGTCCGCGCGCGTTTCGTCGCGGGTGCCGGCGGGGGTTTCTGCCGGCTGACCGTCGCGACCGAAGTCGTCGGCGCGGAGCCGCGCGGAGCCGGCGCCGCGGTGGCGCCGGGTCGGGTGGGTGCAGCGCGCACGCCTCCGGCAGGATGCAGGTCAGACGAAATTCCCACTGCGACCGCGAGGCCGAGGAGGATTCGTCGGGCCGCCGCAGGCATGCGCCGCGCTCAGGCTTCCGCCGGACTCGAGACGTTCTCCGGCGCCTCGTCGTCTTCCTCGATGTCGTCCTCGCCGGGCACGTGGAACTTCGGCTTGCGCTTGTTCACCGGCAGCGGGCTGAGCATCACGTGAATATTGCGGCCGATCAGTTTCGGGTCCGCATCCGGATGGCCCATACCGGCGAGCTCGATGACGGCGCGCTTCATGACGTTGAAGCCGATCTCGGTGTGCGCCATCTCGCGGCCGCGGAACTTCAGCCGCAGCTTCACCTTGTTGCCGTGGCTGAGAAACTGCTCGGCGTGGCGGAGCTTGGTGAAGAAATCGTTCTCGGCGATGCGCGCGCTAAACTCGATTTCCTTGATCTTGCTCGCCGTGGACTTCGAGTGCGTGTGCTTCTTCTGCTCTTCGTAAACGTATTTGCCGAAATCCATGATCCGGCACACGGGCGGCGTCGCGTTGGGCGCGACTTCGACGAGATCGAGCCCGTTCTCGAGCGCGAGATTGATGGCTTTCGGAGTATCAAGGACGCCGAGCTGCTTGCCCTCGGGCGAAATCACACGCACTTGCGGGACCTTGATCCGATGATTGCGGCGGATCGCCGCGAAAGGGTCGACGTTGCGACGTTGATAAGAACCGGGGCGGCCGCCACCGGCATAAGGAAACGAATTGGCCATCAATTAAGTTGGGTGATCGAGTGACTGGGTCGCGCGCGTTCTCGCCGGGTTGGAGGCCGTTGACAACATCTAAGTGGTGCGTGGCCCCCTGATCGCGCCGTCGGGCGGGCGTCAGACGCTGAAGCTTTCGCCACAGGAGCAGCTCGCCTTGGCATTGGGATTGGAAAACTTGAAGCCGCCGGAAACCATGGCCGACGAGTAATCGAGTTGGGTGCCCTTGAGATAAAGGGCACTCTTGCTGTCGACCAACACCTCCGCGCCAGCGGTGCGTACCAGGAGGTCTCCGCGCCTCGGCTCCGGGACGAACTTCATCTTGTAGCTCAAGCCATTGCAGCCGCCGCCCGTGATCGCGATCCGGAGGAAATCCCCCTGGTTCTCGCGTGCGAGCAAGGCCGCCACCTTCGTTCCCGCCGCAGGCGTCAGCCGTACGAGGTTCTCGTTGCCGAGGCGTACGCCCTCCGGCAGGCCGCTGGCGGAAGCAGCGGCGGGCGGCAGAGCGGGCACAGGAGCGGAGGCGAGTTCGGACATGGACGACCCGCAAGGAGCAGGCCGCCGGAAAAACTGCAAGATCCGGCCACAGTTCCGTGCGACGGTCACGGTAGCCGGGCTCGTCGAGCCCGGACTCCCTACGGCTCCGCCCGCGCGGCGATCAACTGGCGTGCGACCGTGACTGCGTTCGCAAAGCTGGTCGCGCGGGCCACGCCCTTCCCGGCAATGCCGAAACCAGTGCCGTGGTCCGGGCTGGTTCGCACGAACGGCAAGCCGAGCGTGACGTTCACCGACTCGTCGAAATCGATCGTCTTCAACGGCGCGAGTCCCTGGTCGTGGTAGAGCGCGATCACCACGTCGAATTCGCCCTGCAGCGCCCGCGCAAAGATCGTATCCGCCGGCTGGCAACGCGACAGCCCGGCGAACTCGGTGCGGAGGTGGTCGAGCGCTGGATCGATGAAATCGCGCTCCTCGTAACCGAGCAACCCGCCCTCCCCCGCGTGCGGGTTCAACCCGCACACGCCGATCCTCGGTTTGTCGGGAGGGATGCCCTGCCCCCACCGGTCGTTGACTGCGTTCGCCCCGATCGCGGCGTGGACGGGAGCCCCCGCCCTGCAATCAATCCGCGCAATCTCCGTCGCCGCCTGCGCCGCGCGATGCAGCAGATGCGGCCCGAGCCGGCCGCCGACTTCGTGCAGCGGAATGTGCCACGTCGCGAGCACGACGCGCAGCCGGCCGCCAGCAAAAGCCATCACCGGCTCGCCGCCCCAACGCGCGGCGAAAAACTCAGTCTGTCCGGGAAACGGATAGCCGATCTTCGCCAGACGCTCCTTGCTGATCGGCCCGGTCACGACGCCGCAAAACTCGCCCTGCCTGCAACCTTCCGCCGCCCGCTCTATCGCCGCCCAGGCGACCAGCGCGCCATCCGCGTCGGGCGCGCCCGGTGTAGCGGAAAAGTCCTCCAACCCGACTGCGATTTTGCGCACTCCCGCCGGCAGCGATTCGAGCCAGCGCGGCGGGCCGATCACCACCACGTCCTGCGACACTGCGGCGGGCGACGCGAGCCAGGAGGCGATCACCTCGGGTCCAACCCCTGCCGGATCGCCGCAGGTGAGGGCGAGTTTGGTCGTGTTTGGGAGCTTGCTCATGGTGGAAGGAAGGCGGACCGCGGAAGCCGGTGAAATGCAGACGTGGACCCCGATGCTACTCCGCGGCAACTTCGCCGCCGCTGCCGCGACGCGGGCGCGCGAAGCTCCGTTTGCCTTCGCTGAAAAACTCGAGAAACCGCCGCGCTTCGGCGGTTTGAAAACCACCGGTCGCGAGCGTCTCCGCGGCAACGGACCGAATGTTGCCCGGCGTGAAGAAGACCGCGTGAAACGCCCGCTTCAGTTCGCCGATCGACTCCCGGCTTAACCCGCGGCGCTTGAGGCCGACGACGTTGAAGCCGGCCACCGCGTCGCGTTCCGCCACCATCAGATAAGGCGCGATGTCACGCGTGATCGAGGCGTGGCCGCCGATCATCACGCCGTCGCCGATCCGGCAGAACTGATGCACCGCAGCCCCGCCGCCGAGGAACGCGTGATCGCCCACCGCCACGTGGCCGGCCAGCAGCACCGCGTTCGCGAGCACCACCTGGTTTCCGAGCACGCAATCGTGCCCGAGGTGCGAACTCGCCATCAGAAAACAGCCTTCGCCGACCGTGGTGAATTCGCCCGCGTGGATGGAGCGGTTCACTGTCACGTGTTCACGAATCACCGTGCCGGAGCCGATCTTCACGCCGGACTCCGTCGCGGGATCGAATTTCAGATACTGCGGATCTCCACCGACGACGGCGAACGGATGCACGACCACGCGATCGGCGAGCAGGCTGTGCTTCCGCACGATCGCGTGCGCGTGAACTTCGCAGTCGGCCCCCAGCTGCGCGCCGGGTTCAATGATGGCGGTGGCATGAATCACGGCGGTGGAGCGGGTCATTTCCGGCGCGCAATCGCTCCGGGCAAGTCCAGCTGCGGATCCTTCAGCAGGTCGTAGTTTTTCAAAATCCGCATCACCTGCAGCGCGTCGCTCTTCGAGTAGTTCTGGTTCACCTCGATCTTTTCGAGCAGGTCCAGCAGCATCGCGCGGAACGAGATGATCGCGTCGACGCCGTGGCTTTTCAGCAGCTCGACACTTTGGGAGCGGAACGGCTCCGCAGTGGGCAGACTCGGCAGCACCAGGACTTTCGTCGGCGGTCCATCCGCCTCCTCGTCGGCCGCCTGCGGGAAAAAGCGCGCCGCCTCCTTCAGCACGTTTTGCTCGAGAAAACTGAAAATCTCCGGGCTGCTCTTCAGCATGGTCGGAGTAAACACGCCCGTATGCCAGCCCTTGACCGAGATGACCGCCTTCTGCACGAACGGCAGCTCGCTCGAAAACAGGAAGAAGTCGGGTTTGCGCGACCCACGCTGCCAGGCCGGATTGTAGACCATCAGGTCGATCTCCTCCTCGGCGTGTTTCCGGCGAGCGGCCACCTGATACTTCCGCGGTTGGCGGACCAGAAATCCGTTTTGTTCGAAATACTCGCGAACGATGCCTTCGTCGATGGCGGACATGATGTCACCTACAAGGGAGCAAGGTGCTGCACCCAGAGCAATCTTTCTCCCGAATGCCCGAGCGTCCCGAGCGGTCCTCATTTCTAAGCACGACCGCGCGCCAAACGGTAGGCCAGGCCGGCGTCCTGGCCGGGCGTGTGCTCCATGCAGCCACCTCATCGAGGCGGTCTACAACCGACCACGTCATCGAGCGCTGCTCCCTCCCGGTCCGCCACGTGTGGGACGCGTAGCCGCGCGCGTTAGCGCGCCGCTCTCAGCTCGCGCCGACTTCGCGGAAGCACTCCGCCGCGAGTTCCGCGGGTACGTCGTCCTGCGTGACGGCTTCACCGAGCTTTCGGAGCACCACGAAGCGCGGCATGCCCGCGCGCACTTTTTTGTCGCGCGCCATCGCGGCCAACAGGTCCATCAGCACGAGCGGTGTCCGTAACTTCACTGGCAGCCGGTGCGCCGCAACCACCGCATCGACGCGCGCCACGTCCGCCCCGCCGAGGTGGCCCAGCTTTGCCGACAACCGCGCCGCCGCGCACATCCCGATCGCCACGGCTTCGCCGTGCAGGTAGACGCCATAGCCGGTCACCTGCTCGATGGCGTGACCGAACGTGTGGCCCAGGTTAAGCAACGCGCGGCCGCCTTCGGGAGCGAGTTCCCGCTCGTCCGCCTGCACGAAGGCCGCTTTCAACGCACAGCATTGACGAATCACACCGGCGAGTTCGGGACTCACAAAGCTCAACGGCGCCCGCTCGAGCAGCTCCAGCAGCGCCGCGTCGCCGAGGAGGCCATACTTGATGACCTCGGCCATACCCGCGGCAAATTCCCGCGCCGGCAGCGTCCGCAGAAAATCCGTCCCGATGAACACGCCGCGCGGCTGGTGAAACGCCCCGACGAGATTTTTGCCGGCCGGGATGTTGATCCCGGTCTTGCCGCCGACGGAGCTGTCGACCATCGCGAGCAACGTCGTCGGCACCTGATAAAAATCGATCCCGCGCAGCCAGCTCGCCGCGATGAAACCGGCAAGATCGCCGATTACCCCGCCGCCGAAAGCGAAGACGACACCACGGCGATCGACTTTTTGCGCAGCCAGGAAATCCATCGCGCGGCCAAATGAGGCGAGTGACTTCGCGGATTCGCCCGGCGCGAACGCGAGTCGCGGTGAGGAGCCAAACATCGCTTCCAGCGCCCCGACTTGGGCCGATGCCACCTGCTCGTCGGTGAACACCGCCACTTTGCGGCCGGCGGTGGTGAGCTCTGCGACTTGATCGCGGACGTTATTACGCACATCGGCCGCAAAGACGATCGGGTAGCTGCGGTGCCCGAGATCGACGGTCAACGTGTTCGGCATGAGCGGATAAAGCTCCTGAGCGCCCGCCGCGTCAAATGCCATCTTTACTTGAGAGTGAGACGCCGTCTCACTTTTGGGTTGAGATGAGACCCGGTCTCTTCTTCAAGTGCGCCGATGACTTCCGCCATCCGCACGTGCTGCACTTGCCTCTGCTCTCTCCTCGCCACCGCCATGCTGCAGGCTCAGTCGCTCGACGGCGATCTCGTCGCCGCCAACTGGGACTCGCCCATCGTGCTGACCGCGCTGGATGTCAGCGGGCGCCAGCTCACCTACGAGGACTCCACCGCGTTCAAGCTGCCCGTAACCCTTCACGAGACCCCTCGCAGCGTTACCGTGCTGGATCGCGTGCGGATCCGGGAGCAGAACTTCGTTCGCTTGGAGGACACCTTCCGCTATGTGCCGGGCGTCTTCTCGCGCAGCCAGGATGGTGACAGCTACCATTTCCTGTCGCGGGGCTTCGACATGGGCCCCGACCAGACGATGGTGGACGGCTTCAGTGGGCTGCTCGCCGGCGGCACGTTCAGCCCAAGCCTGTTCAGCGTCGACCGGGTCGTCTATCTCCGCGGTCCCGCCGGCCTCCAGTATGGCGCCGCGACCGTGCCGGGCGGCGTGATCAATCTGATCACGAAGCGTCCGACGGAAAGGCCGTTTGCCCGCGCCGAAGTTCGTGCCGCCAGCTACGCCGGCCATGGCCTCGACCTCGGCTCGAATCGTTCGCTCGAGGTCTCAATCGACACCGGCGGTCCGCTCACGCCCGACGGGAAAGTGACCTATCGCGCCGCCGCGCTCGTCCAGAACCTTGGCTCCTACAAAGACGGCATCAACGATCGGAACCGTGGGCTTCTCGCCGCCCTCACGTGGAAATTCGGCGAAGATGACCGCTTCGAGCTCACCCCGATATTCCTCTGGCAGCGGCAGCCGTTCGGCGCCGGCCGCGCCGTTTCGATTTCTCCGGCCACGTCGCTCTCGACCGCCGACGGGCTGACCGGCCCCATCCACACCGCCGATCTCACGCCGCTGTCGCAGAACTATTCGGAAGGCGAGCGCGTCCTGGAAAACACGATCGCCGGTTTCGACTTCCGCGCTGCGCTCAGCGACGCCTGGCACGCGCACGTCGCCTATCGGTTCATCCAATCCGACAGCGATTCCAACCAGTTTCTCGTCCAGACGGCTTCACTTCGTCAGCTTGAGGGTCGTTGGGTCGTTTCGCGCCGTCAGGCGATAAGTGAGATCGGCCGCCAGAATCACGCGTTCGACCTCAATACGTCCTACGAGTTTACGCCGCTCGCGGGCGCGAAAAATCTCACGCTGCTCGGCTTCAACGGTCGTTTCTACCAGCTTACCTACTCCCGCGCGGCCGCCACGCAGCCGGACCAATCGCCGATCGACCTCTACACCGGCGTGCCGGTGAGTCCGCTGGTCGACCACCGTCCGGCTTTGGTGAACGCCTTCCTCAACGATGACTTCTATTGGAACGCCTACCTCCAAAATCAGACGTCCTTCGCCGATGGCCGATGGACGCTCACGCTGGGCTTGGGCTACGGAGAGCAGCAGTTCGAGCGCGACTACTCAGCCGTGTCAGCACCGCCGCCCCAAAACCTCGAGGCATTAACGGCCACCCGTAAAGGGGACGTGACGCCGAACGCGTCGTTGGTTTTCAACGTCAGTCCGGCCGTCGCCGTGTATGCGAGCTACTCGACCAGCTATTCACCGGCCGACAGCTCCTTTGAGAACGCCGCCGGCCAGACCGGCGGCTTCGGCCCGACGACAGGGACCAATCTCGAGGTCGGCGCGAAACTCGATCTGCCCGCCTCCGAATCGACGCTCACCCTGAGCGTCTTCCGCACCGAGCTGGACAACGTGCTCGTGCAGTCGAGTCCTGCGGAGCTGAACCCGAACGGGAATCGTTTCTACACGCAGACCGGTGGCGGGCGTCTCACCAAGGGCATCGAACTCGGAGCGGAGACTCGCCCTCTCCCCGGCTGGCGGGTCAATGCCACCGCGAGTTATCTCGATTCGGTTTATCGCGGTGAAGGTCGCCTTCGGGGCAGCCGTACCGAGCGCACGCCGCCGTGGGCGTTTTCGCTCTACAATCGCTACGACTTCGCCGCCGGCGTGCTGAAAAACCTGGGCGTCAGCGTCGGCCTGATCTGGCAGGACCAGCGGTGGTCCGCCGCGCGCACGAGCGCCGCGCCGGATCCGCTGCTGCTGCCGAGCTATTGGCGCGTCGACGCGGGATTGTTCTACCGGATGGGCACGCATTGGGACCTTGCCCTCAACCTCGAAAATGTCCTCGACGAGACCTATTTTGTGAACGGCACCACCGGTGCGGCGCTCGAGTTAGGCGCGCCGCGCAGCCTCAGCCTGCGCGTAGGCTACCGCTTCTGATCCACCGCCACACCGGCTCAAGACTCATGACCATTCGTCGGACCATCTTCTGGCTCCACTTGATCGCAGGAATCATCGCCGGGCTCTCGATCGCCGTGATGTGTTTCACCGGCGTGACGCTCGCGTTCGAGAAACAACTCGTCACGTGGTCCGAGCGTGACGCACGCCAGATTGAGCCGCCCATGGGCTCCGCGGCGCGACTGCCGGTCGAAGAGCTTCTCGCGCGCGTCCGTGCCGTGAAACCCGACGCGAAGCCCGGCTCACTCACGATCTCGTCCAACCCGCGCAGCGCGGTCGCGGTGTCGCTCGGCCGCGACGCCACCGTTTTCGTGGACCCCTACGCCGGCGCCGTTCGCCGGCCGGCGTCGACGCGGATGCACGATTTCCTGCACGTGATGGAAGACTGGCACCGGTTTCTGGCGCTGACTGGCGATCACCGTCCGACGGGCAAACTGATCAACGGCATCTGCAATCTCGCGTTCTTCGTGCTGGCGGCGACCGGGCTGTATTTGTGGATTCCGCGCCGGTGGTCGTGGCGGTCGATTCGCGGCGTGGTGTGGTTTCAGCGCGGCCTCGAGGGCAAACCACGCGACTTCAATTGGCACAACGTGATCGGCCTCTGGAGCGCACCCGTGCTCATCGTGCTCACGCTCACGGCGGTGCCGATTTCGTTCCGCTGGGGCAACGCCCTCGTCTACCGCCTCGTCGGGGAGGAACCGCCCGCCCGCCAAGGCCCGCCGGGGACCGGATCGCCGGCAGTCGAGCTGCCCGCGCCGACGACCGGAGCGCAGCCGCTGTCGCGCGACGCGCAGTTCGCCGCGGTACGCGCTGCATTTCCGGATTGGGAGCAAATTACGCTCCGGCTCAGTGTGCCCGGCAGCGGCGTTCCGGGAGCGCGGATAACCACGTCTGCATCCGCACAGCGAACGGACGCGGTCGCGCTCGCAGCCGAGCCGGCCACGTTCGTCGTCAAGACGCCACCGACTTGGCCGCGCACCGCGACGACCACGGTGACGCTGAATCCATTCACCGGCGACGTGATCCGGCGTGAGGCATTTTCGGACCAATCGGCCGGCCGCCAGCTTCGGAGCTGGACCCGATTCCTGCACACCGGCGAAGCGCTCGGCTGGGCGGGCCAGCTCGCCGCGGGCGCCGCGTCCCTCGGTGGTTGCTTCCTGGTCTATACCGGCCTCGCTCTTTCCTGGCGGCGCTTCTTCGGCAAACGGGGAGCGAAAACGCCCGCAACCGCGAGCTGAGCGATTCCGGGATTGGCCTGAACGGAATTCCGACCCTGCCGATTTGCGGAGTCGATGCGCGCTTCCTATACTGGACGCATGAAAACCGCTTCCGACGCCAAGACCAAGACGGACTCCGCTGTCGTCTCCGCCCTCAATCTCCTGCTCGCCGACTCCTACGCCCTGCTGGCCAACACGCACCACGCTCACTGGAACGTGGAAGGTTCGGACTTCTTCGCGCTCCACGAAGCGTTCCAGAAACAATATGAGGCGTTGTTCGAAGCGGTGGACGAAATTGCCGAGCGCGTGCGCGCACTCGACGCCTATCCGCCGGGTGGTTTGCAGACGCTCGCGAAGCGCGCCGGCATCGAGGAGTTCCCCAGCGGCGCAGTGCCCGCGCGCGATCTGGTCGCCGGGCTCATCGTGGCGCATGAAAAGGCGATCACCGATGCGATCGCGGCACGCGACGCCGCCGGCGACGCCAACGACCTCGAAACGCAGGATCTCGCGATCGGCCGCATCCAATGGCACCAGAAAACGTCTTGGATGCTGAAAAGTTATTTAAAGGCCCACTGATCCGCTGCGACCCTTTTCCCCCCCGCCACGTGCGCGCCGGCTGTTTCCCGCGCGCCGTTTCCTCTAACCACGCCAATGTCTCTCTCTTTCGCATCCGCTGAATCAGCGGCTTCCCACCCTGTCTCTCCGGCCGCCTGCCCGCTGAACCACGGTTTGTCCGTCGTCGATCAGCTGCTCGCCGCGATCACCCGCGACGGCGACCACGAGGAACTGAATGCCGCGCTGGACTTCCGGCTGATGCTCGCGGGTGCCCCCAATCCGGCCGCGGTGCTGCGCGCTTTTTTCGACCTGCGGCATGCCGTGGCGGAACGCCACTACCTTCCCTTCTACCGGCTGCGCCGCTGGCTGGAGACCAACATGCTCGCGCTCGTCCACGTCGACCGCAGCTCGAGTCCGCATCGCGTCCGGCTCCAGCTCGACGCGGCCAGCTTCGGCGCGTTGTATGCGCAATGCGCCGTCACCGCGACCGCGG
This sequence comes from Opitutus terrae PB90-1, assembly GCF_000019965.1. Classification (GTDB taxonomy): domain Bacteria; phylum Verrucomicrobiota; class Verrucomicrobiia; order Opitutales; family Opitutaceae; genus Opitutus; species Opitutus terrae. The sequence goes on from NC_010571.1 coordinate 5,860,530, forward strand.
GGCGGCCACCTCAAGCTTGGACCCGCGTCCAGTTCGCGGCCGCCGACCTGCGGTCGTCCGGTGCCGGTTCCGAACAGCCGTTGCCAACCGCGTGATCTTGCCCCTTCGTTGCCAGCGCGATGAAACCAATTCTGGCGCTGGTGCTTCTCTCGGCGCTGCTCGTCTCCTGCTCGAGCGTCGAGACGCGCCGGAGTCCGGGCGCCGATCTGAGCCGCTACCAGCGCTTCTATGTGGTGCACCGGCTCAACGACGACCGGCACATCGACGAGCTGATCGTCCGGCGTTTGCGGGAACTCGGCCGCGAAGCCTCGGCCGGCCATTTGACGATGATGCCGGAGAACACCGAGGCGATCGTCACCTACGACGACGTTTGGGCTTGGGACTTCAAATCCTATCTCATCCAGCTCACCGTCTACATCAGCGACGCACGCCGGGAACGGCCTCTGGGCCATGGCTCGTATCGGCAACCCTCTCCGGTGACGAAACCTCCGCAGGAGTTGATCCGCGCCATCCTCGATCCACTCCTGCAGCCGCGGCCCGCGAAGCGTCCACCACCCTGACCGGCCGTGGCCGGACCTCACGCGGGATTTCACACTTGTTTCGCGGCCACGCGGAACTCCGCGCTGAATTTTCATTCGGTACATCCGATCTCCACCCTCGACAGGCTACAGGAAACCCCCCACGGTAAGGCACCCCAGTTCGGTTACCCCTCGCATGAAAAAGCTGCCCTTCTGCGTGCTGCTCAGCAGTGCTCTTTTTGCCATCGCCGGAACCGTTTTGCTGCTGCACGTAGCGCCGCAACCGGCGCCTTTCCCGCTCTTTTTCCCGCTCGTGTGGGACCTCGTCATGGTCGGCACGGCCGCCAGCATTGTCCTGCGTTGCGATTGCGCGCGCTGCGCCGGCATCACCTGGGGTATTTTCTGCATCCTCGCCTCCCTGGCGATCGGCGCCGCCGCCTTCTGGTGGCTGCTTCCGCAGCAAGCTGAGCCTCACGGCACGCAGCGGCTCGTCTTCATGCTGGTGACCGTCGCGTTCGGCTTGGTGTTCGGCATCTGGCAGCTCTTCGCCGTCAATAGTCCGTCGGTCCGGTCATGGACCGATGCGCACACGGGCGGCTCGCACAGCCACAGCTGAGCGGCGCCCGTGCCTGTCGAGCGCAAACCGGTCGAAACCGGCCGGCGCGGAGGCCCCGCGCTAGGTGGCGAGCGCTCCGCGGATGGGCTTGGAGAACCGTCCCTACCGGCGACAACGCTCCGCGGCGTGTTCGGACTGTCTGCCTGAAACGCCAGCCCGGTCGGCGCATCCTCGGCCGCGGCCGCGCGTCGGGGCAACGACGAGCGCGGCTCCGCGCTTGAGATCCCGCGAGCCGGCTTTCCTGCTTTGCTCACCCCCTTATGTCCGAAAACCCCGTCTCTTCCCCCATGAATCGTCGTACGTTTGTGAAAACGGTTTCTGCGGCCGGCATCGGCGTCGCCGCTTTCGGTCCCCAGTTGTTTGCCGCGACCACCCGTCCCACCGGTTCACGCAAACGCTACGCCATCGTCGGCGTCGGATCCCGGCACCACATGTATCAGGACGCGATCGAACGCACTTACCCGCAGCACGCCGAACTCGTGGGGCTTTGCGATACCAATGCCGGCCGGCTCGAACTGGCCCGCACCCGCTCCACCCGCAACGAGGCCACGCCCCCGCCAGCGTTTCTCGCCCGGGATTTCGACCGGATGCTCGCCGAGACCAAGCCGGATATCCTGATCGTCACGACGGTCGATGCCACGCACGATGACTACATCGTACGCGGGCTGCTCGCCGGGGTCGACGTGATCACCGAAAAACCGATGACCACGACAGCCGAGAAGTGCCAGCGGATCCTCGACGCCAGGAAGAAGTCAGGCCGGAACCTGCGGGTCACGTTCAACTATCGCTATTCCCCGCCGCGCACGCAGGTGAAGGACATCCTGATGAGCGGCGAGATTGGCGAGGTACGTTCGGTCGATTTCCACTGGATGCTCAACACGCACCACGGCGCCGACTATTTCCGCCGCTGGCACGGCGAGAAGAAGAACTCCGGCGGGTTGATGGTGCACAAGGCGACGCACCACTTCGACCTCGTGAACTGGTGGCTCGGCGCCATGCCCGCGACGGTGATGGCGACCGGCAAACGCGAGTTTTACACGCCGACGATGGCGAAGCGGTTCGGGCTGCAGAGCCACCACGAGCGCTGCCACACCTGCCCCGAGAAAGAAAAATGCGGGTTCTTCATGGATCTCGCCGCCAGCCCGAGCTTGAAGTCGCTCTACCTCGACCAGGAGCGCTACGACGGCTATTTCCGCGACCAATGCGTGTGGAATCCGCGCATCGACATCGAGGACACGATGAACGTCCTCGTGAACTACGATAACGGAGTCACGCTCGCCTACTCGCTCAACGCCTTCAACGCGTGGGAAGGCTACACGATCGCGTTCAACGGCACGCTCGGCCGGCTCGAGCACACGATCGTCGAGCAGGTCTACGTGAATGGCACCGACACCGTCCAAGGCGGCATCGCGGCCGGCGGTGTCACGACCCGCGTGGTCCCGCTGCGCGGGGAACCCCGCACGCTGGAGCCGTGGACCGGCACCGGCGGCCACGGCGGTGGCGACAAGGTGATGCTCGACGAGATCTTCCTTCCGGAAGTTCCTGCCGACAAATACCAGCGCGCCTCCGATGAGCGTGGCGGCGCCGCTTCGATCCTCGTGGGCATCGCGGCCAATCGCTGTTTCGAGACTGGCCAGCCCGTCAAGATCGGCGAACTCGTCACGGGCCTCACGCCGCCCCACTACGCCCCGATGCCGTCGCGCACCGCACCGCTGCCGATGCCGGCGAAAGTCGGCCGACTGCCGAGCTGATCCCCGGGCACGCCGGCTCGTTGGGGCCGCAGCCGCCCTCGGCCGCACGGTCTTGCTGTCGTGCACCCGCGCCGGGCATAGCACGATCCAACGAGCAGGCGGGGCGCCCGCGCTCCCCCGCACGCGCAAGCCGCGATCCTACCCGGCTGCCTGAATCCGATCGGTCCAGTTGATCAACCGGCCGGTCTCCGCTTCGATCCGTACGATCGCGCCCCGGACCGACTTCACGATCAGCTCGCCGTCCACCTCGTCGAGAATCGCCGCGCACGGATCGCTCGCGTCGGGCCATTCCGCCATCCACAGCAGCCGGTTCGCGCCGTCGACGCAGTAGAGATTCGGGATCCCCGGCAGCAGCCCGAACGGGTGTTCGCGCACGTACGTCCGCAGCGGGCCGCGACGGAATTCCACAATCGCCGTGGCGATCGGCGCGTGGCAGAGCATGCGAGTGCCCAGACGGCCAAGCTGGCAGACGGCGCCGTCGATGACGGCATAGGCTTCGAGCGGGGTAGTCACGAGGGGAGCGCCACAACAGCAAGTTAGGGAGCAGTGGGCGAACTTTTTTTTACGTGAGCCTCAGTGTCGGAGCTTCCTGTAGGCCACCTCGGTGAACTGGCTGTTCCCAGTCAGGTCACCGCCCTGGCCTAGAGCCCAAGCAGTCCATCCGCTTCACTTTTCCTGCATCACCTGCACACCGTCCCAATCCGGCGGCGGCGGTTCCGCTCGGTAGTGCGCGGTGATTTTCTGATAAACCAGTGAAGGATTGCTGCTGATTCCCGACGCCGGCCCCGGGATGTTCGGCTCCAGCTCGGCGCTGCGCGCGAAGAGCGCGAGCGCGCCTACCCAATCGCGGCGGGAATAACACTCGAGCCCGGCGGCAAACCGCGCGATGCACTCGTGGGTCTGCGCCGTGACATGCTCCTTCAACCCGACGATCTCGTGAATCGGCACCGCCTGCGTGCGGCCTTTCACCACAATCCGGCCGAGCGGGCGAAAGACCACGCGATCCGCGCCGTGCTGCTCGCAAGCAACTTTGGTGGCGTCGGTGCACATTGAAAAGACGCCCCAGCTCTTCGCGCCGCTCTCCATCCGCGCGGCCAGGTTCACGTTGTCGCCCATCATCGTGTAGTTGAACCGGGTCCGGCTGCCCATGTTGCCGATCATGCAGACGCCCGTGTTGAGTCCGATCCGGGACTGCATCCGCCCGACGATCTCCGGCCACTTCGCCCCCTCCGCCTGCCATTTCAGCCTCAGTTCGCCGAGCTTCCGTTGCACCCGCTGCGACGCGACGCAGGCGCGATAAGCATGATCCGTCAGCGCGATGGGCGCACCGAACATCGCGACCACGGCATCGCCGATATACTTGTCCAGCGTGCCGCCTTCCTCCTGCACGATGTCGGTGCAGGCGGTGAGATACTCGTTCATCAGCTCGACCAGCGGGCCGGAACCGAGTTTTTCCGAAAACGTCGAGAACGACTGGATGTCCGAAAAATACGCCGTGATCTCGGCATCGTGGCCTCCCAGTTGCGGCGACTCGCCGGACTCGATCATCCGGTCCACGAGCTGCGGCGAAACATACGTGCCGAACATGCCCTTGATCCGCCCGCGCTGCTTCTGCTCGTCGACCAACTGCCAGATGACGCCCACAAAACTGGTGGTGAACGCCGCTCCGAGCGGCGCCGTCATCGGCAGCAGGAGGTGCTGCGTCTTGAACAGCAACAACGCTGCGCCCACATAGGCCGCGAGCAACAGCAGGGCGGCAGCCTTGGTCCACACGCTCCGCGTCCCGGATTTGGTCGCCAAACCGGTCACGCTGATCGTCAGCAGGACTACGACCGCGAAATCCAGCCAGGCCACCCCCGACCAACGCGGGAGCGACTGCAGGTAGTGGCCGGAGAGGATCGTTTTCACGACATTGCCGTGTACGCCCACTTTCGGTGCCGGCACCTCGTCGAACGGCGTCGTCGCGAGATCCTGCAGCAGTGGGTCGACCGGCCCGATCAGAACCATCGCGTCCTTGAACTCGGGCTGCGCGAAAAACTGCTCGGCCGCCGCCTTCTCCTCCGGCTTCTCCGAGGCGAGCATCTCCGCGTAGCTGTAGACCGTGGAGAACCCGATCCGCGGATTACGCGCTGACTGCCAGGCCGAAAACCAGTTCACCTCGAGCAACTGGCGGTCGCGCAGCGGAATCCGGCGCGCCAGCGAGCCGTCCGGTTTCACCAGATCGATGTGATCGCGCTCGATCTTCATGCCGTCCAACTCGACTCCGTCGTGCAGCCGCACCAGTTCGAGCGCGAGATGATGATAGGTCCGGACCTCCGACGGCGCGAACAGCGGCACCGTCCGCGTGTCGCCGTCCAGCGTATCGATCAACCCGATGAGGGCAGGACTCCATTGGCGGCGGGGATCCTTTTCGCTGATCCTGAACGACGGCAGTTCCGGCAATGAGGGCTGGGCCTTGCCCCGCGCAATTGTCAGCAACGGCAACTCGCGGTAGACCAGTTGGCCCGAGATATCCCGGTCCACCGCCGCGGCATACGACGCCGCCAGCACCACCGACGGAGTCTTGCTCAGATAACGCGCGAACTCGACGTTGCCCTGAACGCGTTTCTTCCAGTCCACCGACTCCGCCACGCCGTTTTCGGAGAAAACGACGTCGATCCCGATCGCCTTGACCTGCGCTCGTTCGATCAGCGCCGCCGCGACCCGGGCGAAATACATCCGGCTCCAGGGCATCCCGCCGATTTCCGCGACGGACTGCGAGTCGATGTCGACGTAGAGCAGCTTGACGGGCGCGTCGATCTCCCCGCGAAACCGGAATCGCCAATCGGTCAGTTTGTTTTCGAGAAACGTCAGCGTGCCGAAATGCGCCGCGGCGCACCACACCAGCGGAATCGGCAGCAGCACGAGCCAGCGTGCCCACGCCAGCTTCGTGATCTTCGTTCTCGGGATCACAAGCAATGACGCTCGCCGGCCGTCCGCGGCTTACAGCCCATCACCCGGCGTGGTGTTGGATGGCGGCGTGGTCGGCGGAGGCAAAGGTGGGGGCGGCGGATTGTCCGTGGGCGGCGGGTTCTGCTGCTGCTGTTGTTGCTCCTGCTGCTCTTGTTGCTGCTGCTCCTGCGCCGCTTTGTCCGCGGCTGCTTTGTCTGCAGCCGCCTTGTCTGCCGCAGCCTTCTCCGCGGCGGCTTTTTCAGCTGCGTCCTTTTCTGCCGCCGCTTTTTCAGCGGCCGCTTTCTCCGCCGCCGCCTTTTCGGACGCAGCCTTTTCCGCCGCCGCCTTCTCGGCTGCGGCTTGGTCAGCTTGGGCCTGTTGGGTGGTGCTGATAATCACCGCAGCAGCCGCCTGCACGATCTGCTGGCTGGCGACGGCGATGACTGCCTGGGTTGCGGGCGGAATCGGCTGCGTGCCCGTGACCACGGGAGGTGCGGTCACGGCCACCGTGCCGGTGGCGGCGTTAACCTGCACGTCGACGGCCACCACGATTTCCTGACCGGTGGGGACGGCCGCGACCGCCCGGCTGATCGGAGCTTCGTACAGCACCCGGCCCTCAGCCGTGCTCAGCGTGAAGAAGACCTGGCCGGTCGCCGTCGGCCGGAACACGATCCGGAACGTCGTGCCACGAATGCCCGCCGCGCCCACCGGCGTGTTCACCACAAACGACGAGCCCGCCTCGTGTTTGATCTTTTTGACGTTGCCGACCAACTCGCCCCGCGTGAGCGAGATTTTAGTGACCGACGTCGTCGGCTCCTCCTCGAGATCCGCGGCCGCGAGTTCCTTGTCGAACGGTTCCTGCAGGAACTCGTCGATCGAAAGGGTGGAGTCGGCGCCGAGATTGATCGCCGAGCCGTTCGAGAAGAGCAGAATCGCGATCGAGTCAGCTCCCGTCGTCACCACGTATTGCTGGCCAATGACCATGCCTTCGGTCAGCGGCACCTGAACCTGCGTCGCGAGGTTCGTCGCATACACGGTGCCCTGCACCTTGACCGCCCGGATGTGGCCCGGCGCACGGTTCTGTTCCGCCCGTGCGCCCTGCACCAGGAAAGTCATGAGGCCGCAGAACAGCAGCCAGGAAATCGATTTCACGATGCGCATGGAAGCTGGGATCAGGGGGCGCCACCAGACTCAGTCAGGCGTCGACGCAATGCTTGCGCCTCGCGGTTTCCTGCGTCAAGGCGCAAGCAGAACTCCACCGCCGCGAGCGCGCGCCCGCGCTGCGACGGGATCAAACTCAAGTGAAAGGCGTGATGATACCAGGCGCCGGCCCATGCTGGCGCGGTCGCCACCGCTTGGACAAACGCCGCCCCTGCTTCGAGATGTCGCCGTCGCATGTCGAGTGCGACTCCGCGCCGGATCCAGAATTCCGGATCAGCCTTCGAAAGCGCGAGCGCCCGGTCCGCAGCGTGCTCCGCCTCGATCGCGAACGCGTCCAGCCGCGTCGGCTCGATCCAGGCGAACAGCGCCTTCACGTAGGATAGGTCCGCCCACGCCGCCGCGTTGGTCGGGTCGATCCGGTTGGCGCGCTGCAGCGCTTTTAGCGCATCCGTCAGCACCGGCCGCCATTCCGACACCGGTGTCGCGCGCACCGCCAGCCGGTCGATCGCGCGCCGTGCGTCGTAGCGCAGCGCTTCGGCGCGGTAGAGCGGTAGCACGTGTCCGATCAGGCCGATCAGGGTCGCGAACGCGACCGCGGCAAAACCCCACGCCTTGAAGAAGTCGCCCCGCTCCGCCGGGGCGCGGCACTGCGGCCACGCCGCCTGGACGTACAGCGCCGCGACGACCGCGAACGCGAGCGCGAGCGCGGGAATCTTGAAATGGAAATCGACGAACAACTGCAGCGCGAATGCCACCAGCCCCGCCGCAAGCCCGCGACGAAACATCGCCGAGTCGAGAAGGCCCGCCGCGGTCACGGGAGGGTCTTGTAGCGCGGAGTCTCCCGATCCCGCCGCCGCATGGAGCGCCGCCTGATCCGGAAATCCCGTCCTACCTCGCTTCCGGGCCCGGTGCGCGCCCCACCCGACCACGGCCCACGCACCGAAGCAGAGCGTGAACCCCACGGCGCCATAGTCGCTCAGCGTATTCAGATAGTCGTTGTGCGCCCACAGCGGATCATCCTGAAATGTCGCCGGCCGGTGTTTCTCGAATGCGACCGCGAAGCTCCCCGCCCCGCTGCCCCAGACGGGGTGTTCCGCAAAAATCCTCCACGCCCCCCGCCACAGGATCGGCCGCGACAACTCGCCGCTGTCCTGCTTCAGCTTGATCCAGCGTTCGCGCACCAGGTCGACCTGAAAAAACGCCGTCAGCGCGATCGCGCCCAGCGTCACCCCCACCACCGCGGTCCACCCGAGCCGCCTTCGCCACGAACCGCCGCGAGCGAACAGGGGCCAGGCCACCAGCACGACCGCGAGCGAGATCCACGCGCCGCGGCTCACCGTTAGCCCGAGCCCGAGCAGGAACACGACGGCGACATAGCCGAAGAGCACGCGCTGCACCGCACTCGCCCCGCGCCGTAGCGCCAATGCGCAGCACGGCGGTAGCAGCAACAGCAACAACGCGGCCAGACTGTTGGGAATGCCAAACGATCCACTCGCCCGCCCGACGAATTGCTGCACCTGCGTGCGACCGAGCATCAGCCAGTCAGGCCGCACGAATCGCTGGTAACAGCCGAGCACGACCGCGGTGAGGCCCAGCAGCAGCAGCAGCGTGAACAGCGTGCCCCGCGCGGCCGGCGAACGCACGCCATTGAGCGCGACCCAGAACATGATGCCGAGCTGCGCCCAGCCGAACCAATCGCGCCAGCCGAGCCACGGCACCGGCGAGATCCATGCGACGTTCGCCGCGGCGTAGACCAGAAAAGGAAGCACGAGCCAGCTGGCAGGATGCAGCGAAACGTCGCCAGGGCGGGGCGCCAGCGTGGCCTTGCGCGTGAGCGCAGGGAGGACTGCCGTGCCTTCCATCCCGCCGCTCATGCGGCGGGCCACGTCCGGATCAGGAGGCCCTTCGGCCCTCTCCACCGCAGGCGCAGCCCCCCTCCATTCGTCCCCATTCGCGCCATTTGCCGGCCACACCCGCGCCGCCGCCGCGTCGGCCCGCGCCAACAAGTGCACGACGAATAACAGCCCCGTCAGCATGCTCGTCACCACCATCGTCTCCGCCCGAAATCCACCGAGGCACAGCGTCGTCCAGATCAGGTTCGCGCCCAGCAGCGCGACCTGAATCCATTCCCAGATCAACGAACGGAGAGCGGGAGCATTTGACATCCGAGGAGCGCGCCCACGCGGCCGTCGCCGGCGGCGGCTGCCGGCGTGGGGCAGGCTCGTTGATGCCGCGATTGCCGCAGCGCTCCGAGCAAAAAACAGCGCCACCCCCGCGAGGGGATGGCGCTGCGAGATGATGAGAGGGCACCGACGCCCGACTCAGCGTATGGCGACGCGCGATCAGTTCGTCGGCACGCTCTGCACCGTCTTCAAGATGCGGCCGGCGACCAGATACGGGTCGGCGGCGGAGTTCGGCCGGCGATCTTCCAGATAGCCCTTGTAGCCATTGTTGATGAAGCTGTGGGGGACGCGGATCGACGCCCCGCGGTCGGCCAGACCGTAGGTGAACTTGTCGATCGACTGCGTCTCATGGAGACCCGTGAGCCGGAGGTGATTCTCCGGTCCGTAGACCGCGATGTGTTCATCCATGAGCTTGTTGAACGCCGCCATGAGCCGGTCGAAGTAGGTTTTGCCACCGACCTCGCGCATGAATTTCGTCGAGAAGTTCGAGTGCATGCCGGAGCCGTTCCAATCGAGCGGCGCATCGAAGGCCCCGCGGATGGGTTTGCAGCGCCATTCGATGTCGATCTCGTGCTTTTCACAAAGCCGCAGCAGGACGTAGCGGGCCATCCACATCTGGTCGGCCGCGCTCTTCGAGCCTTTGCCGAAAATCTGAAACTCCCACTGGCCTTTCGCCACCTCGGCGTTGATGCCTTCGATGTTGATGTGCGCATCGAGGCAAAGGTCGATGTGCTCGTCGACGATCTGGCGGGCCAGGGAACCGACGGCCTTGTAGCCGACGCCGGTGTAGTATTCGCCCTGCGGGTAAGGATAGCCGTTCTTCGGGAAACCCAGCGGAGCGCCATCCTTGAAGAAGAAATACTCCTGCTCGAAGCCGAACCACGTGTCCGGATCGTCCGGAATCGTCGCGCGCGTGTTGGACGGGTGCGGCGTCTTGCCGTCCGGCATGTAAACCTCGCACATCACCAGCACGCCGTTGCGTTTCGTGGAGTCCGGGAAGACCGCCACCGGCTTCAACACGCAGTCCGAACTTTTGCCCTCGGCCTGCCGGGTCGAACTCCCGTCGAAGCCCCAGTTGGGCAGTTCCTCGAGCTTGGGGAAGCTGGCGAATTCCTTGATCTGAGTTTTGCTGCGGAGATTGGCCATCGGCTGATAGCCGTCGAGCCAGACATATTCGAGTTTGTATTTTGCCATAGTTGAGTCGGTTGGGGACGGGTTTTGTGGGCTTGCCGCGCTGGATTCGTCAAGCGGGGGATTAACCCGCCGGTCGAGCAGCCTGGAAACCGCGGTCGGGATTTAGCAGCTCGCATGCCACCCCTCGGCGCATATTGAGGCATTTTCGAACGCGGCTGCCGAAGCACGCCGCTTCGCTGAGCCAGCCGTAGGGCCGCCGTTCACCGGCGGCCGGGGACGCCCTTCACCTGACGCTTGCTAACGCTCCGTCAGCGTAAATTGTCGTCCACACCTCCCTCATGGAACAAGTCAAGGACACCGGCCGCGCCTTGGTGCGCATCGGCTACGACGGCCGGGTTCACAAGACCTTTCGCGGGCATCTCGCCCAAGAGCGGTTCGAGCACGAAGTGCGGGTCCTCCGCCACCTCGAAGCCGCCGGATGCACCTTCGTGCCGCGATTGCTCGAGGTCGATCCCACCCAGCTCAAGATCATCACCACGCACTGTGGCGGCCGCGTCGATCACATGAATGAGCAACGGCAGCAGGAGCTGTTCGCCGAACTGGAGAAGTACGGCGTGCGGCATGAGGACCGCGACCTCCGCAACATCACCTACCGCATCGCCGACGGCCGTTTCTGCATCATCGATTTCGAGTTCGCCACGTTGCTCGAGGGCGGCGAAAACTCCTCGCTGAAACCGTCCGCTGCTCAATGAGCACCCCGCCGACCCCGCCCGAGTCCAACGCCTCTGCCGCCACCTCACCCGCCTCGTCGACCGCGGTCCGCTGGTCGGGCCTGACGCACGTCGGCCGCTACCGGCAAAACAACGAGGACACGTTTCTCGCGCTCCATTTCGACGGCCACGAGGTCCGCTATCTCGGCAAGACGGGCGAGGCTTCGCTCGCCGGCACCGATTTCGTTTTCGCCGTCAGCGACGGTATGGGCGGCGCGAAGTCGGGCGAATTCGCCAGCCGGATCACGGTGGACCGCGTCACGCGGCTGCTGCCGCGCGGGTTCCGGCTGTCGGCCGCCGGTCTGGCCACGGGATTCCAGGATCTGCTCGTCGAACTTTTTTCCGCGATCCACAACGACCTGCTGAAACTCGGTTTTTCCTACGAGGAGTGCGCCGGCATGGGGTGCACGCTGAGCCTGTGTTGGCTCACGCCCGAGTGGGTGCAGTTCGGCCACATCGGCGACAGCCGGATTTATTATCTACCGCACGCGGGGGGGATGACGCAGGTCACGCACGACCATACCTTCGTCGGCAAGCTGCGCCGCAAGGGCGAGTTCAACGAGCGCCAGGCCCGCACGGATCCACGTCGCAACGCCCTGCAGCAGGCGCTCGGCGCCGGCAACCAGTTCATCGATCCGCAAGTCGGCGCCGTGGGCCATCACCCCGGCGATCGTTTTCTCATCTGCTCCGACGGAATCGTCGACGGCCTGTGGGACCGCGAAATCCAGGAAATCATTCGCGCGCCGGCGGGTGAGGGTCCGCCGCGCTCGATCGCCCAGCAGTTGGTGGAGACCGCGGTGCAAAATTCCGGCCGAGACAACACGACGGCGATTGTGCTAGAAATGCTCGGATCTGCTGTCCCGTGAGCTCACCCCATCCGCGCCCGCTCTTCGTCTACGGCACGCTGAAACGAGGTTTCTGCAATCATCCCTTCCTCTCCGGCCAGAAATACGTCGGCCCGGGGCGGACGGTGCCCGGTTATCGGCTCTACAATCTCGGCGGTTTTCCCGGCATGGTCGCGGTGAGCGATGATCGCTACGGCGTCAGCGGCGAAATCTGGCTGGTCGAAGACGCCTGCCTGACGGAAATCGATTACCTCGAAGGGGTGGATCAAGGGCTCTATCGACGCGAACCCGTCCCGCTGCTGAAGCCGTACGACACCCAGGTCATCGAGACTTATCTCTACGCCTTGAGCGTCGACGGTCGCCCCTCCGCCGGCAACCAGTGGGTTGAGTGATTCGCCCGGCACGGTCAGCGTGATCAGCCGCCGTGCGCCAGTCTGCGACCGGCGCGCCGGCCTAAAACTGGCGCCACGTTTCCGAAAATCTGCCGGTCAGCGCCCCTGCTCCTCCGGTTTCAGGTCCGCTCTCTTCACGCGCCGCACCGCCACGAATCGCGCGCGAAACAAATCTTCCATCAATTCCCGCGTCTCCGCCGGAATCTGCTCCACCAGCTCCTCCAATTTAGGCGGGTGCTTGGCCGGCTTCTCCTCCTCGTCGTCGTCCGTTCGCGTCGCCCGCACGACCGGTTCGCCGCGCGACTTGGCCTCGGCCAGAAACGCCTCTTCGGCGGCCGCGTCGGGCCAGACGTTCGTGTCTTCCGGATTCGCGTTCGGCGACACGTCTACCGGCTCGGAATCCGTGGGTTCGTTCGCCGGCGCCTCCTCGACTCTCACCAGCCGCGGTGGCGCGACAGGCTTGGGCGTGCGCGCTGGCTCGGCGGCCGGCCGCGAACCAGCTCTGCTTGCCGACACCGCTGGCGGTGCCGCCGCGCTCAACGTCGCCGCGAGCCGCCGCTCCAATTGATCAATCAGCCCTTTTTTTTTTCGTTCTGCAGGTCGGGATCTCCGGACCCCTGCGCGCCGGCCTCGGTTGCCGGCGTTTCTTCCGCCAGCGCGGCCAGCTCCTTGATCAAGCTGTCGATCGCGCGAGAGCGACTCGCGTCCACCGCTTTCAGCAGCGTGACTTCGAAATTGATCTTCTCGGCGAGCCCGAGCTTCACCGCGCCCTCGCCTTCACGCAGCGCGTCGAGCATCCGCGTGAGCTGCTCGGTCGTCATCGGCTCGCCGCCGAGCTTCGCGCTGCGGCCGCCTTGCGCGATGGCGTCGAGCAACGCCGCGCGCACGAACGCCTGCAGATCGCTGAGCAACCGCACCAGGTCACGGCCGTTCGTGTCGCAGTCGTCGACGATCGCCACGATCTTCCGGTGATCCCCCGCCGCGAGCGCGCCGGCGAGCTCGGCGATTTTTTCCGCCGACACGAGTCCGTAAACGTCGAGCACGTCCGCTTCCGAGATGTCGGTACCGCAGAACGAAATCATCTGGTCGAGGATCGATTGCGCATCGCGCATCCCACCGTCGGCCATCCGCGCGATGCACTCCAGCGCCGCCGCGCTGATCGTGATTTTCTCGGACGCGGCAATCTGTTTCAGCCGCGCGATGATCAGGTCCGGCGGGATCGGTTTCAGGTCGAACCGCTGGCATCGTGAAATGATCGTCGGCAGCACCTTCTGCGGATCGGTCGTGGCGAACACGAACTTCACGTGCCCCGGCGGCTCTTCGAGCGTCTTGAGCAGCGCGTTGAACGCCGCCGCCGAGAGCATGTGCACCTCGTCGATGATGTAGACTTTGTAGCGGCCCTGCGCCGGCGCGTACTGCACCGTGTCGCGCAGGTCGCGCACCTGGTCGACGCCGTTGTTGGAGGCGCCGTCTATCTCGATGACGTCGAGGTGCGAGCCCTCGGCGATCGCCTTGCAGGCCGGATCGTTGGGATCGAAATCCGCCTTGGGACCGTCGGTGCAGTTCAGCGCCTTGGCGAAAATCCGCGCCGTCGAGGTCTTGCCCGTGCCACGCGGCCCCACGAACAGATAGGCGTGGGCGATCCGATTGCGGGCGATCGCATTTTTCAGCGTGCGCACGACATGATCCTGCCCGACGACGTCGTCGAACGTCTGCGGCCGCCACTTGCGGGCGATGACTTGGTAGCCGGTGGAGGACAAAGCGCGTTGAGAGTTGAGAGCTGAGAGTTGAGAGTCAAAAGCCGAATCGATCCGGACCCGATTTCTCTCAACTCTCAACGCTCATCTCGCGACTTTTGCCGCGCCCCGCGCGGAAAAAAAAGTGGCCAGGCACTCCACGGCACTGGGAGAACGTCGTTGCCGTTGCTACCTTCCGGTCCTGGCGGAGTTCACGCGTCTGCCCATGCATGGCACCTGGCCGAGGCGGACCATGCGGGCTACCTCGCGCAGCGCAAGGGCGAAAAGCGCTCGCCTCACGCCGCCGCCCGCGGCTCGCCCGTGCCGGCAAACCAGCGGCGAAACTCCCGGATCTTCGTGAGCGTGCCGATCACCAGCAGCCCATCGCCTTCCTCGAGTCGTTCCTGCGCGGTGGGATTCAAGATCCGCTGCTCGCCGCGCTGAATGCCCACCACCCGCACGCCCGTGCGCCGGGCGATATTCAGCTCGGCCAGCGTCTGCCCGGCGCGATGTGCTGACACCCGGCACGTTTCGAGAATCGCCGCCTCGAACCCTTCCGCGTCGTGCGGTCGCGGTTGGGCGGCGCTCAGCACCTTGCTGGCCGACGCCAGCTGCGCCGCGTCACCCAGAAGCAGCAGCTTGTCCCCGGCAAACACCGCCAGGCCCGGGCCCGGCGACGGGATCGGATAGCCATTCCGCTCGATCTCCACCACCGAGCAACCGGTGCGCGCCGGGATCGACAGCTCCGCGAGCGTCTGCCCGGCATACGTTGCGGTGTCCGGCACGACCACTTCGGAAAGGTTGAGATTCCACTCGCTCAGGCTCTCGCCCAGCGTCGCCCGCGCCAGCGCGCGGTTCTCGTCGATATTGCCGCGGTTGTCGGCCAGCACCTCGCGCATCGAGCTCTGCCATTCGCTGTGCCAGTAAACCAGCCGCCGCGAAAACACGCCGACAAACACCGCCGCGATTCCCGCCACCACCAGCCAGCCCCAGCGCGGCAGCGCATCGTGCGGTACGATCGCATAAAGCCAGTAGCCCATCAACAGCAGCGCGAACGCCTTCACGCTGCGCTCCACCAGCGCGCGCGGCAGCCGCCGCCGCTCGATGCTCTCGCCCAGGATCATCGCGACCGTGGCGCAGTTCCGCCAGATGGCGAGCAGCGGAATCAACACGACCACCGTGATCACGCCCCAGAACGCGTACCCCAGCGTGCCCTCTTCCACCCGCTCCCCGACCCAGCTCGACTGGATCGCGTGCAAGAGCTGCCGCGAATAAATCAACACGCCGCTGACGAACAGCACCTCCAGGAAAATCTGCACGAGCCGGCCGCGCACCAGCCGCCACGTCAGCCCGGTGTCCGGCCGCTCGCGCAATTGTTGCATCCAGCCGTGATACGCGTCGATCGTGCGCTTGAACCAGCGCGGCTCCCAGCGATCCATCAACTGCAGGATCCTGTCCCGATGCCGACCCAACAGCGGCGTCGCCAACACCGTCAGGATCGAGGCGCCCACGGCCACGGGATAAAACGACGACGGCAGCACCGCCGTGCTCACCCCCAGCTGCGCGATGATGAAGGAAAACTCGCCCAACGGCGTCAGCAGCAGGCTCGCCCGCCGCGCCTCGTCCGGCGGCATGCCCACCAAGACCATCGCGATGCCCACCGCGATCGGCCGCGCGATCAACGCGAAGGCCGCCAGCCCGAGCGTGAGCGGCCAGACGTCGAGCATCAGCCGCACATCGATCATCATGCCGATCGAGACGAAGAACACGCTGCTGAACAGGTCGCGGATCCCCGCAAACGAGGTCTCCACACCGCGCTTCTGCGGAATCTCCGCCACCAGCGCGCCAAACAAAAACGCGCCCAGGGCCGTCGAGTAGCCGGCCGCCGCCGCCGCCAGCGCGAGCAGGCACAACACGCCCGCCACGATGATCGTCTGCATCTCCGGGTCCGCCCGCGCCTCGAGCCGCCGCAGCAGCCGCGGCACGAACAGCAGCCCCGCGCCGACCAGCAACACGACGAACGCGCCCAGCCCGCCAAGCAGCGACCCGACACCCTCGCTCGCCCCCGCCTGCGTCTGGCTGCCGAGCACCGTCAGCATCGTCACCGCCACCACGTCCTCGAGCACCGTAATCGCCAGCGCGATCTGCGAGGAACGCTCGTGGGAGAGCTTCAACTCGTGTACGATCTTCGCGATCACGGCCGAACTCGAAACCATCAGCATGGCCGCCACGAACATCGCCTGCAGCGGCGTCCATCCGATCACCAGCCCCAACAGCTGCGTGAGGTTCAGCACGAGGAATGCGCCGATCCCGGTCGCGATCAGCGTCGCCGCGCCCATCCGGCCGAATTTCGACAGGCTCAGCCCAAGTCCGATCGAGAAGATCAGGAACACCAGCCCCACCTGCGACAGCGCCATGATCCGCGCCTCGTCTACGATCAGCGAAAACGGCGGCGTGTGCGGTCCGATCAGGATACCGGCCACCAGGTAACCAACAATCACCGACAATCCAATCCGCCGGCACAGGGCACCCGCCACGCCCGCCGCCAGCAGCAAAGTCGCGAGATCTTGAATCAAGGAAATGCTTTCCATGGACGCGCGCCGCTCAATGTCGCGCGGAACTGACCGATGCCAAGGCAGATTTCAAAAAACTCCGCCGGCGCCACGACGGGCCGCGCCGGTCCCGACAAACGGGCGAAGGAATCCGGGGGCTTGCGTGCGCCCAACGTCCTCCTTTCTTCACCGCGTGCGCGCCGATTTCATCCTCTCCTCGCCGGAAACGGCCACCGACTACCGGATCTTTGTGCACGACGATCCTGGCCGCGAGGTGCGCGCCCCCCGGCCCGCCGTGCTGTTCATGGACGGCGACGACCAGTTCGCACCCGCGGTCGTTGCGTACGACCAACTGCGCGCCGCGCAGGTGATCGAGCCGCTGCTGCTCGTGGGCGTGGGTTACGGGGCGAGCTACACGCAGCGCGGCAACCGCCGCGGGCGCGACTACACGCCGGTCCCGCACGGCGACGAGCCGACCAGCGGAGGCGCCGATGCGTTTCTGCGCTTTCTGACCCACACACTCTGGACCGAGCTCGGCCGCCGTCACGCCCTCGATGCCCGGCTTCGCGGAATCGCGGGACACTCGCTCGGCTCGCTGCTGGTCCTGCATGCGCTGTTTCAGCCGCGGCCATTCTTCACGCACCATCTGGCCAGTGCGCCTTCGGTGTGGTGGGCCGACCGCGCGATCCTTGAGCAGGCTGCCCAGCTGCGCTCGCGTCAGTCCACTCTGCCCGGGCGAGTCGTGCTCAGCGTCGGCGAGGAAGATACAGAGTCGATGACCGGCGACCTGCGGTTGCTCGAGCAACAGCTCGCGGACCAACCGTTCACCGAACTCGAGGTGATCTCGCAGCGTTTCGCCGCGCGCAATCACTACAACGTGCTGCCCGATGCGTTCGCTGCCGGCCTCACCGCGCTGTTTCGTGCCCAAGCCTCACCGCCGTCATCCGCCGCTTCCGGCCCACGGTCTTCGTAGCCCGCGTTCGCCACACTGTAACCTATCAGGTTCCGTTGTGCGGAGCGGCGCGCGGTGGTGTCGCGATCGCCGGGGCCCGGGACGGGATTCGCCGGTACAACGCGAACGCCGCGAGCCCGAGCGCCAGCACCACCGCCTGGCCAACCGCCAGCGTCAACGCTGAGCCCCATACCAGCGGCGCGACCAACGCGGTCGCGATCACGTTGCCCATCGTCTGGACAAAGCTCTGGCAGGACGACGCAAGCCCGCGCTGCGTCGGGAAAAGATCCAGCGCCAGAATCGTCAGGCTCGGCATCGCGAGCGCCGAGCCGCCAAAATAGAAGAATAGCGGCACGATGCTCCACGGCAGCGCCGGCGGCTCCAGCAGATGGTAGGCAACATTGGCGATGACGGCCGCGACCATGACCCCATAGCCCCAGCCAACCGTGCGCACGGGCGTGATCCGGCCCGCGACGCGCCCGGACGTCCACGCGCCGGCCACCAGGCCCGCGGTCACCGGTCCGAACAGCCACAGGAATCCCGTTTCAGACACATGGAGATGGTCCATCAGGAATGCCGGAGCGGAAACGATGTAGAGAAAAACGGCGGAAAAATTGCAGGTGACCGAGACCACCAGCGCGACAAACGGCGCCGTGCGCAACACCTGCCAGTAGGCGCCGAGCAAATAGCCCGGATGCAGCGACTGGCGGCGTTCGACCGGCAGCGTCTCGGGCAGCGAGCGCCAGCACACCGTCCACACGGCGGCGGTGAACAGTACGAGAAACGCGAACACCGACCGCCAGCCAAACCACACGTGCAGCCAGCCGCCCAAGACCGGCGCCACCGCCGGCGCGATCGCAAACACGAGCGAGATCTGCGACATGAGCCGCTGCGCCTCGTGCCCGTCGAGCACGTCGCGCACGATGGCTCGCCCGATGACCATGCCGGCCCCCGCGGTCATCCCCTGCATCGCGCGGAAAAACAGCAGGCTCTCGATGCTCCACGCCAGCGCGCAGCCCGCCGACGCGAGCAGAAACAGCGCAACCATCACGAGCGTCACGCGCCGACGCCCCAGCGCATCCGAGATCGCCCCGTGCCAGAGCGTCATGATCGCAAACGGCAGCATGTACGCCGTCAGCGTCTGCTGGACCGTGACCGCCGACGCGGCAAACCGCTCGCCGATTTCCTTCATCGACGGCAGATACGCGTCGATCGCAAAGGGGCCCACCGCCGAAAGCGCCGCCAGCATCACGGCGAGGCCGCGATGCGAGCTGGCGGTGCGGGGCGAAGGCGTGTCCATGAAAAAGCCGCCAGCTTGAATTCGTTTTCCGCCGACCACAAACCCCGATCGCGCTTCGTATTCCCACTCTTCACGCTTCGTATTCCCGCCCTTCACCTCGGCTTCCGTCCCGCCAAAGAGTAACCTAATGGGTTACTCTTCATCGCTCGATCCTCTCGAAGAAAGTAACCCATTAGGTTACTCTTTGGCGGCAGGCGGCGATCCGCTGCGCGGGAAGGTCGACGCGGCAAATCGCCGTTGCGGTGGACGGCCACGGGGCGTTTGCTCGGGCGATGATCGCAATCCCCTCGCGCGGGCTCCAACGAATCGTTTTGTACACTGCCGCACTCGGCTTGGTCGCGGCCGGAGCCGGCGCCCACCCGGCAACTGACTCGCGGCGGATCGAGTTCCCGAACGTCGGCAACTATCAAACGCTGGTCTGCGATTTTCATCAGCATACGGTTTTTTCCGATGGTTCCGTCTGGCCGAATATCCGCGTGCAGGAGGCCGAGCGCGATGGGCTGGACGCCATCGCCGTCACGGACCACCTCGAATATCAGCCGCATGCCAGTGACATTCCTCATCCCGATCGCAACCGCGGGTTCGTCATCGCCACCGAGGCTGCGGCGAAGACGAAGGTGCTCGTGCTCCGCGGCGCGGAGGTGACGCGCGCCATGCCGCCGGGACACTGCAACGCGATCTTCCTGCAGGATGTGAATGGACTGCTGGTGGAGGATCCGCTCGCGGCGTTTCGCGAGGCGGCGCGCCAGGGCGCGTTCGTGTTTTGGAATCATCCGTCGTGGATCAAGCAGACGCCCGACGGGGTCGCGCGGCTCACGCCGCTTCATGAACAGCTGCTGAACGAAGGCCTGATCCAGGGCATCGAGGTGATGAACGAGCACGAGTTCTCCGACGAATCGCTGCAACTCGCGCTCGATCGCAACCTCACGATCATGGGGAACTCCGACATTCACGGGCTGATCGACTGGGCTCATGATGTGCCCGCCGGCGGACACCGGCCGGTCACGCTGGTGTTTGCGCAGGAGAGATCCGAAGCCGCGCTCAAGGAGGCGCTGCTCGCCCGGCGCACGGCCGTGTGGTTCACCAACACACTCGTCGGCCGCGCTGAATGGCTGGATCCGCTGCTCGCCGCCTCGCTCCAGCTCACCAGCAGCCGCTATCTGCCGGACACCTCGGTGCTCGAACTCGTGATCACGAACCGCAGCGACGCCGATTTCATTCTGCGCAATGCCAGCTCCTATCGGCTCCACCTCCACGCCGACGTACTCGAGGCCAAGGCGCACCAGCAGCTCAAGATCCTGGTGAAGCCGATCCAGCGGTCGCCGCGGGTGGTCGTCGCCTTCGAAGTGCTCAACGCCGTCACCGCACCCGGCGTGCACCCGACGATCGCGTTCGCCGCCGAGGTGCCGGAGCTCACGACCCCGGCCGCGAATTGATTTCGGGCGCGGCGCTCCCGAGTGGGCGCCCGACCGGAGCGATGTGAGCGGAAATCGCGCCGCCCTACGTGCTGGCGAGGCTCTTGAACTCCGCAATCACCGCCTGCAACGACGACTTCGCGTCACCGTAGAGCATGCGCGTATTCGGCAGCAGGAAGAGCTGATTCTCCAATCCGGAAAACCCCGTGCCCTTGCCGCGCTTGAGGCAGATCACCGTCCGCGCTTCATGCGCCTTGATGATCGGCATGCCGTAAATCGGCGAAGACTTGTCCCGCGCCGCCGCCGGATTCACGACGTCGTTGGCCCCAATCACAATCGCCACGTCCATCGTCGGCATCAGCGGGTTGATGGCGTCCATCTCGACCAGTTGCTCGTAGGGCACGTCCGCCTCGGCGAGCAGCACGTTCATGTGTCCGGGCATGCGCCCGGCGACGGGATGGATCGCGAAGCGCACCTCGGCGCCGTTTTGTTCGAGGATCTCGGAGAGTTCGCGCACGACGTGCTGCGCCTGCGAAACCGCCATGCCGTAACCAGGGATGAACACGACCTGCCGCGCGGCTTCGAGCACCGAGAACGCGCCTTCGGCGGAGATCGGCTTGAGCTCGCCCTGCACCGCGCTGCCTTCCGCCGCCGCGCCGGGTTTCGAGCCGAAACCCGAGAACAGCACGTTCATGAGCGAACGGTTCATCGCTTTGCACATGATGATCGACAGGATCACGCCGCTGGTGCCGACCAGGCAGCCCGCGACGATGAGCACGTTGTTGCTGATCACGAAACCCGCCGCGCACGCGGCCAGCCCGGAGAGGCTGTTCAGCAGCGAGATCACGACTGGCATGTCGCCGCCGCCGATCGGCATCACGGTCGTCCACCCCAGGATCAGCGAGAGCACGGTATAGGCGAGGAATGCGATGAGCACCACCGATGGATCGCCCGAGACGACATAGGCGACGCCGGCCACCAGCGTCACCAGTAACATCAGCCCGTTGAGCACGTGTTGCCCGGCGAAAAGAATGGGCCGGCCGCTCAGCCACTCGGCCAGCTTGCAGAAGGCATACATCGAGCCGGTGAACGTCACGCCGCCGATGATGATCGCCATGAAGATCGCCGCCGCCGTGAACTCCGGATGCGCGGGCGTCACCTCACCGATGCGGATCCGCATGAACTCGGCCGCACCGACGATCAGCGAGGCGAGTCCGCCGAACCCGTTCAGCAGTGCCACCATCTCCGGCATCGCGGTCATCTTCACCAGCCGTGCGCAGGCGAGTCCGATCACCGTGCCCGCCACCAGACCGACGATGATCCAGGTGAAATCGATCACGTGCCGGTCGAGCAGCGTGACCACGATCGCGATCAGCATGCCCACGCCCGAGATGAGATTACCCTTTCGGGCCGTGGCCTGCCGGCCGAGCATCTTGAGGCCGACGATGAAGAGACAGGAGGCGACGATATACGCGCTGTTGATGAGGATCTCGCTGTTCATTTCGCCACGCCTCCCTTCTTCGTTTCCGCGGACGCCGCGCCCTTCTTCTTGAACATGCCGAGCATCCGGTCGGTCACGAAGTAGCCGCCGACGACGTTGATCATCGCCAGCGTGACCGCCGCGGTGCCGAGCACGGTGGTGATCCACGACCCGTCATCGGCGCCGGCCGCGACCATCGCACCGACGATGGTGATGCCCGAAATGGCGTTGGCGCCGGACATCAGGGGCGTGTGCAGTTGCGAGGGAACCTTGGCGATCAGCTCGAACCCGAGAAATCCGGCGAGCGTGAAGATGAAAAAGAGCAATAGGAGTTCCATGGCGGGAAGAGAGGAGTTCAGGCGTGGCGTCCGCGAGCGGCGCCTCACTTCGCAAACTGCGGATGAACGATGCGGCCGTCGTGGGTGATGAGGCAGCCCTTCAAGATCTCGTCGTTCGGATCGAGCCGGAGCGTCTTCGCGGTCTCGTCCCAGAAATGGGTGATCCACGCCGCATAGTTTGCCGCCAGCACCTGCGAGGCATGCGCGGCGACGGTACTTTCCAGATTCGCGTGGCCGAGGATGATCACGCCGTTGCCGGTGACGACCTCCTCGCCAGGCCGGGAGCCTTCGACGTTGCCGCCAGTGTCGACCGCGAGATCGACGACGACGCTGCCGGGTTGCATGCCGGCAAGCATCGCCTGAGTGACCAGGCGCGGCGCTGGCCGGCCAAAGACCTTCGCCGTCGTAATCACGATGTCCGCGTGCGCACAGACTTTCGCCATGCCGGCCTGCTGCCGCGCGATCTGTTCCGGGGTCAGCGCCTGTGCGTAGCCTCCGGCCGTCTGGCCGGTCTGGCCGACATCGATCTTCACGAACTTGGCGCCGAGCGAACGCACCTGCTCCTCGACCACCGGACGAGTGTCGAACGCCTCCACGCGCGCGCCCAGGCGCTTCGCCGTCGCAATCGCCTGCAGCCCCGCCACGCCCGCGCCGAGCACAAACACGCGTGCCGGCATGATCGTGCCCGCCGGCGTCATCATCATCGGCAGCGCCTTGCGCAGCCGCGCCGCAGCCTGAATCACCGCGGCATACCCGGCGAGGCTCGCCTGCGAGCTGAGCGCATCCATTTTCTGCGCGAGCGTCGTGCGCGGAATCATCTCGAGACTGACCGCGCTTACACCGGCTTGCGCGAAGGCCGCCAGGAGGGCGGCTTCGTTGAAGGGATCAAGAAAGCTCAGATGCACCGCCCCGCGCTTCATCGTGGCGATCTCGGCGGGCGTCGGCTTGCGCACACGCAGCACCAGATCGGCCACGGCCGTCGCGCCCGCGGCATCGTCCGTGAACGTCACGCCCGCCGCGCGATAGTCCTCGTCGGCATACCGGCTGGCACGACCGAGTCCAGGCGGCGCGCGCAACTCGAGTCCGAGTTTCGTCAATGCTTGTGCAGTCGTCGGGGTGAGCGCGACCCGTGCATCCGCGGTCGTGCTGTCGGCGGCAATGTAGCAAATCATGGAGTCCTGGGGCTGACCGCCGGGGGAAGCGGCGGACGCCACTCTGGGAATCGAAAGGTTCAGGACAAGTGCGAACTGGGGCGGGTTTTCAAAATCGCTTTTGCGCGGGCGCTCTGCGTCCCCAGCGGCCCAGGGGCGTCCCACCACCATCGACGCGCACGATCCCCCGCGGCGGGGTGCGCCCGCTCGATGCGTTGTCCCAGAAACTCCCCCATTTCGCGAACGCCCGCGCCCCGGCATCTTCCGGCCGCGGGTGGCATGTGCCGCCCGTTTGCTTCCCCCCCACAACCCGCCACCTTTTCCCTTACCATGAGCGAGCACTACGTTGTCACAGCGAACCAGGGACACCTGCGGATCTTCCAGCGGCGACAAGCACCCACGCAAATGACACCGGCCTTCGACGAGGTGCGAGCGTTCGATTTCCCGCTGGGCGTGACCGGCTACACGGATCGCGACACCGACATAGCCGGTCGTTTTCAAGGCTCCCGTCCCCAAGGCGTCGCCCCCGGCGCACCGGCCGCACGCACCGGCATGTCGGTGGATGAACGACTGCCGATGCGGCGCGAGGAGCACCGGCGACGAATCCGGGATGTGGCCCAGGCGCTCGACACGTTTTTTGCGACGCGGCCGAATGCGACGTGGGATTTCGCCGCGGGTCCGGAACTGCACAACGCGGTGCTCGAGGCCGTGACGCCGAAAACGCGCGCGCAACTGCGCCGCTCCGTCCCCAAGGATCTCGTGCATCAGCCGCAGGCGGAATTCGCCACGCATTTCGCGACGCACTGATCGCGCGCCCTCCGCCGCCGTCGGCGGGTGAAACGTTTCCGCGCAGAGTGGGCTCGGTGTGTCTCCAGCAGTAGGCGCGGCTCCATGCCGCGAGGAGTCGCACGTGATCGAGAAACTCAGGAGCCCGCGGTGGCGCGCAGGTCCGCGACGGACCACTCCGTGGCGAGCGAGCGCGTCTTCAGATTCAGCGTCGCGGTCTCGGTCACTTCGCCCACCAGCACCGCCGGCACCCCGCGAATTTGCGCCTCGGTCAAGACCGTGCCTACGCGACTCGCGGCAACCGCCACGAGCACGCGCCCTTGGCTTTCACCAAAAAGAAGCGCGTCCGCCCGCGCGCCACCGAGCGGCGTCACGTCGAGCTTGGCGCCGAGGACGCGGGGCGCGGCGAGCAACATGGCTGCGGCCGTGCCGAGCAGTCCGCCGCCAGCCACATGTCGCACGGCCATCAGCACCCCGCCTTTGATCAGCGCGAGCAGCGTCTTGTTGAGCCGCTTCTCCGCCGCGAGATCGAGTTCCGGCACCGGCCCGGTTTGCAGCCCGTGCACCGCTGCGACGAAATGGCTGCCGCCGAGTTCGTGCGGCGCTTCGCCGAGCAAGACGAGATTTTCCCCAGCCTCCTGCACCACGGCGCGGGTGACGTGCTTCTCTTCTGCCACCACGCCGATCGCGGCGACCTGCAGACCCAGCTCTGCGCCGCCGGTGAGCGGCACGCCCGTGAGTCCAAGTTCAAAATACGCGCACGCTTCTGCGAGCCCCTGCAGGATGTCGCCGAGCCGCGCGAGGGCCGGCAACGTCAGGGCTTCCGGCACGAACACGTGCGCCTGCACCGCGCGCGGCATCGCGCCTGCACCCACGAGGGCGCGCAGCCGCTCGACCACCGCGATCTGCGCACCGCGCTCGGGGTCGAGGGCGACGAATCGCGCCGCCCGCGCCGGCGCTGCCGCGATGAGCTTGCCGCCGGTTCCGGCGTTGCCGCGCAGCAGCGCGACGTCGCCGCCGAGTTCGCCGGCGACTCCGCGGCTGGCAGCGGGCCAACGGTGTTGCGCCACGTGCGCGAGCACCTTGGGCAGAGCCTCGTGCACGCGTGCGCCGTCCAGATCGTGAAACGCCGCCGCAGGCGCAACCGCCACCGCTTCCTGCACGAGGGCGGGGGTGTCCGCGGCCGGCTCCTTCACGAGCTCGCACCGCACGCTCGCGCCGACACGCGCGAGACCAGCGCACGCTTCCGCCAGCTTTCTGACCGCGTCCTCCGCCTCAGGCGAGGCGCTCGCGGCGAGATCGATCGTCAACGTCGATTCGGCGGGTGGTTGCACGAGCCCGGTGAATCCCACGGCTTCCAGCTGCGGCGCAGAGCCGACCAACTCGGAAGCAAGCGCGAGCTTCGGTGGGGCGACGAAGAAGCGAAGTTTCACGATCTGCGAGTAGCGACGCCGCGATTCGAATTTCGGTCAAGGGTTTTGTCGGCTCACGGACGAACCATCCGGTTGCGCGGATGAAACTTGTCGTGCTGCTCCAGCAGCCGTTGCGACTCCACCGACGTGTAGATCTGCGTGGTCGAAATGCTGGCGTGGCCGAGCATTTCCTGGATCGCCCGCAAGTCCGCGCCGCCGCTGAGCAGGTGGGTGGCGAATGAGTGGCGCAGCCCGTGCGGTTTCACGTTCTTGGTGAGGCCGGCGCGCTTCGCGTATTTTTTCACGAGCATCCAGAGCATCACGCGTGAAAGCGGGCCGCCGTTTTTATTGAGGAAAAGCTGGCTGCCCGTACGGCTGCGGACGAAGTGCGGCCGGCCGGCCGTCAGGTAAGTCGCGAGCGCCTCGATCGCTTTGCCGCCGATCGGCACCACGCGCTCCTTCGCGCCCTTGCCGAAGACGCGCAGGAATCCGTGCTCGAGGTCGACCTGCTGCAGCAGCAGCCCGGCGAGCTCCGACACGCGCAGGCCGCTCGAATAAAACAGCTCGAGCAACGCGCGATCGCGCAGCGCGCGGGCGTCGCCGCCGGTCGGCGCCGCGAGCAGCCGCGCGATTTCCTCCTCGGTCAGCGTGCCCGGAATCCGGCGGCTCGCCTTCGGCCCGGAGAGCAGCGCGGTGAAATCATCCGCGCGGAATCGTTCGCGCACGAGAAAATGCGCGAGGCTGCGCAACGCGCTGAGTTTGCGCGCCAGGCTTGCCACGGTGTAGGAGGCGGAGCTCAGCGAGTGAATCCAGCCCGCCGCCTGCTCGCCGGTGACCGCGCGCCAATCGCGCGCGCCCTGCGCGGCGAGGTGAGTCGCGGCCTGATCGAGATCCCGTCGATAGCTGGCGACCGTGTTCGCCGCGAGTCCGCGCTCGAGCGCGATGTAGCCGAGGAAGGCCTCGATGTCGTCCGCGAACGCCGGGGGGGCCTGGCTGGTGTCCTGGGCACGGGCGCGCGGCGCTTTCATGCTGCGACGATGAACAGTTTTCCCGCGGAGCGAAGCGCGGAATGCGGTGATCCAGCGACGGCCGAAGATCGGAGCCCCGTAGCACCGTCTCCGCCGGGCGCTCGGTTCAATACTGCCGGCGACGCGGCGGGGGCGTGTAGTTCGGATTCGTTTCCTTCATCCGGAACGTGATCCGCGCCTTCTCCAAATCGTAGGGACTCATCTCCATCTTCACCGTGTCGCCCGCGGCGATCTTGATGAAGTTTTTCCGCAGCTTGCCGGAAATATGCGCCAGCACGACATGCCCATTCGAGAGTTGCACCTTGAACATCGTGCCGGGCAGCACGGCCACGACTCGGCCCTCTACTTCAATCGCGTTGCCGTCAGCCATGGTGAATGTGAGCGAATGCCCGACCGGAAGTGCGTTGGATCATAGACTCGTGCGAGAGGAAATAAAAATTTCTTGTAAGGCGCAAACGCGTGATCGTGGCAAGGCTTTTGCCGGCGGGCGCCGGCGGCGCCAGCCAGGGTACGGACGGCATCTCATTTTCCGCCATGAGCGGTACGCCCAGGTCCCGTGGCGCAGGTGTGCCGCCCGTGGGTTTGCGGGAAACGGAGATGCGCCCGCCCGCAACTGGCGCCGAAATTCCTCGAACCTGCCTCGGTGAACGACCGGCGGGGCCGTCGGAAGATGGATTGCTTCGAACCCGCCCGCCGCGCAATGACATGCCTGCGCCATGTCCGCTCCCCCGCCCTGCCCGTTCGAGAAGCGTTTCCCGTCCCAGCTCGCGCGCGACGACACGTTCTACATGAGCCTCGCCTTCAATCAGGCGATCGATGCCTGGCGGCTCGACGAGGTGCCGATCGGCGCGGTGATCGAGCTCGGCGGCGAGGTGGTCGCCGCGGCGCACAACACGGTGGAGGAAGCACGCGACCCCACCGCGCATGCCGAGATGCTCGCGATCACGCAGGCGGCCGCGAAGCTCGGCGACTGGCGGCTCGAAGGCGCCACGGTTTACGTAACCAAGGAACCGTGTCCGATGTGCTCGGGCGCGATGTTGATGTCGCGCGTGAAGCGGGTGTGCTACGCGGTCCGCGATCCGAAGATGGGCTGCCTCGGCGGCGCGACCAACTTGAACGACCTGCCGCGCGTGAACCATCACGTCGAGCTCACCGCGGGCGGCGTGCTGGAGGATGAATGCCGCGCGTTGCTGCAGGCATTCTTCAAGCTCAAGCGCCAGGCGGGCGAGCCGACCGGCGAGGGCGCGGCATAAACACCTGCCGCGATTTGACGCACCAGCCGAGCGGGCGCAGGTTGGCGGTCTTCCGAAAACGATAACCGCACACTACTTATGGCATACGAACTCCCGAAACTGCCCTACGCCTACGATGCCCTCGTTCCGCACATCGATGCGAAGACGATGGAGATTCACCACACCAAGCATCACCAGGCGTATATCACCAACGCGAACAATGCGCTGAAGGACCATCCCGATCTCGCCGCGCTCGACGTCAACGAGTTGCTCAAAAATCTCGCGAAGGTTCCCGAGGCGATCCGGACCGCCGTGCGCAACAACGCAGGCGGTCACTCGAACCACTCCTTCTTCTGGAAGATTCTCGGCCCCGGCAAGGGCGGTGCGCCGAAGGGCAAGCTCGCCGCGGCGATCGACTCCCAGCTTGGCGGCTTCGCGAAATTCAAGGAGGACTTCGGCAAGGCGGCGGCCACCCGCTTCGGCTCCGGCTGGGCATGGCTCATCGTGGGCGCCGACGGCAAGCTGGCGGTCGGCTCGACGGCCAACCAGGATAGCCCGCTCATGGGCAAGGCCGTCGCCGGGATTGAAGGCCAGCCGGTCCTCGGTCTCGACGTCTGGGAACACGCGTACTATCTGAACTACCAGAACCGCCGCCCCGATTACGTCACCGCCTGGTGGAACGTCGTCGATTGGGATGCCGCCGAGGCGAACTACACCGCTGCGGGCGGAAAGTAAGCGACCGGTCGGGCGCGTTGTCCTCAGCGCGCCGCTCCCACTTCAAGTGGAGCCCGCCGTCCCCGGCGGGCTTTTTTGTGCGCGAGCACTCGAGCTCCTCGGGAAACAAAGAACCGCGAGAGTGGCCAGGTAGGGCGCGTTGTCCTCAACGCGCCGCTCCCGCTCCGCACGGGCGATCATCGGCGCGTTAGGGATGACGCGTCCCACTGTCAGCGGGTCCAGACGCTCGCCTGCATCACGTTGCCGAACGAGGTCGGGCTCACGCGGACGCTCTTCCCGGTCTCCGTATCCAGAATGCAGATCACGCTGGAGCGGCGGTCGCGGGCCGTGTAAACGAGGTGGCGGCCGTCCGCCAGCCAGCTGGGCTCGATCCCGTCGAACGGCGCTTTCGAAACCTGCGCGCCTTTCCGCGTCGACAGGTCGAGCACGCCGATTTGATAGCCGCCCGCCCGCATGGTGAAGGCGATCTTGTTGGGATTTGCCCGACTCCAATCTGGCTCTGCGCAGTACCTGCTGATGCCTGAGGTGATTCGCGACGGCACGCCGCCGGCGACCGACATCACGTAAAGCTGTGGGCCCGGCTCCATCGCGAACACGATCCGCGAGCCGTCGGGCGAAAAACATGGCGAGGACTTCACCGCATCAGAGCGGGTTTTGCGCGACACCTGCCGGCCTTGGGCATTGCTGAGATATATCTCCGGCGTGCCCTCGCCACTCAGCACCATCGCGACCTGCTGGCCGTTCGGACTGAAACGCGCGCCGCTGTTCGTGCCCTTGAAGCTGACGAAGGTCGTCCGTTGGTAGGTGCTGAGGTCGATCTGGAAAATGTCCGGGAAGCCCGACTTGAAGAAGCTGGTGTAGAGCAGCCGATTGCCGTCCGGCGCCCACCGCGGCATGAGTGCGAGCGCGTTGTCGCGGGTGATCTGCTTGGCCCCGCCGAAGAACAGGTCCGCGGTGTAGACCTCCTTCTTGCCGGTCCGCTCGCCGATAAACGCGAGTTGAGCGGTGAAGAAGCCCTTCAGGCCCATCCCGTTCGTCTGCTCGACGGCGAAATCGGCCGCGTGCAACAGCGCCTGCCGGGCGTTCGCCCCCGAGAACACCTGCGACGCCACCGGCGTGCCGCCGCTGCCACGGGTGATATCGACGCGCACCTGATTGGCCGTGACCACCGAGAACCGGATGTCGAACTGATAGCTGCTCGCCGTCACGCGATAGCGCCCGTGGGCGCCGAACGCCTGCAGCGCGAGTCGGTTGAGTTCCGGCTCGTTGGCCGACACGCGCACCGGCAGCGTGTTCTTTTCGGCGACGACGTCGACGTAACCGATGTCACGCTGCGCGAAAACGGGCGAGAGCAACGCCGTGAAGAGCAAGGCAAGGCGGAGAAATTTTTGCATGGGAGAATACTTGGGCTTACCCATGAACAGGACTGAGCCCAAGGGCATTTCTATTTACACGCCCATCCGGCATAACAACTCTATTTCCTTTTCCACCTTCTTTTTCTCCGCCGTGACCTCCGAGCAAATCAAAGAGCATCTCAAGCAGGTTAAATATCCGGGTTTCAGCCGTGACATCGTCTCGTTCGGACTCGTGCGCAGCGCCGCGCTGGTGGACGGCACGGCCAAAGTCTCGCTCGCGATCACGACCAGCGACCCGAAGGTGCCGCTGCATCTGAAGAAGGAGGTGGATCATTGCCTGCGCGCGCTGCCCGGCGTGAAGGACACGATCATCGACGTTGCCGTGACCGCGACCCGTGCGCCGGCGACTCCCGCCAACCAGCCCGGAGCCACGGCGGCCGGCGCACGCACGATCCGCCACGCGGTCGCGATCGGTTCCGGCAAAGGCGGCGTGGGCAAGAGCACCTTCGCGGTGAATCTTGCCTGCGCGCTTGCCCAACTCCTCGCCGCGCAGGGCCGGCCGGGGCGCGTGGGCTTGATGGACTGCGACATCTACGGCCCGAGTGTGCCGCTGATGATGGGGCTCGACGGCCGACCGGAGATCGAAGGCGAAGGCGCCGACGCGATGCTGGTGCCGATGGAGCGCCACGGCGTGAAGGTGATGAGCATGGGCTTTCTGGTGGACGACGACACGCCGGTGGTCTGGCGCGGGCCGATGATCATGAAAACCGTCCAGCAGTTCGTGCAGAACGTGAAGTGGGGCGAACTCGACGTGCTGCTCGTCGACCTGCCGCCCGGCACGGGCGATGCCCAGCTCTCGCTCGTGCAAACCCTGCCGCTCGACGGCGCGATCATCGTCACCACGCCGCAACCCGCGGCGACCAATGTCGCGCGCAAGGGCGGGCTGATGTTTCAGAAGGTTAACGTGCCGCTGCTCGGCGTCGCGGAGAACATGAGCTACTTCCTCGATCCCGCCGGCGGACAGCACGAGGTGTTCGGCAGTGGTGGCGGCATCATCACGGCGGAGAAGCTCGGCACGACGCTGCTGGGCCGCGTGCCGTTGATCACCGCGATTCGCGAGGGCGGCGACGCGGGCCGGCCCGTGGTCGTGCAGGCGCCGGACAGCGCGGCCGGCCAGACCTTTCGCACGATCGCGGACGCGCTGCTGCACCGCCTCGCGCAGCCCGTTCCGCCCCGGATGTGACAGTTACGGAAATTGCGGGCATTGACAGCCGTGGCTACGTCGATCTCATTTTTACACGCGAAGCCTAGCCGAATGAGTTCCTCTGCATCAGAGCCTGCGACCAGCCGGGATTTTGTTAAGCAATCGAGTCTCTATCAGGAGTTCCTCGCTGAGCGGGAGGAGATCCTGAAACACAAATGGCTGGAGTCGGAGCGCTTGGGCTACGACATCGGCTTCGAGCGCGCGCTACTCGATTGGATCCGCAAGCACCGGGAAGGCTGGCGCGCGGCGCGACGACAAAGCCAGGTCGTGGCGGCGCAGCAAGGCACGGCGTCGAACGCGCCGTTTCCGCCGCCGGGCGGCGAAAAACGCACGCCCTGAAGGCTTGAACGTCGTCGACGATCAGCAAAAAAGCCGGGCTACTCGCCCGGCTTTGCTGTTGGTGAAGAGGTTCTCCAGCAAGCGCTACGGACTCTGCGCAGCGCAACGATGGCACCCGGCGATCCTTACTTGATCTCCTTGTGCAGCGTGTGCCGCTTCAGGTGCGGATTGTATTTCTTCTTCTCGATGCGCTCGGTCACCGTCTTCTTGTTCCGGGTGGTGAGATAGCGGGAGACGGGTTTACCTTCCTTGCGGGCTTCGGTGCATTCCAACGTGACGAGTTCTTGCATGAGAAAAGAGGGTTGAAGGGTCAGAGCAAACGGGCGGCCCCGACCGGTGCAACAGCAAAGTGTGAAGGGGGCGCGGGCGTGGTCACAGGCCTCTTGCCCGTGGACGGGCGCTTCGCGCCACCGGTCTTCACGTCCGAGTTCCGCGCGGGCGAGACGTCGTGCCACCGCCCCCGCGCTCGCAGCCGATCTCCGATTACCTCCGCTTTTCCATCAATGGCAGCATCACGCCGCGCCGGAACAGCGTTACCTGACCCGTGCTCGAAGACACCACGATTGAAATGCAATGCGCGGCCACGCTGATCGCCGCCGCCGCCGCATGCCGGCTGCCCAGCCCGCTCGGCAACGCGTGATCCCGATCGGTCGCCTGGATGAGGCTGCCGGCCGACTCCACCACCCCGTCGCCGCGAATGATGAACGCGCCGTCGATCGAGGAAAACTCCTTCACGGTTTCGTCCATGAAGGGATTCAGGATGTTGCGATCCTCCTCCTTGTAGCCGAAAAATGGGTTCAGCACGAGCGGCTTGGTCAGCGTGGACACGCGCTCGTTGTCGCCGATGACGAACAGGCAGCCCACCGGCCGGCCTTCGCGCCCCTCGACCGCCAGCTCCGTCGCGACCGCAATCACGCGCTCGAGCACCTCGGGCTTCACGTCCTCGGGCAGCAGGTCGTTTGAGCCGGTCAGCAGCGTCTGAAACTCGCGCTCGATGTCCACGACGATGAGCGTGTCGAACTGGTTGCTGCCCGTCATGCCGCCAATGCAGCATACGCGGTCCGTGAATCGAATCACGCCGCGCGTCACCGCCACGAGGATCGCGCTGCGCAGCTGCGCCATGCGGTGACTCGAGAACGACCGCACCTGGATCGTCTCGGCAAACTCCCGCCGGTCCTCGCCCGACTCGACCGGATTGCGCGTGACCAGGATCGTCTTGAGCCGCGTGCGCAACCCGGCGGATTCGATGCCGCCGACGAAGGTATCGCCGAAGACGAGCAGGGCGCGACAGTCGGCGCCCTTCGCCACGCGCTCCGCCTCGCGCAGCATCAGCCGGTTGATCCGGTTCTGCTGCGCCTGCACCGGACGGATGCCGCCGAACCCGCCGACCAGCTGCTCGTGCAGCGCGTCCAGATCCGGCGCATGCACCAGCGCGTCGACCAGCTCCGGCTCCTTCACCTGCCGCGCGATCGTCGCCAGTACCTGCAGATAATCGCGGGCCTTCTCGCCCGCGATCAGCATCACGATGAGCCGGACGCGCTCGTCGCCGATGGCGCCGTCGTGCTTGATGCCCGCGCGACTGCGCCCGATGGCGAGAATGTAGCGCCGCGGCATCTTCACGCGCACGTGCGGCAGGGCGACGCCGAGCCCGAGGTAGGTCGTCATCGTACTCTCGCGCGCGAGCAACCCCTTCATCAGCGCGTCGGGCTTCAGGTCGGGAAACTGTTTGACGCAGACGGCGAGCAGTTCCTGCAGTGCGCCCTCGAGATCCAGACTGTGCAGGTCGATGATCCGGCTGCGCGCAATGACTTTTTCGAGACGCATGGGCGGCGGAGTCTAGAGTCTAGAGCTGAGCGTCGAGAGCCGAATCCGGAAATGCGCAGTGTCCACGAGCGGTATTTCTGCTCTCAGCTCTGGACTGTCAGCACTCGGCTGCACCTCACCGCTCCCACTCGAGCGCGCCCTTCTTCACCTCATAGGCCAGCCCGAGCACGAGCACGCCAAGGAAGAAGAGCACTGGGCCCAGAATGGCGATGTTGTTGGCCAGAAATTCGCGATAAATGAAGGTCCACGGGACCAGGATCACCACTTCCAGATCGAAGAGCATGAACAGCAGCGCGGTGACGTAGAACTTCACCGAGAACCGCGTGTGGATCGCTCCGTGCGACGGAATGCCGCACTCGTAGGCGGAATCCTTCGTCGGCGAATGCTTGCCGCGCTGTCCAAAAAAATGACTCGCGCCCACCACCAGCCCGGTGATCCCGGCGGCGAGCAGCACCTGAATCAGAAATGCGGAATACGCGGCGACGCCCATGACGGAAATAATTGGTCCCAGCACCGCAGCAGTGACAAGCGGGAAAATCATTTGTGCGCCATGACCTTGGCGGGTTGGCGTGGCACGGGCGTCCCGCCCGTGAGCAGTCCGTAGCGGCGTCCGTGACGACGCGGACCGCGCGCCTCCGGCATCACGGGCGGGACGCCCGTGCCACCTCGGATTCACGCTCCGACGTCGATGATCTTCGCCTGTTTGATCTTCGTCGACCCGACGCCCAGCGTTTCGGCGAATTCCAGCGTGCGAATTTCCTCCGAGATCGGCTCGAACCCGTTGCGCTTGCGCAACGCGTCGATCCGCGCACGCGCCATCGCATCCAGCAGCACCGGATCCGTGCTCAGCCACAGCAGCGGCTCGGACGCGGAATAGAGCGAGTTGAAGAACGGCCCCCCGATGAATTGGTAGTGTTCGAGGCTGGTGATCGTGAACATCCACGTTTGCCGCAATTCCGGGATCGCGCTCATCTCGGCGACCGCCGCGGGCGCGTTCGCTGGCGAGCGGAAGAAGCGCGCCGTGTTCGACGCGTTCCACAGCGTCGCGTTCACCAGCGCGCCATTCACGCCCAGCATCGCGTGGTCGGTGTAGACCGGCAGGTTGATCCAGAAATCCGCGTCGAGGAACAGCGGCGTGGCGAGGAAACTCTTGCGGTCCTCGTCGCGCGTCGAGGTGTTGCTGAAATCCTTCGTCTGCTGCTCGGCGAAGATCGGGTCGAACCGCTGCGGCAGCGGCGAATCGTAGAACCACACCGGATCGTAGTAGCGGCCGGACTCCAGCACGTAGATCGGATGCCCGTCGAACGGCGACTTGCCCGTCACGAGCGACGGCAGGTAGCCGGTCATCCGCAGCCGGAGCTGGTTCAGCCCGACGAGGAAGATACTCTTCGTGGCGAAACCGCGCCGTTCGAGCGCGGAGATGACCGCCTTCACCAGCGGCACCGGCGTGGCCATGCCCGGACCCGAGTCGGTGTAGATCTTGAGTCCGACTCTGCCCTTGGGACCCGGCACGAGCTTGCGGCCCGTGGAGTGCTCGAAGGCGGAGATCAACGCCTCGACTTCGCGCGCATACGTCGGCTCGTCAAATGCCGGTAAACGTGCCTGCCACACCGGCGCCCCGGCCGCGGGCGCCGGCGTCGGTGCCGGTTGAGCCCGGCTTGCGACGCCGGCGGCAAGCAGCGCAAGGACAGCCATTAGCTGGGAGAGGGAAAGGCGCATAGGTGAGTGAGTAGCCGGGGAACCTCGAAAGTTTCCTCCGCAAGGCGCGAAACTTGACAGCCCCTCCGGCGGGTTGAAAGTGCATTCTTCGCCAGCCGCCCGCCGCGTCACGATCTTCGCATTTCGCGCTTGCCGGGGCGTCGTTTGCCGACGCCCCGAAGGCGTCGACAACCGGCCTCCGCCAAATACAGGAGAACCGTGACCGCAGCGCGCGCCGCCCTTCATGCCCGTCATCAAACCCTCCTGCGTTCGCGACTTGAAGTTGCGCATCAATCTCGCGGACGTCGTGTCCCGCGTCGTCGCGCTGCGCAAAGCCGGCGGTACCCGGCTCAAGGGGCTGTGTCCCTTCCACAACGAGAAGACGCCGTCGTTTCACGTGGATCCGGAGAAGGGTTTCTACAAGTGCTTCGGTTGCGGCAAGGCGGGCGACGTCATCACCTTCGTGCGCGAGACGGAGCAACTCAACTTCACCGAGGCCGTCGAGGCGCTCGGCAAGCGGTTCTCGATCGTCATCGAATATGAGGAGGGCTCCGGCGGCCCCACGCGGGAAGAGCGCTCGCTGCGGCAGGAGCTGTTCGACCTACACGATGTGGCGGCCGAACACTTTCACCAAGCCTTCAAGGCAGCGAATCCAGCCGGGGAGTTTTTTCGCACCTACTGGACCGAACAGCGGCGGTTTCCCGCCGAGCTGGCGGACGAGTTCAAGATCGGCGGCGCGGACGCCAGCGGGAGCGGGCTGGCCGCGGTGTTGCTGAAGCGCCGCTATTCCGAAGAAGCGCTGCGCCGCTGCGGGTTGTTTTTCATCTACGAGGATGCTGCGCTCACGCTCGGCGCCCTGCGACCGCGGTTCCGCGGCCGATTGATGATCCCGATCCGCGATCATCAGGGCCGGGTGGTCGCGTTCACCGCCCGGCAGACGAAGCTCACACCCGAGGACGACCCAGCGCGCGAAGCAAAATACGTCAACTCGCCCGAGACACCGATCTTCACCAAGGGCAACCTGCTCTTCAATCTGGACCGCGCCCGCACCAACGTGGGCGAAGGCCGGCCGTTCGTGCTCGTCGAAGGCCAGCTCGACGCGCTGCGGTGCTGGTCGGTTGGGCTGAAGACCGCGATCGCGCCGCAAGGCACGTCGATCACCGAGAGCCAGCTGGTGCTGCTGCGGCGCTACCATCCGCAGGTCGAGTGCTTTTTCGACAGCGACAGCGCAGGTCAGAAGGCCGCGCTGCGTTTCCTGCCGATGGCGCTGAAGGCCGGACTGGAGGTGCGATTTCTCACGCTCGTCGGCGCCGAAAAACTCGACCCGGATGTGCTCTTCCTCGAGCGCGGTCTGCCCGCCTACGAGGAGGTGCGGCGCAGCGCATTGTCGGCCATGGCTTTCGCCTGCCACGCGGTCCTGCCGAACCCGGGCGCAGTCTCCGCTGAGCAAAAATCACGCGCGGCGCAGTCCGTTTTCGAGCTCATCGCGGCGGCGGAAAGCGAAGTCGCCCGCTCCGAGTTCCTCGCCGAGGCGTCGGCGCACCTGCGGCTCTCCCCGGCTGCGATGCAGAAAGATTACCAGACGTTCGCGGCGCGCCAATCGCGGCAGGCCGCGGCACGGCCCGCCAACGCGGAGAGCGAAGCGGCAGCGGCCCGTCCGGTCGAGGCGGGAGCCGCCGCGCCCACCTGCGAGCGTGACCTGCTGCTGCTCTGCCTGCACTATGAACAGCTGGGCAAACCGTTGTGCGGCCAGCTGCCGCACGACTGGATCGACCCCAACCACCTGCCCGGCCGGCTGCTCAACCGGTTCCTGGCGGAGTTTGAAAACGACACCTGGCCCGGCCGCGACCATCTTGACGTCCTGCTGGAAACCGACGAGGAACGAGCGCTTGTGGCGGGCCTGATTTTCGATACGCCAACCAGTGATGGCACTTACAAAGATCTGGGCGACCCGCTTCGCAAGGCCGAGCAGGCGCTGACCGAACTCCGTCGACGGGCGCTCGAACCACAGCTGAGGGAAATAGAACTTGCTTTAGCCACGGGCCGTGCGGACAGTAATTCTGACCCAATTTCACTCTTAAAAACACGCTCCGATATCCAAAGACAGCTACGCCAGCCGATCCGCTTCCACGGACCGGCCTAGCGTTTTTATAGACTCTCACATGTCGCGCAAAGCCAAGTCCGCCGCCGCGGATACCCATTCAGAGGCCGTTGAGGCCGTGATCGAGAAAACCGCGTCCGCGCCAACAGAGGCCGCCACCGGCCCCGATATTCCCGCCGGCGGAATCAATGACAAGATCCGTCACCTGATCCGGCTCTCCAAGGAGCAGGGTTATCTCACGTTCGACGACATCAATGAGGCGCTGCCGGAGTCGGTCGAGAACCAGGAGGAGATCGATAATGTCCTCTCCATCCTGCAGAACCTCGAGATCGAGATCCTCGAACCCGATCAGGTCGACGACTATAAGCAGCGGATGGAGGAGGCGGAGGAGGAAGAGTCCCGCTCCTCGCAGCACGATATCTTGGACGACCCGGTCCGGATGTATCTCAAGCAGATGGGTCAGGTTCCGCTGCTGACCCGCGAGCAGGAAGTCGAGATTTCGAAGCGGATCGAGAACGCCGAGTTGAAAGCGCAGGAAGCGCTCTTCCAAGCCACGATCATCGGCAATTACATCGTGACGCTCGGTCAGAAGCTGATCGACCGCCAGGAGCGGTTCGACCGCGTGGTGATCGACAAGAAAATCGACAGTCGCGAATCGTATTTCAAGGGCCTGGAGAAACTCGTGCTCTCCACCCGCAAGGCAGAAGAGGCCGTCGCCGACTCGTGGCAGGAATATCTCAAGGCCAAGTCCGACGCCGAGCGGAAGAAAGTCATGGCCAAGCACAAGAAGCGCGAGACCACGCTGCGGTCCCACTTCGGGAAATTTTTCTTCAAGCTCAAGGTCTACGAGGAGTTTCTCGAACAGCTCCGGCCCGTGCTCGAGGAGATCGAATCGCTCGATCAGCAGCTCGAGCGGGCCAAGCACCCGAAGTCCAAGAAGGACGCCACGATCGACACGAAGGTCATTCAGCACCGGCTGAAGCAGATCGAGACGATCCACCGCATTGACCCGGCCGAACTGTTGAAGGTGGTTACGCAGACGCGCGTGCACGTGCGGGAGGCACACCAGGCCAAGACGGAGATGGTCGAGGCCAACCTCCGACTCGTGATCTCGATCGCGAAGAAATACACGAACCGCGGCCTGTCTTTCCTCGACCTGATTCAGGAGGGCAACATGGGCCTGATGAAGGCGGTCGAGAAGTTCGAATACCGCCGCGGCTACAAGTTCTCCACCTACGCCACGTGGTGGATCCGCCAGGCCATCACCCGCTCGATCGCCGACCAGGCGCGCACCATCCGCATTCCGGTGCACATGATCGAGACCTTGAACAAGGTCATGCAGGTGCAGAAGCAGCTCCTGCAGGAATACGGTCACGAGCCGACGCCCGAGGAAGTCGCCGACGAGATGAATCTCCCCGTCGAGCGCGTCCAGCAGATCATGAAGATGGCGCAGCAGCCCATCTCGCTGCAGTCGCCCGTCGGCGATGGCGATGACACCAGCTTCGGTGACTTCATCGAGGACAAATCCGCCGAAAATCCCTACGACATGACGGCGTTCTCGCTCCTGCGGGAAAAGATCATCGACGTGCTCGACTCGCTCACCGAGCGCGAGCGCCGCGTGCTTTCGCTACGGTTCGGTCTGATCGATGGCTACAGCCGCACGCTCGAGGAGGTCGGCAAGCAGTTCAAGGTCACGCGCGAACGTATCCGCCAGATCGAGGCCAAAGCGCTGCGCAAGATGCGCCATCCGACGCGCATCCGGCAATTGCACGGATTCTTCGATGCCGAGCAGATCGACAACGCGCAGAATCTAATGAAGGTCGCCGCGACGAGCGGGTTGCCGAACCGCCAGCCCCCCGTACCCGGTCTGCCGGGTCGGCCCGCGCTCCCGAGCGGATTGCCACAGCGTCCGGCCACGCCGTCTGGTTCCTCCGCCGCGAACCTGCCGCCCGTGCTGCCGCGGCCCACGCCGCTCAAGCCCTAGCCGCAAAGCGGGCGCCGCTCACAACGGAATAGGCTGCTTCGAGCTTTACAGGGTCTGCGCTCGGCATACGTTGCCCAATCATGGCTAATCTCCCTGCATATCTGGCCGCATTTGGCATCGGCGGTACCGAGCTGCTGATCATTTTGGCGATCATCTTGGTGCTGTTCGGCGGCGCGAAACTGCCTTCGCTGGCCAAGGGACTCGGCCAATCCATCAAGGAGTTCAAGAAAGCCAGCAAAGACGAGGACGAGACCAAGCCGGCGGCCTCCACCGAGGCCGAAGCGAAAAAACCCGAAGTCACCAAGACCGGGACGAACTGAGTCGTTCCCCTTCAGCGATCGAACAAGCGCGCCGATTCCGGCGCGCTTTTTTTTTGCGCGCGTCTGCCCTCGTCGCGTCGCCCACTTCCCCTTTTGCCCGCTGCTGCCCCTACCTGGCGGCCGTAACATCATTTCGTAATTCTCAACACGCGCCCGCTCACCCGTTCTCTCCAGCCTCGCCCGCGCCCTCCTCTTCCGGTCGTTCCCGTAACCACAGCTTGAACTCTTCGATCTGCCCGGCCGCGCCCAGCGCCAGCAGCTCGTCGCCGGCCTGAACCGATTCTTCGGCGGTCGGATTCAGCATCCGCAACCCGCCTCGGTTGATCCCGGCGATCTGCACGCCGAATGCCTGCGCCCAGCCGAGTTCGCCCAGTGTGCGGCCCGCGGCGCGACTCCACTCCGGCACCACGAGCGCCTGCATCTGCACTTCCTCGAAAATCGAATCGCCCAGCGTGTTTCCGCTCACCTCCGCCAGGAATTTCCGGCCCGCGTGCACCTGTTCCCTCGTGCCCATCAGCAGCACGCGATCGCGCGGATAGAGCACCGCGTCCGGGCTCGGCAGGGGAATCGTGAAACCCTGCCGCTCGATGCCCACGACCGAGCATCCAAACCGCGCCCGCAGGTCCAGCTCCGCGATGCTGCGGCCCTGCGCATCGGCAAGGTCCCGAATCACGCAGTCGAGAATGTGCAGGTTCCACGCGCTGTGGGGACGCAGCCACGGCGCCGACGTGCCGGTCAACTTGTGGTCGGCTGATTCGATCACCGTTTGCAGCTCCGCTTCGAGATGGCTGTGCCAGAAGATCAATCGCTGGCGCAACAGCAGGAGGGCCACGATCGCCGCCAGCGCGCTGCCCAGCATCAGCAAGCGGGCGGTGCCTTCCGTTGGCAGCAGCAGTGCCAGCCAGACGAAGAGCCCGAGCCCCGCCCCCGCCTTGAGCACCCACTCAACCGCCGGCGTGAGCTTCGACCCGCGGCCGCGGCTCGCGGTGGTGGCCTGCGCATAGATCAACGCCAGCGCGGAGACGTTGCGCCAGATCGCCACCAAGGGCGCCAGCAGCACCACGCACAGCAGCACCCAGAAGATCACCTCCGGCCCATGCGGGAACAACCAATCGCGGCCCACGCGTTCCTCCAGCGCCGCCTCCAGTTCACCCGAAAATACGAGCACGCCGCTGACCGCGATGATCTCGACGCCAATCTGGATGAAACGTTTGCGGCTGAGCTGCCACAGCCGGTTGCGCCGCTGCCGCATGCGCATGCGCTCGAGCCGGCCGTAGTAGTAGCGGAGCCAGATTTCCAGCCAGTGCGGCTGACGCGCCAGCAGAAAATCCGCAATCGGCTCGGAGCGGCGCAGCAGCACGGGCCCAATCAGCGCCGTGACCAGCGACACGCCGACGGCCAGCGGATAAAACTTCGCCGGCACCACCGCGGCGCTCACGCCCAGCTGCGCGATGATGAACGAAAATTCGCCGATCGCCGTCACGCTCAACCCCGTTCGCAGCGCGTCTTTCAGCGGCGTGCCGACGATCGTGAGCGCCAGCGTCACGGCCAGCGGCCGCACCACGAGCGCGAACGCCGCGATGCCGACGACCAGCCACGCGTCCCCGACGAGCGCGCCGGGATCGATCTGCATGCCGATGGCCACGAAAAACACCGCGGTGAATACATCGCGCATCCCCTCGAACGTACGCTCGACCTGGTGCCGGTGCGCCGTCTCGGCCACGATCGTGCCAAGCAGAAACGCGCCCAGCGCCAGGGAATAGCCGGCGCGCTGCGCCACCACCGCCAGCCCAAACAGCAACGCGGCGATCCCGAGGGTCTGCAGCTCGTCGTTCGCGGCGATGCTCATCCGCCGCAGCAGCCAAGGTACGAGCAACAACCCGCCGATACAGGCGAGCGCGATGAATGCCGCCAGCATCCCGATCGTTTCGCCCACCGAAGGTGCGTGTTCGCCGCGCAACCCGCCAAACTGCACCACCGAGCTCAGCAGTGTGAGCATCACGACGGCCACGACGTCCTCCAGCACCGCAAGCCCCATCGCCAGTTGACCAAACCGTTCGTGCGTCGCCGCCGATTCCTGCAGCATCTGGCTGATGATCGCCGACGATGAAACCATCAACATGCCCGCCAGGAACAGGCTTTCCACGCTGCTCCAGCCCAGCGTCGCGCCCAGCAGTCGCGTCAGATAATAGACCCCGATCGCGCCGCCCAACGTCGCCAGCAGCAGCCGCAAGCCCAGCCGCCGCAGCCGCCGCAGACTCAGTTGCATCCCGATGGAGAACATCAGGAACACCAGCCCCAGCTGCGCCAGCGTCTCGATCCGGCCGGCATCCTCGACCAGCGCCAGCCGCGGCAGGTGCGGGCCCACCAGCATGCCCGCCGCGAGGAAACCAACGACCACCGACAGCCCGATCCGCTGGCAAATCCAGCCCACCACCCCCGCGACAATCAGAATCACCGCCAAATCCTGGATCAGATGGATGCCTTGCATCGTTCTCGTTATCTATCCGGTCGTTCGCGGCATTAGAGAACCACAATTTCGCGAATTACGAGAACGAGGTTGGACTGTTTCTCTGTTCCGTCATGTATCGGGACCACCCGGGCGAGCGGTGCCAGCCGGCATCACGAGATTCCGAGCCCGCTCTTTTCCACCGGCGTCCGCGGGCGTGCGCACCGGTTTCCCCTCGGCCACGCGGCCATTCCCGCGTTGACACTCTGTCTCGCCGACGATTCGGTTCCGTCGGCGGACACGCCAGCCCCTCACGCTATTATGGCCAACTTTCTCGGTTACTTCTCGAACGACATCGGCATCGATCTAGGCACCGCCAACACCCTCGTTTACGTGAAGGACAAAGGCATCGTGTTGCGTGAGCCGTCTGTCGTCGCGCTCGACACCAGCACCCGCAAAGTCCGCGCCGTCGGCGACGAAGCCAAACGCATGCTCGGCCGCACGCCCGGCAACATCACCGCGATCCGGCCGATGAAGGACGGCGTGATTGCGGACTTCGACGTCACCGAGGCGATGCTGCGGTATTTCATCGGCAAGGTCAGCACCTCTTTCCGCGCGCCTCCGCGCGTCGTCATCGCGATCCCTTCCGGCATCACCGCGGTCGAAAAACGCGCGGTCATGGACTCCGCCACGCACGCCGGCGCCCGCAAGGTCATCACGATCCCCGAGCCGATGGCCGCCGCCATCGGCGTCGGCCTGCCGATCGACGAGCCCGCCGCGAACATGATCGTGGACATCGGCGGCGGCACGACCGAGATCGCCGTGATTTCGCTCAACGGCATCGTCTTTTCGAAGTCCATCCGCGTCGCCGGCGATGAGCTGGACATGGCCATCACGAATTACATGAAGCGCGCCTACAATCTGCTCATCGGTGAACGCACCGCAGAGGAGATCAAGCTGCGCGTCGGCTCCGCCTACCCGCTCGAGGAGGAGCTCACGATGGAGGTCAAGGGGCGCGACTCCGTCGCCGGACTGCCGAAAACGATCCACGTCACGTCGCAAGAAGTGCGCGAAGCGCTGGCCGACACGGTGGCGGCAATCGTCGACGCGGTGCGCGTGACGCTCGAGCGCTGCCCGCCCGAACTTTCCGCCGATCTGGTCGACCGCGGGTTCGTCATGGCCGGCGGCGGCGCGCTAATCCGCGGGATCGACAAGCTGCTCAGCGAAAAGACCGGGCTGCCAGTGACCGTTTCCGAGGACCCGCTTTCCGCCGTCGCGAACGGCACCGGCGCCGTGCTCAACGATCTCTCCTGGCTGATGCAGAACATGTAGGCGCGCGTCGCCGCTGGTAGGGCGCGTTATCCTTAACGCGCCGTTTCGATTTCACCATGGAGACGCTCCCGATACGTCAGCGTCTGTTTCACGCCGCTCCGCCTTGGATAAAATCTGGCGAGATATTCTTCATCACCCTCTGTTGCGCTGAGCGAAAAACCAACTCGCTCGCTCACTTCGCGGCTTTTTCCGTCATCGTCGCTGCCCTCGAGCACTACATTCGAACCAACAAACTCTGGGCGCACCTTCTTCTCGCGATGCCCGACCATCTTCACGCGCTCGCCGCTTTCCCGATCGATCAGCGCATGGACAAAGTCGTTCGCGATTGGAAGCGATACACCGCGAAACGAGCTGGCATCCTGTGGCAGGACGGATTTTTCGATCATCGCCTGCGCAGCGAGGAAAGCTTCGAACTCAAAGTGGACTACATTCGGCGAAATCCCGTTCGGGCCGGCCTCGCGGCCTCGCCTCAAGATTGGCCGTATGTCTGGCCGAATGCGGTTCACGGAGCTTGCTTCTCCAGCGCAACGGCGCGTTAAGGATAACGCGCCCTACCCGTGCCTTCCCACCGCTTCGATCAAGCTCGCCCGTTTCTCACTCTCGGTCTCGTCATCGTCGTCTGGCTGATGCTGCCGGTCGCGGTGAAGACCTTCACCCGCGCGAGTTTCTTTGAATTCACCGCGCCGGTCGCGGTCGCCGCCTCCTACGCGCGCGATCTGCAGGATTACTGGTCGCTGCGGCTGCACTCCAACCGCGAACTGATCGAGGCCGGCAAGGATCTCGGCCGGCTGGTCGCGTCCTATTCGATCTCGGTGCAGCAGAACGCCGAGCTGCGCGCGCAGGTCGAACGACTCGAGAGCCAGCTCCGCATGCCGCCGTTTGCGAACTATCGCATGGAGCCCGCCCGCGTCGTCCGGCGCGAGTTCTCCGGCTGGTGGCAGACCATGACGATCCGCAAGGGCCGCAACTACGGCATTCCCGTGGGCGCACCCGTGGTCTTCACCGGCGGCGTGGTCGGCCGCGTCACGGAAGTCCACGCCTACACCTCGGTGGTCGAGCTGATCAGCAGTCCCGGGATTCGCATCGCCGCGGTCACGGAAGGCGATAACCGGCCCATCAGCTACCAGGGCGGCGTGAACCCGACGTTCGGCCCGGCGCGAGGCACGATCGAGTTCGTGCCCCTCGACATCTACGCCAGCGCCGGCATGCCGAAGCGGCTCGTCACGTCCGGACTCGGCGGCGTGTTCCCGGGCGGGCTCACGCTCGGCACCGTCACGAAACTCGAACCGAGCACGGATGGGCTGTTCAAGAGTGGCGAGGTGTTGCTCGATCCGAATCTCGCCACGCTCGCCGAGGTCACCGTGCTCGTGCCGGTGGAGCCACAATGAAGAGGTTGAGAGTTGAGTGATGAGTGTTGAGTGGCCTAGTCCACGTGCCCTGCCTCCAGCGTCACCGCTTCCGACTCTCAACCCTCAACTCTCAACCCTCAACTAGCGCCCATGCGCCGCACGCTCGTCACCTTTGCCGCCGGGTTTCTGCTCTGGGTGATCGTCTCCCAGCTGAATCACTCGCTGGCGCCGTGGCGGATCTACCTGTGGGTCGGCGGACTGTTCATCACGCATGCTGCGCTGATGCTGCCATTGCGCTGCGGCCTGGCCGCCTCGCTGCT
This sequence comes from Opitutus terrae PB90-1, assembly GCF_000019965.1. Taxonomy (GTDB): domain Bacteria; phylum Verrucomicrobiota; class Verrucomicrobiia; order Opitutales; family Opitutaceae; genus Opitutus; species Opitutus terrae. The sequence goes on from NC_010571.1 coordinate 5,905,283, forward strand.
GGTGGGGCTCCTGCTCGATGCTTCCGCACCGGTGACGTTCGGCACGCATCTGCTGCTCTTCGCGATCGGCCATGGGGTGATCTTCCATCTGCGCGACCGGCTGCCGCGCGAGGAAACCACCGCGCGCGTCATCATCGCTTTGTTCGCGAACCTCGCGTTGCTGCTCGTGCTTTCGTTCGTGCTGATTCAGCGAGGACCGGCCCCCGCCGCGGTCTGGCCTCGGATCATCTTCGATCTGGTGTGCTCCCAGGTCTTCCTCGCGGTGGTGGCGCCCTGGTTCTTCGCGCTGCAGGCGCGTACGCTCGACCTCACCGAGTCGATCGCCGACGCCTACGATCGCCGCTACGACACGTGAAACGTGAAGGTTTGGTTTGTTTGGCCGGAAACACCGGCCCGCGCTTTCCCCCGCCAGTTTTGGCGCTAGATTTTCGCTTAATTTTCTCCACTGCAGCCTTTCCGCCCTAGACTCTCGGCTCTCCGCTCTAGACTTCTTCCTCCGTGGCCACCGTCGAAACCAATCTCGCTGAACGCTCGGGCAGCCTCGTCGAGGCGCACCGGAGTTTCGACCCGCGCATTCTGCTCTTTCACGTGGCGATCGCGCTGCTGCTCGTCGTCCTGGTCTCGGGCCTCGCTTATCAACAGCTGATCAAGTCCGGCACCTACCACGAGCGCGAGCGCGTGCAGAACCAGCGGCGCGTCCTCGTGCCCGGACCGCGCGGCAACATCTACGACCGGAACGGCGTGCTGCTCGTCGGCAACCGTCCGCGGTTCGCGGTCGTGCTTTACCTCGACGAGCTCCGACAGGAATTTCGCCGCGCGTTCATCGACGTCCGCAAAGCCTACCGCGGTGCCGGCGATGCCGATCTGCCTGAGCTGCCCAGCTCCCGGCAGATGGAGCAGATCGCCCGCGCCACCGTCGTGCAGCGCTATCTCGATCAGATCAACGCCATCCTGCACCGCGACGAAAAGGTCGATGTCGTCGACCTGCGCCGGCACTTCGACCGCCAGCTCCTGCTCCCCTATACGCTGCTCGCCGATCTTTCCGCGGAGGAATACGCGCGCCTGGTCGAGAGCCTGCCCGTGCGCTCGCCGCTCCAGGTCTACACGTCGAGCACGCGCTACTATCCGTTCGGCTCCGCCGCCGCACACACCCTCGGTTATGTGAGCGTCAATCCGGACATCGACGCGGCGGATTTTCCCCAAGGGGACCTCACGACCTTCAAGATGAAGGGCACCATCGGCAAAACCGGGCTCGAGGCGGCATTCGACGAACAGCTGCAAGGCGAAGCCGGCGGCACCATCTTCCGCGTCGATCCGGCCGGCTATCGCGTCAATCCGCCGATCGAGAAGCGCCTGCCGGTGCAGGGCCGCAGCATCACCTGCTCGCTCGACATCGACCTGCAGATCGTCGCCGAGGCCAAGCTCGCGGAGGCGGAACTCACCGGCGCCGCGGTGGCGATCGACGTCAACACCGGCGAGGTGCTCGCGCTCGCCAGCAAGCCGGACTACAGCCTCGAGGACACATCGCCCGTGATCACGCGCGCCAAGTTCGCCGAGATCGAGGCCAAGGGCGGCTGGCTGAATCGCGCCGTGCAGGGTGTTTACGCCCCCGGCTCCACGTTCAAGGTGATCACCGCAATCGCCGGCCTGCGGCGCGGCACCATCACCACGGCGTCCGAGATCGACTGCACCGGCTACTTCGCGGTCGGCCGCGGTCGCGTCATGCCCTGTCACGGCGGCCACGGCCACGGGGAGATTGCGTTTTCCGACGCGCTGTCGAAGAGCTGCAATGTTTTCTTCTACAAATACGGCATCGACACCGGCGTTGACGCGATCGCCGCCGAAGCGCGCCGGTTCGGCCTCGCGGAGCCCACCGGCATCGAGCTACCTTTCGAGGGTTCACGCATGCTCGTGGGAGATCCGGAGTGGAAAAAACGGGAACGCGACGAAGCGTGGTTCCCAGGCGATACCGCGAACATGTCGATCGGCCAGGGCTTCCTCGGGGTCTCGCCGCTCCAGATGGCATGCGTCACCGCGTCGTTCGCGCGCGGCCAGCTGCGCACCAAGCCGAGCCTGCTGCATGATCCGCAGCGGACGCAGCAACGGTCTGAACCGATTGGCCTCACCACCCAACAATACGCTGCAATGATGCGCGGGTTTGAGGACTGCACCCTCGAGGGCACGGCGCGAATTCTCCAGCTGCCGACGGAGCGGATTCCGAATCTGCGGATCGGCGGCAAAACCGGCACCGCCCAGGTGCGGACCGGCAAGGGCACATTGAATCTGGCGTGGTTCATCTGCTTCGCGCCGGTCGAGCGACCGGAGATCGCAATCGCGGTGATGATCGAAGGCGACACCCCAGACGAGGAACTCGCCGGCGGCCGCTATGCCACGCCGGTGGCGAGCGCGATTCTGAGGAAGTGGAAGGAAAAAAAAGACCGCCCCGCGCCCAAACCGCTGATGACCGCGAGCGGCGCGTGAAGGGGACCGTGACACTCCCACTCTTCACCCAGCCGGGTGCAGTGTGAGGGAGAATCGTTCGTTGCGGGAGAATCACGTTTTTCTCGGCGCGGAGCGGAGTCCGCGCCCTACCTTATCGCTCCTCGCCTCGCGCAGCGCTTTTCTCGCACGCGCGAAAATTTTTCGGGGTTCCGGCCACGTTTCGCGCGCCCCGAATCGCAACCGCTCCAGCGCCGCGACGACCTGCATCGTTTCGCCCACCCTGCGTTCTGCTTGCGCGATCCTGGTCAACCATCGTCCCGCTTCCGCGCGCACCACATCCCAATTCTGTCCGCGTCGGCGAAATCGAAAGTCGAAGATTGAAAATCGAAAATTCCTCGCCGCCCAGCGCAACCCCACCACCGCCACGAGCACTCCTGCGCCGATCACCGCGAGCCATGCCATCCGTCCACTCGTCCACGGTCGTGCCAGCCACGCGCGCAGGCCGCCCGCCCACCGTTCCAGCATTTCGCGCAGCTGTTGTCCTGAGCGCTCCGTCGCCTCCTTCACCGCCTGCAGGGTCTCGAGCTGCGACTGCTGGTCGAAGCTGACAATCCGCCGATACCAGAACACGCGCAGGCTATCGAGCCGCGCCGTCCAGCTGCGGTCGAGGCGGTCGGCAAGCCCGGCCTCGCCGCCACGATCCTCGCGCGCCGCCGCGCCGGATCCCGGCGTCGGATCCGCGCGCCGCCAGGCTTGCGCTTGCGCATCGAACACTTCGCACCACGCGTGCGCATCGGAGTTGCGCAGCGTGAAATTGTTCGAGTAACCGTTCCACGATCCACCGCGAAACCCCGTGGCGACCCGCGCCGGCAGCCCCGCCGCCCGGGCCAGCAGCACCAGCGAACCGGCGAACAGTTCGCAATGCCCCGGCTCGGATGACATCATCCACCGCAGCAGCGGATCTCCGTCCCCCGCCGGAATCCGCGGCGACAACGAGTACCGATGCTGGTGTTGGAGCCACGCCTCGGCTCGCCGCAGGAATTCCGCCACGTCCGGCGGGCCTGGATCCGGAGCGGCGCGCGAGGACGGCGTCGCCGCGGCACGAATCTCCCCGACCGCTCGCGCCAGCTTCTCGCGGTCTTCCGCACTCACACTCAGCTGCAGCAACAGTGCGCCGGCCGACCAGCGATTGCTTCCATGAGCCCGCCACTGCGCCGCAAAGGCTGGGTCGGCGACCACGGCGTTGTTCTCCATTCCCTCGATGCGGTAAGCCAGCATCGTCGCCGGTTCCGCGCGCAGCTCGACCACGCCGAGTCCGCGGCTGAAGCGATAATTCTGCGCCTCGCGAAAGCGCAGCAGCTCGAACGGGCCGAGCAGCGGCAGATAGCGGCTCACGCCTGATTCCAGGTAAAACGTCCAATCCGCCGTGGCACCTGCGCGCTCGCGCAGCCCGCCGCGCACATTCACCCCGCCGCGCTCCTGCGGCAACGCCAGCCGCCGCATCCCCGGTGAAAGTCGGAACGTACCGTCGCGATATTCGTCCAGCACGAGCATCCGCCAATACGGGTCCGCCGGAATCGCCCTCCGGTCGGAAACGTCCACGCTCAACGCCACGCTGTTGTCCTGCGTAATCTCGGTCACCTCGCCGAACCGGATCGTGTCGCTGAAACCTGTGCGCGTTTTTTTCGTGATGAACCGCTCCAGGAAAAAGCTGTTTTCGAGCTGAAACCGCGGAATCGTCACGAAGAGCAGCGCCGCCAAGCCCACGAGCCCGACGAACAGGCCGGTGCTCAACGCCACCACGCGCCAGTCGGTCGCCTGCCTCACGCGCCGGAGCAGGGCCGGCCAGGACACGTGCCGCGCCCAGCGCGGCACCGCAGGGAGCGCGCCGCCGGCCACGCGCTTTTCCGCCGCGGGCTCTGTTGCGCTCAGCGTGATCGTCATCAGCAACACCAGCGCGACCGCGGTGAACGCCAGGATCTGCACCGCGAACCCGAGCGAGACGCTCAACACCCCGCCGAGCACAACAAGGAACAGCCCTAGCACGATCAGCTGCAGATCGTCGCGCTTCTTCCGATAGGAAATGCCGCGGTACAGCAGCAGCAGGGCGTCGAGCCGCACAATCGCCGAGAGCAATTCTCCCGTCAGCCAGAGGTCGGCGGTGAAAAATGCCGCGACGAATGAGAAGGCCAGCCGGTGTACCCAGCGCGGGACCCACACCAGCCAGTCGGGCCGGAGCGTCGCCGTGGTGACGGTCACCAGGGTCAACGCGGCCACGGCCGATGCACCGACGTCCATGGTGAAGACGGTTGAGACCGCGAGTAGCGTCAGCGCGCCGCCGAGCAGCCAGCGTAGCTGCTGCAGTTCGTCAGGTGTGAGCTGGGGATGCGCCGTCACCTTGTTCATGTTGCCGCCATCCTTTCTCCGTCACACAGCGCGATGACCCCGTGCGGTCCGTCCGCGACAAACGTCACGAGACTACGGCGGCGCGCCAACGGACCCGCTGCCCGCGCGCGCGCGTCCGTGCCATCGACGGGCTGCACCAACGCGAGCTCGTCGAGCCACGCCTCGAGATCACCCAATCCGCGCACCGGTCTCGGCGGCGCCGAGTTCAGCGCGACGCTCGAGAGTTTTTCCATGCGGAAAAGATCCTCCGCGAGCGTCGCCGCGAAACTCACGCCGCGTTCGAACTGCTCCGCGCGCGGCCAGGCCGCGGCGTCGGTTTGCAGCCAGAGCGAAAAGCCTTCGGCGCTCTCCGCGGCAAACTGCCGCACCAGCAGCTGCCGCGTCCGCGCGCTCGCCTTCCAGTGAATCAACCGGTGCGAGTCGCCCACCTCGTAACGGCGCAGCGCGAACAGATCCGTGCCACTGCCCGCGCGCATCGCCCGGTCGCCGCCCGGCAGCCGCCGCGCGGTCGCCGCTCCGAATCGGCGATATTCCACCGGCGCCGGCCACACCACCACGTCCTGCTTCGCGTCCGTTGTGAACTGTTTCTGCAGAAAGCCGAACGGATAGAGCGAACCGACGCCCTCGAGCCGCACGTGCAATCGGCCGCGTTGCCGCGGCGCGAAGCTCCACTCGAGCCGCGTCCGCGCGCCGGGATCGAGCCGCGCGCGCAACCTCACGCGCTCGCGCGTCTCCGCCGCCGCCGCCTGCGCCAGCGCCGCTTTCACTTCCGCGCTGCGGGCCGTGAAGGTCGTCTCCGCCCGCGCCACCTCGGAAGGATTTTCCGACCGGGCCACGAAATCGAACCACAATCCGTAAACGGGGAGCCACCGTTTCGTGTTGGCTAGCTGCAGCGCCACGACCGCGTCCTGGCCGGCGCGCACCGGTGGCTGAATCTCCAGCTGCCAGTCGACGCGGCGAAAGTTGAGCCAGGAAAGCACGCCGCTCAACACGAGGCACGCGAGCAACAGCGCCAGCGTGATGAAGAGGATGTTGTTCGCCGCATTGTAGGCAGCGAGGCCGACGCCCAACGACAGCGCAATCAGCAGCGTACCCGAAATCGTCGGCCAGACCCGCTGCCGCCGCCGCGGGAACACCATGGCCCACAGCAGCCCGTTCCAGGTGAAGCGACGCTCCGTGCGTGGCGGTTCATCCAGGAGCCCAGCTCGGTGGCGCAACCGGATCAAACGCCGAACATCGAACTTCGAACGTCCAACCTTCGTCTCGCGGTCTTCTCGGGACGAGCTCACGGGCGGTGGTTCAACACTCGACGTTCGATGTTCGACGTTCCGCCCGGTCTCACTGTGGCGGCGGAATCGCGCCCACGATCCGTCGCAGCGCCGCGGCGACGGTCCGCCGTTCCTCCAACGCATCACTGGTCTGCCGCGCCAGACCGAGCCGATGCGCCAGGATCGGCGTCACCAACTCCGCCACGTCCTCCGGCAGCACAAAATCCCGCCCGCGCACCAAGGCTTTCGCCTGCGCCGCCGTGCGCAGTGCCAGCCCGCCGCGCACGCTCACGCCCGCGCGAAACTCCGCCTCGGTTCGCGTGGCGGAAACAATCCTCAGCAGGTAGTCGAGCACGCTCTCCTCGATGAACACCTGCCGCGCCAGCTCCTGCAGCCGCAGCACATCGGCCCGCGTGACGACCGGATGATTCGCGATCGCGTCGTAGCTCGTCCGCGCGAGCCGCAGGATCTCGAGTTCGTCGTTCGGCTGCGGATAACCCATCTGCAGCCGCATCAAAAACCGGTCCATCTGGCTTTCCGGCAGCGGGAATGTGCCCTCGTAATCCACCGGGTTCTGCGTCGCGAACACCATGAACGGCTCGCCCACGGCATGCGGCTCGCCATCCACGGTCACCCGCGCGCGGTCCATCACCTCGAGCAGCGCCGACTGGGTTTTCGGCGTGGCGCGGTTAATCTCGTCGGCCAGCACGATGTTCGCGAACACCGGGCCGCGCTTGAACACGAACTCCTTCACCGCCTCGTCGTAAATCGCCACGCCGGTCACATCGCTCGGCAGCAGATCGCTCGTGAACTGAATCCGCGAAAACGTGCAGTCCATCGCCCGCGCCAGCGTGTAGGCCAGGGTCGTCTTGCCCACGCCGGGCAGATCCTCCATGAGCAAATGCCCGTCGGCTACAAGGCAGATCAACACGCGCTCGATCACGTCGTCCTTGCCTTTGATGGTCTGCCGCATGCTCGCGCGCAGCCGGTTCAACGCCGCTTGGGCGTCCGTCACCTGGCTGGGGGCCAAGAATTCGCTCATGCGCCGAAAATGCCGCGTCGCGCCGTGAGCGTCAAATCGACGTCGAGTCGATGTTTCGGTCCCCGCCGCCGTCCTGGCATCCGCCCCGCCACGCGACCAATTCCGTGTTACAGGTGTAACACGGAATTGGTCATCTGGTGAGCGCGACTCGCGTGCCGGTCACGAGCGATTGAACACCGGAAGCGTGGTCCACTCACCGCGAAACAAGCTTCCCCCTCGCCCGCCGCGCGGTAGAACAACCCCACCGTTCATGAAGCTCCTCCGCCACCTCACGCCCGCCGGCCCGGCCTACGCCGCGCTGCAACCCGACGGCACCGCCCGCGAGATCAGCGGCGACCTCCTTGGCGATTACCAAATCACCGATCGCGTCGTGTCGCCGGGCAAACTCCTCGCGCCCGTCGCACCGACGAACATCCTCGCGATCGGGCTCAATTACCGGAAGCACGCTGCAGAAAGCGGCAACGAGCCACCGAAGACGCCCGTGCTCTTCATCAAGGCCACGAGTTCGGTGCAACATCCCGGCGACCCGATCGAGCTGCCGGTGAAGCTCGCGAGCCACAAGGTCGACTACGAGTGCGAGCTGGCGGTGGTGATCGGCCGACGGTGCAAGAACGCCACGCGCGCCAACGCGCTCGATTTCGTGCTCGGCTACACCTGCGCCAACGACGTGTCCGCGCGCGACTGGCAGCGCGGTGACCTCGGCGGCGGCCAATGGTGCGAGGCGAAGAGCTTCGACACGTTCTGCCCGCTCGGCCCGGTGCTCGTCACCAAGGACGAGATTCCGCATCCGAACGCGCTGCAGATCCGGACGATTCTCAACGGCGAAACGATGCAGGATTGGAACACGAACGACATGGTGTTCGATGTGCCCGCGCTGATCGAATTCCTCAGCGGCAGCAAGACGCTGCTCCCGGGCACAGTGATCCTGACCGGCACGCCGCACGGCGTGGGCTTTGCGCGCCGGCCACCGGTGTGGCTCAAGCCCGGCGATGAGGTCGTGATCGAAATCGAAAAGATCGGCCGGCTCAGCAATCCCGTGATCGCCGAGCCGGTGTGAGCTCGTGGCCTGGGCGTCCCGCCTATTCAGCCCGGGCCCGACTCCAGCATTCACCCGGACTGTTTTCAGCATCTGCTGGCGTAGGGCCGGCGCTCGCCGCCGGCCGAAAATGTTTTTCTGAGATTCCGGCTGCCGGCGAGCGGCAGCCCTACGAGGGTGACGGATCACGGGCGGGTTGCCCGTACCGCGTGGGAGGAAAACTTTTCAGGTTTGAGATCGCTCAAGTGTTTTCAACACTCGGCGGGAACTCCGTCACTTAGGCTTTGACGATTTTCGTTTGCGCCTGACGCTCGCCTCACTGCCCCGTGAAACTTCCGTCGACCCGTCTTCGCATTCTGTTGCTCCTCGGCGTGGCCAGCACCGCCGGACTTTTCGCGGGCATTGGCAGTTACACGTTCTATTACGCGCGGGGGCTCTCGTATTTTTCCAGCGACCCCGCGGCCTGCGTGAACTGCCACATCATGCGCGAGCAGTATGACGGCTGGCTGAAGTCGCCGCATCACGCGGTCGCCACGTGCAACGACTGTCACACGCCGCACGACTTCATCGGAAAATATCTCACAAAGGCCGAAAACGGCTACTGGCACTCGAAGGGCTTCACGCTGCAGGATTTTCATGAGCCGATCATGATCCGGGCGAAAAACTCGACCGTGCTCCAACGCAATTGCGTGAGCTGCCACCAGCAGATCGTCTCCGGGATCAACACGCATCCCGGCAATCGCCGCGAGATGCTCGACTGTGTGCACTGCCATCGCGACGTCGGCCACGGGCCGCTGATCTAGCCCCGTCATGCATTTCGATCGCGAGCCAGCCAAGGTACGACGCTCACTCCGTGAGCGCCGCGAACGCCAAGCGACCTTTCGGCGGGCAGCGGAATGCCCGCCCTACCTGTGAAATGATTGCCGCCCCTAGCTCTTTCTACTCCCCGCCATGATGACGTTTACCCGCTCTCCTCGTCTTTCCGACTGCCGCGGCCTGGCCCTTTGGGTCTATATCGCGGTGCTGGCCGCGATCGCCGTGGCGTCGTTCCTCGTGCTGCTGCTGTACCAGAACATCGTGGCGCGGCAGGCGGAGGCGACGCAACACGTGTTCCGTGTCGTCGAGGTGAACGACAGCGTCACCGATCCCGTGCTGTGGGGGAAAAATTATCCGCGGCAATACGACAGCTACCGCCGCACCGTCGACAAGGTGGAGACGAAGTATGGCGGCAGCGAAGCGTTTCAGCACCTGGACCGGGATCCGGCGTGGCGGACGATCTTCAATGGCTACGCCTTCGCGATCGATTATCGCGAGGAACGCGGCCACGCCTACATGCTGAGTGACCAGCGGGAGACGGAGCGCGTACACAAATTCAAGCAGCCCGGCTCGTGCCTGCAGTGCCACGCGTCGGTAATTCCCGCCTACATCGAAGCGGGACTGAAAGCCGGGGCGCCGGCGGGCAAGGAACACCGCGAGGAACAGATCCAGAAAGGCTTCGAGGTCGTCTGCGCCATGCCTTACACGGAGGCGACGAAGCTCGCCGAGCATCCGGTGTCGTGCATCGACTGCCACGACGCCGAGACCATGAACCTGCGCGTGTCGCGCCCGGCGTTCCTCAACGGCATCCGCGCACTCGCCAAGTCGGACTACCCGACGCCGCACCTGCCCAGCATCGAGCGCTGGCGCCGGGAAGGCCGGCAGGGTGAATACCAGCCGAACGCCGAAGCCACGCGCCAGGAGATGCGCTCGCTGGTGTGCGCGCAGTGCCACAACGAGTATTACTTCAAGGGCGAGCAGAAGCTCGTCACGAACCCATGGAACAAGGGCCTGCGCGTCGAGCACATCGAAGCCTACTACGACGGCCAGAACTACAGCGATTGGAAGCACAAGGACACCGGCGCCGGCGTACTGAAGGCGCAGCATCCCGAGTTCGAGATGTGGAGCCAGGGCATCCACGCGCGCAGCGGTGTCGCGTGCGCCGATTGCCACATGCCTTATCAGCGCGAGGGCGCGATCAAGGTCAGCAATCACCATGTGCGCTCGCCGCTGCTCAACACCGCGGCCGCGTGTCAGACCTGCCATCGCGTGCCGGAGCCCGAGCTGCGCGCGCGCGTCGAGATCATCCAGGATCGCAACCGTGCGCTGCTGAACCGCGGCCAGGAGGCGATCGTCGGCCTGATCACCGCGCTCAGTGACGCCCGCACCGCCGGCGCGAGCGACGCGCAGCTGCAGGCCGCGCGGGAGTTGCAGCGCAAGGCGCAATGGCGGCTCGATTTCGTCTACGCGGAAAACTCGATGGGCTTCCATGCCTCGCAGGAAGCGGCCCGCATCCTCGCCGAAGCAATCGACTACGCCCGTCAGGGCCAGATCGAGGTGGCGAAGAATGGCGCGAAGCCAGCGACGGTCGCCAGCGTAGGCGGAGCGGACTGAAACGCAGCGCAGCAAACGGTAAGGCCGGTGCTCGCCCGCGGTGAGTTCGTCGAACCCGCCCGCTGTCGAATCCGCCTGCGGTGAGCCTGTCGAATCCGCCGCCGGCCGAGGCGCTGCCGAACGCGACGGCTGCCGGCGAGCGGCAGCCCTACAACGATCCCTCCGACGCGACGAGGGCGTCGCGTCCCCAGTAATACAACCGCGCAGCGGCACCATCGGCGCGATGGAGCCGCGACGCCCTCGTCGCGGCTGTTTTATTGTAGCCGGGATTGCTGAGCCCGGCAGCCCGGCTCAACGAGCCGGGCTACAACCGTAATTCCGGCGCGCGTGACCGGCCACCGGGCGCGCTACGACCTGCGCCGCTTCGGCGCCAGCAGCTTTTCGCGCGCCACGAAGTACAGGAATCCAACCAGGGCGCCGAACGGGATCAGCGACAGCCAGTCGGCATTTGCCCCCTCGAAGAACGGATTGTGCAGCAGCGACCAGTCGGTGATCGCCTTGTCGATGTCGCTCAGCGCGGCAGCCATGAACGCAATCACGATGCCTGCGATCGCGCCGCCCGCGATGTAGCCGGAGGCGAGCAGCACGCCCGGGCTCTTGTCGCTCTCCTCGGCAAACTGCTCGGGCGTGAGTTTCGCGTGCGACTCGCGCTGCCGCAGCTTGCGATCCACCAGCCAGCGAATCAGGCCGCCAATGAAGATCGGCGACGACGACGATAGCGGCAGGTACACGCCGACGGCAAAGGCCAGCGCCGGCACGAACGACATCTGCAGCGTGATCGCGATGAAGAACCCGAGCAGCACCAATGCCCAGGGCAGTTTCTGGTCGAGAATGCCCTTGATGATGTACGACATCAGCATCGCCTGCGGCGCGGCAAACTTGCGGACTTGCGAGCCGTCCGGCCGTTCGCTGTAGACGCCGTTGATGCCCGGGTCGACCAGCCACACCGCGTCGCCCTGGTCGTTGACGAGATATTTTCCGGCCGGGGCGCCCACGGTGTCAGTCTTGTGCCAGACCGAATAGGTGGCGGAGTCGTCGCGTGCCTGCGGTCCGCGCACCGCCTCGCGGCGACCGGGATCGAGCTGACCGGCGCTCGCATGCAAGCCGGCCGGGGCCACCTGTGCAATCGGCACGTAGACCGTCGCATCGCTGTTCAAGCGGAGCAGAATAGGCCCGAGCAACACCGCCGAAAACAGGGCACCGGCAAGGATCGCGAGCTGCTGGTAGCGCGGCGTCGCGCCAAGCAGAAAGCCGGTCTTCAGATCCTGCGAGGTCGTCCCGCCGTTCGACGAGGCGATGCACACGATCGCGCCGACGGAGAGCGCCGTCACGTAATACGTCCCGCCGTTCCAGCCCACGATGAGGAAGATCAGGCAGACGAAGAGCAGCGTCGCCACCGTCATGCCGGAGATCGGATTGGAGGAGGAACCGATTTCACCGGTCAGCCGGGAGGAGACCGTCACGAAAAGAAAACCGAACGCCAGGATCAGCAACGCACCGAGCAGGTTCATGTGCAGCGGCTGCGCCAGGATGATCGCGGTGAGGAGGACTACGATGCCACCGCCGACGAACTTCAACGAAAGGTCGCGATCCGTGCGCGGAGGCCCGCCGGCCGCCGCGGCGGCAGCGCCCGAGCCGATGCCAATGTCGCCGAGCCCGGCTTTCACGCTGTGAAGGATCGTCGGCAGCGCGCGGATCAGGCTGATGATGCCGCCCGCCGTCACGGCGCCCGCACCGATGTAGAGAATGTACGCGGCGCGCACCTGGTTCGGCAGCATTTCGCGGATGGGCATGGTGCCCGGCAGCAGCGGCTCGCTGAGTCCATCGCCGAAAAAGTGGATCAGCGGGATCAGCACCAGATACGACAGCGCGCCGCCGGCGCACATGATCGCGGCCACGCGCGGGCCGATGATGTAGCCCACGCCCAGCAGCTCGGGCGAAATTTCCGCACTGACGGATCCGCCGTTGAAGGGCGCGCCAAAGATCTTGCCCGGCACTTCCTTCCAGCCCTTCAGCGCCGCATTGAGCGTCTTGTACAGCAGGCCGATGCCGAAACCGGTAAAGATGATCTTCGCGCCCGGCGATGCGCCCAAACCGGCGGCCGCGGCAGCGCGGATGTCCGCCTGCGCGGCGGATGAGGCGGCGGCGCGATCGTCGGAGTTGGCGCCGGCCTTGAGGACCGCCGCACACGCCGTCCCCTCGGGGTATTTCAACACGCCGTGCTCCTTGACGATCAGCGCGCGCCGCAGCGGGATCATCATCAAGATTCCCAGCAGTCCGCCAAGGACCGCGACCAGCATCACGCGCATCAGCTCGAGTTCGAACCCGAGGATCATGATCGCCGGCATGGTTGCGCCGATGCCGAACGCCAGCGACTCGCCGGCGGAACCGGCGGTCTGCGTGATGTTGTTCTCCAAAATCGTGGAGTCGCGCACGCCCACCTTCGAAAGTCCGCGGAACAGCGCGAGCGAGATCACGGCCACCGGAATGGACGCGCTGACCGTGAGTCCGACCTTGAGGACCAGGTAGAGCGAGGACGCGCCGAACACGATGCCCAGAATCGCGCCCGTGAGTACCGCGCGCAGGGTGAACTCGCGCATCTGCGTCTCGGGCGCAATGAACGGCTCGAAGCGGGGAGAGGAAGGGGAAGACATAAGAATGGCCGGAACTATCCAGCCCCGCGTGCGCAACTCAATACGGGAATGGACACAAGTGGCACGGGCGTCTCGCCCGTGAGCAGCGTCGCAGCATCGCGATGTCCGCACCCCTGCGCACACACGCAAGGGCAGCGGGATGTTGGTGGCCCGCTCCGTGAGGAGCGGGATGATTAAAACGCCACGGCTCAGTTCGACGGATTCACCACGATCTGAGTGGTGACATCGACCCCGTCCTGCCGATAGGTGCCGCGGTTCGTCTGCGCCGGCAAGGTGTTGCCGTGCGAGTCGCTGCCGGGCTTGAACTGCAACTGCGTGACGCCGCTCACCTGTACCGGCTGGGCATTGATCTGTTCCATGTTTCCACCAGTCACTCGCACGTCACTCGCGGAGCCGAGCAGAAGCACGGGCTTGGCTTTGTCGTAAGCCATGATGTCACCGAAGAAAACCGGCCCGGTAAACTCCACGCCCGGCGCGTAGATCCCGGTGAAACCTTGCGCGGCATAGAAGTTGGCGTTGGCCGCACGAATTCCGCCGAACCGGCCGTTCGTGCTCGAGATCGCGATGAACGCGAGATCCGCGATGCCATCGTAAACGGTGTTCTCGTGGCCGACGAACAACGGGCTGCCGTTGTTGGCCGGATTGTTGTCCGTGGTGTTCGGCGATTTGAGGATGTTGTATTGGCCCGTGCGATCGTAGGCCGTCGCCCGGCCGACGGTGAACACCGTCACATTCGTGTTTTCGTTCGCGCCGGTGATCACGATCCCGGCGTGCCCCTTCATGTAGAGCACGTTCGATTGGTTGTATTTCTCCGGTGCAGCGCGATCACCCGCGTTCGCGAGTACGAGCGAAAGCGTGCCCGGTCCGCCAAACTCCACCTGCACGATGTCACCGTCGGCATCGATGAACGATGTACGGGTAATCTCGCCGTTGTCCGGATCGGCCTTGATCGCCTCGGCGACGCCGGTCAGCAACACCTGGTCGTAGAAGTTTCCGTTCGGGTGCGGCACGTGATCGCCTACCTGTTCGCCGGCACCGACCACTTGCTGCTCCGTGGAGATGCCGACGATCACCGGGGTGCTGATGGCCGCGGCCGTGCCCGCGGTGCCGCCGAGCGCGATGCCCGTGTAGATCCCGGTGTCGGCCGGCTGAACATTTGGCAGAGTCAGCGTGGCGGCGGTCGCCCCGGCCACGGTGCTGCCGTTACGCTGCCATGAAAGCGTCGGCGCTGGCGTGCCGGTCGCCGCCATCGTCAGGGAAACACTTCCGCCGAGCGCCACCGTCTGACTCGCCGGCTGCGTCGCCACCGCGGGCGCGCCGGTGGTCAGGTACTCCCGCAACCACTCCATCGCCGGCCGTTCCGAACCGTCGCTGTTCACGATGTAAGCCGTCGCTCGCCACATGCCGGTTCGATACCCCCAGAGCGTGATCCCGATCACCGACGGATGCTGCCAAAAAATCGGGAAGATCCGCTGATATTCACTCAGCTGCGTCGCGTCATCGAGCGCACTCGTCGACGCCCCGCCGTCGACGTCCATCTCGGTCACCATGATTGGCACGCCCGTAGCGGCCAGCAGATCCAGATTCGCTTTCGTCTGCGCCGATGTGCCAGGCAGGTTGCCGGAATACGACCGGGTCGAGAAATAATGCGCCTGGACGCCGACCGCATCGATCAGGTTCTCCGCCTTGAGCAGGTTCACGATCTGAATGTAGCGGTTCATTCGCGTCGTGTCGTTGGTGATGCTGTATTCGTTCAGCATCAGCTGGGTGGTCGGCGGGAAAATCCGCTTCGCCATCCGAAACGCCGTCAGCACCCAGTCCCATCCGGTGGTGCCGCTGCCGCCGAGCGCGTTCATGTAGTTGCCGTCGGCGGGCACGTTCGAGGGCGTGTTGTCGATGCCATCCGGTGGATCGTTGATCGGCTCGTTGACGACCTCAAGGTAGTCGATCGCCGGGTAGCGCGCGGCCACCGCTTGAAACCACTCCTCGATCTCTTCGAGTTGCTCCGCAGGCGGCAGGTTCGCGATCCAGATGGGCTGCTGGTTGCCCCACACGAGCACGTGAAAACGGAAGGGGATATGGTTGGCCTTCGCCAGCGCGTAGGCCGCGTCCAGTTCGGTCCAGTTCATCACGTCCCGCGTGCCTTCGACGCTGCCCCATTTGCCCGCATTCTCCGGCGTCACCTGATTGAAGTAGGAGGTGAGATTAGGTGCCTGCGGGCCGCTGTAGACGCTCCCGAGGAACTTCACGTGTCCGTTGGCCAGCGGAGCGGTGGGCAGCGTCGTCGCAGCGGGCACCAGCGTCGGAGCGGCGCCGAGGAGCAGCGAAAACAGGATCTGTCGGAAGGTTTGCATGAACTGTTGAATGGTGCGCTAAGGACCGTGAGCTGCGGACTGAGGTGCCACGAACTCGTCCGGTGAAGCATTCGGACGCCCTGACCGCCGCTTGAATGGCAGCGCGGGCGCGACGCGCGCGACCGAGTCGGGGGTGGTCCCGCGCGTTTTCCCGTTTGCGGCTGCACGTTGAGTGTCCGTGGTACGCCGCGCAGCTTTCCGTCGGCGCTAACTGTAGATCAGGGGTCGCCGCGCGGCGGTCATGCCGCGACCGACGGAAACTTCCTCGGACCGCGCGTTTTTGTGTGGTGACGCTGCGCGATTCGCCTTTCGTTGCGCATGCGCTCGCGCTCGCAGCGCCCTCTCGATTTACCCCTCATGTCCGCCGAGTTTGTCCGCCCCGCCACCGCCGAACCCAGCACACAATCCGAGCGCGAAACCGCCTGGCTGGCCGCGACCTATCGGCCCTCCGAGCCGAACCTCACGGTGCGCGCGGTCGTCGTGGGCATGCTGATCGGCGCCGCGATGTGCCTGTCGAACCTGTATGTGTTCTTCAAAACCGGCTGGAGCATGGGCGTCACGCTCACGGCGTGCATCCTCGCGTTCGGCGCGTTTCAGGCGCTGCAGGCCGCGCGCATCGTGAAAAAGCCGCTCGGCGTGCTCGAAAACAACGCGCTGACCACGGTGGCCTCCGGCGCGGGCTACATGACCGGCGGCGGCAACATGGCGGCATTCGGTGCGCTGCTGATGGTCACCACGTTCCGACCCGAGCCGCTGCCGATGGTCGCGTGGTTCGGATTGATTGCCGCGCTCGGCGTTTTCGCCGCCATCCCGATCAAGCGGCAGTTGATCAATCAGGAGGGCCTCGCGTTTCCCACCGGCACGGCCACGGCCGAAACCATCCGCTCGATCCACGACGCCGCGGCGGGCGCGGGCGCCAGCAAGGCCGCATGGCTCGGCTGGTCCGCAGTCGGCGCGGCGGTGCTCACGTGGTTCCGCGATGCGTGGCATTGGATCCCGACCACCCTCGGGCTGCCGCTCACCCTCGCCGGCCGCTCGCTGGCGGAATGGACGTTGTCGCTCAAAGCCGAAGTGGTGCTGATTGGTGGTGGCGCGCTGATGAGTTTCCGTACCGGCTGGTCGCTGTTGCTTGGCGGACTGCTGACGTACGCCGTCCTCGCGCCGTCGCTGCTGAGCCGCGGCATCATCGACAGCGTGAGCTACAAAGCCATCGTGGCGTGGACGCTCTGGCCGGGCGCGGCAATTCTGGTCGCGTCGGGGCTCACCTCGTTTGCGCTCGATTACAAGAGCATCGCGCGATCGTTCACCGGACTCACGCAGATCTTCCGGCGCCGCCAGGCGCCAGCCGCCTCGGGCATCTCGGCCGTCGAGTGTCCGGAGTGGTGGTTTCCCACGGGATTCATCGTGCTCGGGCCGTTCGTCGTAGCGCTCATGGTCTGGTTGTTCCAGATCCCGGTCTGGGCCGGCGTGATCGCCGTCCCACTCGCAGTGGTGATGGGCTTCGTGGCCGCGCGCGTCACCGGCGAGACGGACGTGACGCCGACCAAGGCACTGGGACCCGTGACGCAGTTGATCTACGGCGTGATCACGCCGGGCAATCTCTCGGGCAACATCATGTCGGCGAACGTCACCGGCGGGGTCGGACTGCACGCGGCCGATCTTCTTACCACGCTGAAGACGGGCTGGCTGCTCGGCGCGAAACCGCGCCACCAATTCTACGCGCAGCTGTTCGGCGTGCTCGCCGGCGCCGCGATTGTGGTGCCCGCCTTCAACCTGATCCTGCCCGATCCCAGCGTGCTCGGCGGTGAAGCGTGGCCGGCGCCGTCCTGTGTCGTGTGGGCCGGCGTGTCGAAGGCGTTTTCGGGTGGCATCGGCGCGCTGCATTCGACCGCCAAGACCGCGATTCTCGTCGGCCTCGCGCTGGGCACGGCGTTGGCGCTGATGGAAAAATTCGCACCGCGCCGGCTGCGGACGGTACTCCCCTCGCCCGCCGGACTCGGGATCGCGATGGTGATTCCCGGCAGCAACGCGATCGCGATGTTTCTCGGCGCCGCCGCGGCAGAATGGATGCGGCGAAAATTCCCCGTCACGGCGGAGAAAACCGTCGTGCCGGTCGCCTCGGGCCTGATCGCCGGCGAAAGTCTGATGGGCATCCTGATCGCGTTGCTGATCGTCACCGGCGTGCTGGCCGCGTGAGCACGACCGGATTCTACGTGGCCGGCGCGTGAGCGGCGGGGGTTGGAGAGTTCTCGGTCATCCCGCTGCGCGCGCGGGCCACGAGAACGTTGTTCGCTACGGATTCACCACGATCCGCGCCGTGACGTCGACGCCGCCCTCCTGATAGACGGCACGATTGGCCTGCGCCGACAACGTGTGCCCGTGCGAGTCACTGCCAGGGGTGAACCGTAGCTGCGCGATCCCGCTCACCTGCACGGGCCGACCGTTGGCCTGCAGCATGTCGCCGCCGGTGACCCGCACGTCGGACGCCGAGCCCAGCACCAATACCGGCTGTGCCTCGTCATACGCGCTCACGTCGCCGACATAGACCGGCCCGGTGAACTCCACGCCTGGTGCATAAACCCCCGTATGCCCGCGCTGCGCGAAGAATGTCGTGTTCGCCGCGCGCAATCCGCCGAATTTTCCGTTCGTACTCGAGATCGCGATGAAGGCGATATCCGCCAGCCCATCATAGCTGACGCCTGTCTTGAACAACGCCTGGTTCACGGCCGTGCCGGTCCCGACGGTGAACACCGTCACGTTCGTGTTCTCGGTTGCACCCGTGATGACGATCCCCGCGTGGCCGGTCACATACAGCACGCCCGGTTGATTGTATTTCTCGGCCAACGCCGGTGCCGTCGCCGCATCAAGCACCAGCGACAGCGTCCCCGGCCCGCTGAACTCCACCTGCACGATGTCGCCGTCGATATCGATGTACGACGTCCGCGTGATCTGATTGAGATTCCAATCCGCCGTGATCGCCTCCGCCGCCCCGGTCACCAACACCTGATCGAATACGTTCCCATTCGAATGAAGGATGTCGCTGCCCACCACCTCCCCGGTCCCGATCACCTTCGCCGCGGTGGTTACGCCGACAATCGCCGCCCTGCTCGCCGTCGAGAGCGTGCCGTTCTTGGCCACCGCCACGTAAAGTCCCGCGTCGGCCGGCTGCACATTGTTCAACAACAGCGTCGCTCCTGTCCCACCCGCGACGTCGACGCCATTGCGCTGCCATTGGTAAGTGGGAGCCGGCTCGCTCGTCGCCGCGACGGAGAGACTGAGAGCGCCCCCGGCCGCGATCGACCCGCTGCCCGGCTGGGTGGTGATCACGGGAGCAGTTTCACTCGTGGCGCTGAACCGAAGATTCAACGTGATCGCGCCGGTGTAGCCGTCGGGAATGCTGTTGTCGTTGTCGCCCCATCCGTCGACGGCAATGCGGTAGATCGTGCCGCCAGTCACGGCCGTCGTGATCTTGCTCGTTCGCTTCCGTTGCGGCGTCGAGTTCTGCTCCGGACTTTCCTCGTCGTCGTTGGCGGCCACCGGCGTGAGCGCGGTCACGCTGGTTCCGGTGTAGACCGCCAGCACCGTGTCGAAATTGCTGCCGAAGGTGTCAGCCACGAGCGTTCCATTGCTCGGCGCGGTCCAGTTCCACCACACCGAGTGGATACCCGTCGCCCCGGCGTGACCCGGTTCGCCACTTTCACGCGAAGCGCCGATGTTGCTGCCGGTCATGCTGCGCTGCCCGTTGGTCAGGATGATCACCGTAGCCTCGCCGAAACGATCATTGACCGGCGTCACGCCGGGCGTGCCGTAGAGCGTGCGCACCCCGGCCACGTCATCCGACTGCGGCGCTTCGATCGAGCTCACGTGACTGTTCATGATCGCCGTGACGTTCTGCCGCGGGTTGGCTTGGTCCGGATGGTTCAGTCCCAGCACGTGGCCGAGTTCGTGGACCGCGACGCGGCGAATGTCCTGCCGATCCGCGCGCACTGCGCCGCGATAGGAATCCCACGTATAGGCGTTGTTGAACACGATGTCGGTCTCGGCAAAATCGTTCCCATAGGAGTAGATCATCGTCAGCGCGAGCGTGCCGGATGAGAACGCCTGTCCGTCCACATCTTTGTCGATGGCGATTTCATTGATCTCATTGCCGAGCGTGTAGGCGGGCGTCTGCGCCGCGCCGGCGCTGAATTGAACCGCGCCCAGCTGCGCGTTCCACGTCTGCATCGCGACTCCAACGCTGCTCAACAGGCTGCTGCCGTCGCTGAGCGTCGCCGTGGTCGGCAAAGCGACATGCATCACCACGGGCGTGCGATACCATTTAATCAGGTAGAGATCGCTGTCGTCGTAGTAGAGCACAAACGCCGACGCCACCGTCACGCCGGCGACGGCCAGCAAAACGAGCCGACGCAACCACCGCGCGAACACGTTAGCGTTCACGGTTGGCGCCCTCCGCGACCACCTTGATCTTTTGAACGAACTCCGCCGGACCAAGCGCCGACTGCACGGCGAGCCGCCGCGCCGCTTCGTCGAAGAGCCGCTCGGCGAGCGGCCTGCTCACGTCCGCGATGCTGCTCACCGGCTCGCCGTTATCGCGGGCTACATAGCGGCGGCCGCTCGTCGCGTCCGTGCGGACGGCGTAACGCCCGTGCATCATCCCGACGAGCGGGCACACCGAGCGGCCGTTGCCCTGCACAAACAGGATCTCTTCGCCGCCGACCTGGAACTGCGGCACACCCTCCACCAGCAGGGCTTCCTTGCCGACCCGTCCGCCCCAGAGCTCGAGCACCAGGGCGTCCGGCGCCACGCCAGTCACGGGCTCGAGTACCTTGAACTCCACGCGAGTGACGATCGTGAAGCCGCGAGCGGTGCTCTTCTTTGCGGTGGTTACCGACTGCACGACTCCCCGCACGACGTAATCCGCGTCGGTGACGAGTGCGTTGAAGGTCGGCGGCTGGACGGTCGTGCCGAAAAGCGGGGCGCCGATCAGTGCTCCCGCGAGGGTCAGCAGCAGCCAGAGTCCCCGCCCGATGCATGCGGCGGCGGGACGGAATCGACCGATCGTTGTTGGCATCATGGCGCGTAGATTGAACTACTCCGCACACTCTTTGCGTCGACCCAAAACCCCGCGCCGGGATTCGTCTGGCTAGCGTTTTACCAGATGATCACGCGCTCGCTGGCCGGCCGCCGCATCGGCGTGCCCTCCGGAATCGCAAATGCCGTCGCAAACTCCTCGAGGTTCGCCAGCGGACCGTTGACGCGGAAATGCGCCGGCGAATGCACGTCCGTGTGCACGCGCAGCCGCAGCGCCTCCGGCCGGATGTTCTGGTGCCACGCCGTCGCCCAGCTCAGGAAAAACCGCTGCTCAGGCGTGAATCCGTCGATCGGATCGCCCGGTCTTCCGTCCAACGCCTTTTGCAGCGCCGCATACGCGATCGTCAATCCGCCGAGGTCCGCGATGTTCTCGCCCTGCGTCAGCTCGCCGTTCAGGTGCAGATCGTCGAGCGCCACGTAAGCCGCGTACTGTTTCACGATCACCGCCGCGCGCTCGTTGAAACGCTGCGCGCTCTCCGGCGTCCACCAGTCGGTCAGGCTGCCGTCCGCAGCGTATTGCCGTCCCTGATCGTCAAACCCGTGCGTCATCTCGTGTCCGATCACCGCGCCGATCGCGCCGTAGTTCACCGCATCGTCCGCCTGCGCGTCAAAGAACGGCGGCTGCAGGATGCCCGCGGGAAAAACGATCTCGTTCATCGTCGGATTGTAGTAGGCGTTCACCGTCGGCGGCGTCATGCCCCACTCCGTGCGATCCACCGGCCGACCGATCTTGGCGAGTTCACGCGCGGCGTTGAATTCGCGCGCGCGCAGCACGTTCAGCACGTAGGGACCGCGGTCGACCTGCAGCTTGCCGTAGTCGATCCATTTGTCCGGATAACCAATCTTGACGCCGAACGCCGCGAGTTTCGCGAGCGCCTGCGCCTTCGTCGACTCGTCCATCCACGACAGCGCGCGCAGCCGTTCGCCCAGCGCGGTGCGAAGATTCTCCACCAGCACGAGCATCCGTTGCTTCGATTCCGGGGGGAAATACTCCGCCACATAAAGCTGCCCCAGCGCCTCGCCGATCGATTCGTCGACGGCCTCGTAGGCGCGCTTCCAACGCTCGAGCAATTCCGGCGTGCCCTTCAGCTTCCGACCGTAGAAATCGAACTGCTCGTTCACGAACGCAGCGCTGAGATACGGCGCCGTCGCGTTCAGCAGGTGCCAGCGCAGATAAGTGCGCCACGTGCTCGCGGGCGTGGATGCCAGCTGCGCATCGAAGGCCTGCATGAACTCCGGCTGACCCACGTCGACCACCTCGGGCTCGGCGATCCCCAGCGCGGGCCAGTAGCGCGCCCAATCGAAATGCGGTGTCAGCTCCTGCAGCTGGACCGGAGAGAGCTTGTGGAAGTTCGCCACCGGATCGCGCAGTTCGACGTTGGTCTTTGAACCTTTCGCGAGCGCCGTCTCGAGTTGCATCACCGCCACCGCGTCGGCCTGCGCCGCCGCCGGCTCGGCGCCGGCCAGCTCGAGCATCCGCGCCACGTGCGCGACGTACTGCGTGCGCAGCGTCTGCGATTTCTCGTCGTCCCGCAGGTAGTAGTCGCGATCCGGCAGGCCCAGCCCCGCCTGCCAGCCGTACGCGATCATCATCGCGGTGTTCTTCGGATCCTGCTCGGAAGTGAACTGGAACCCCGCCCAGATCCGCCAGCGATGCAGCCGCGCGACCGCCGCCTGCACCTCTGCCTTGGACTCAATTGCCGCCAACCGCGCGAGTTCAGGCTTCAACGGCGTGATGCCCGCGGCCTCGATGCCCGCCTCGTCCATCGCGCTCGCATAAAAATCGCCGACCTGTCGCTCGATGCCTTGCGCGTCCGGGTGTTGGGCCACGCGCTCGAGAATGGCGCGCACCGCCTGCTGGTTGCGCTCCTCCAACTCGTGAAAGGCTCCCCATGTGCTGTAGGCCGCCGGCACCGGATTTGCCTTCTTCCAGCCGCCGTTGGCAAACTGGTCAAAGTCGTCCTGCGGTTTTACGCTGTGATCGAAATTCTGCGGATCGATGCCGGCCCAGCCGACGGTGGCAACACAGAGCATGACGGCCCACGCCGTCGAGGTTCGAAAATGCATCCGGCCACGGTGCGGAACACGGCGGCGAGCGCAAACTCTCCGTGCCCAGCGGGCTAATTCGCGGACGAACGGCGGGGCACCGTGCGCAATTCGTCGTAGAGCTTCGCCAGCTCCGGCACGTCCGCTCCGGCGGCCTGCGCGCGCCGCAACGGCTCGCCCCAGATTGCCTCGATCTCCACTTCGCGACCGGCCAGAAAATCGACCAGGCTCGACGGCCGGTAAGCGTCCATCGGCGGTGTCACGTCGAACTGCTGTTGCAGAAACTCGTCCGCAATCGTGATGCCGAAGGCCGCCGCCGCGTGCTGCACTTCGCGCATCAGCGCGCGGACGCGCGCCGCCAGACGCGGATCCGCGCAGATCCGGTCGGTGGTGATTCCTCCCGCGGCGACGGCGAGCCCGTTGAAGGGAACGTTCCAGACCAGCTTGTGCCAACGCGCCGCGAGCAGGTTGTCCGCGAGCTTGATCGTCACGCCCGCCGCACTGAATTGCGCCGCGAGCATCCGCGTGCGTTCCCGCGGCGCGCCGCTGAACTCGCCCAGCGTAATCGAACCCGGATGATAACACGTTACTTCACCCGGTGCGGTCCGCGTCGACGCGATGAACGCCAGCCCGCCCAGCACGCGCTCTGCGCCGACCAGCGACGCGATCAGCTCATCGGATCCCAGTCCGTTCTGCAGCGTGAGCACCACCGTGTCCGGTCCGATCAGCGGCGGGAGCAATTGCGCCAGCCGATCGTTGGCCGTGGTCTTCAAGGTGACGATCACGAGGTCGACCGCTCCGATCTCCTCGGTGCGCACAAACACCGCAGGTGTCCGCAGCTCGAGCGTCGCGCCATTTTCGTGGATCGCCATAGCGCCGCGCCGGCGGACCGCATCGAGATCACTCCGCAGCAGAAACCGCACGTCCGCGCCGGCACGCCCCAACCGCACGCCGTAGTACGTGCCGATCGCGCCAGCGCCAACGATGGCAATGCGAGAAAAGAGGCAACTCACCCCCGCACCGAAACAGCCGCCGCACCCCAGCGCCAGCGAAGAGTTTCGTCCCGCCTTACGGATTAACCACGATCTTCGACGTCACGTTCTGACCGTTCTGCATCAACACGGCGCGGTTCTGCTTCGCGGCGATTGCATGCCCGTGGGAATCCGTGCCGGCGACAAACTTCAGCTGGTCCATGCCGTTCACCTGCACCGGCTTTCCGTTGTCCTGGTAGAGATCGCCGCCCGTGATGCTCACGTCCGCGGCGGAGCCGAGATACAGCACCGGCTCCGCGGCGTCGAATGCGGAAATATCTCCGACGCGCACGGGCCCCGTGAATGTCACTCCGCGGGCGTAGATTCCCGTATGCCCCTTGGAGGCAAAGAAACTCACATTCGCCGCGCGGAGACTTCCGAACTTCTGGTTCGAGCTCATGATCGCGATGAACGCCAGATCCGCGACGCCATCGTAAGTGGTCGTGCTGTGTCCATCGAAGAGCGGACTGTGGTTGTTGTCGGGATTGTTGGTGGCGCTGATCGGCTTCGTGATGTCGTAGCCGCCATTGGGATCGAAGGCGGTCGCGCGACCGACGGTGAATACCGACACGTGTGTATTCTCGGTTGCGCCAGCGATGACGATGCCGGCATGGCCTTTCATGTAGTTCACCGTCGGTTGATTGTATTTTTCCGCCACGGCGGGCCCGGTCGGGGAGGCCAGCACCAGTGACAACGTTCCCGGCCCGCTGAATTCCACCTGCACGATGTCGCCATCGATATCGATGTAGGATGTACGCGTAATCTGCCCGGCATCGGCGGTGATGGACTCACTCGCTCCGGTCACCAGCACCTGGTCGAAGATGTTGCCGTTGGGATGGTGAATATCGACCGGCGTCAGCTCCGTGCCGGAGCCAATGACCTTGCGGTCGGTGGACAGCCCGACAATCGAAACGATCGAGGCGGAGCCTTCGGTGTTCGACGCCACCGCCGAGTAGAGCCCCGTATCCCCGGGCTCGAGTCCCGAGACGGTCAGCGTGGAGGCCGTCGCGCCGGAGATCATGGTCCCCACGCGGAGCCATTGATACTTGGGCGTCGGATCGCCCGACGCCGAGACGGTCAGCGTGGCGTTGCCGCCGGCCGGTTTGACTACAGCTGCCGTGTAGCTGCCGATCACCGGAGCCGAGGGCGCCGCTTGGACGGTCCACGTGGTGAGCGCGAGAAAGCTGGCGAACGCAAAGGGGACAACGCGGCGGGGCAAGGGCCGGGGGGAGAGGAGAGGAAAACGTCGGGTGGAGTTCTGCATGGGTTCGGATCGCGCGGTTTTGTTCGCGCGCCGGCCTCGACCGAGCCCAGCAACTCCGGTTCCGGCCCGCACCGGGCCTTCCCCTGGTGTTAACCATCAGGCGCATTACTGTACGGTTCTCAGGGAAATCCTGAGACTTGTTACCGCCGGCGCGGGTTCAGGGATTTACCACCACGCGCGCGGTCACGTCCTGTCCGTCCTGCATCAATACCGCGCGGTTTCGCTGCGCGGCCAGTTCGCGGCCATGCGAGTCCGAACCCGCCGTAAACTTGAGCTGAGAGACTCCACTCACCTGCACGGATTCTCCGTTGTCCTGAAAGAAATCGCCGCCCGCAACGCGCACATCCGCGGCCGACCCGAGCACCAGCACCGGTTTGGCGTGATCATACGCACTCACGTCGCCGACGAATACGGGGCCGGTGAACTCCACTCCCGGCGCGTAGATGCCGGTGTGACCCTTGTCGGTGAAGAAGGTGGCATTCGCCGCTCGAATCCCACCGAACTTTCCGTCGCTCGAAAGAATCGCGATGAACGCCAGATCCGCAACCCCATCATAGCTCACCCCGTCCTTGAACAGCGTCTGGTTCACCGCCGTCGCCTTGCCCACGCTGAACACGGACACGTTCGTCTGCTCCGTCGCGCCGGCGATCACGATTCCGGCGTGTCCTTTCATGTAGCTGACGTTGTCCTGGTTGTATTTCTCGGCCTTTGCCGGTCCGGTTGGCGCGTCGAGCACCAGCGAGAGCGTGCCCGGCCCGCTGAACTCCACCTGCACGATGTCGCCATCGGTGTCGATGAACGACGTCCGCGTCACCTGGCCCGCATCCGCCGTGATCGCCTCCGCCGCTCCGGTCAGCAGCACCTGATCGAACACGTTCCCGTTCGGATGCCGAATATCCACCGGCGTCAGTTCCTGGCCCGTCCCGAGCACTTTGCCCGTTGAGGTGATCCCGACGAGCGCCACCCGGCTCGTGGCGGTGCCAAGCGCGTTCTCCACCACGACATCGTAGTCTCCGGCATCGGCGGCGCCCAGCGCCGCAATGGTCAACTGCGGCTCTGCGGTGACGGCTCGCTCCCGCCCCGCCTGCCGCCAGTGATAGGCCGCCGGAGCCGTGCCGCCCGCCGTCACCGCGAGCGTGACACCGCTGCCCGCCGCCACGGTCTGGCTGGCAGGCGCAGTGATTACCGTCGGCGGCCGTTCTCCCGTCTGGTAAACCCGCACCCAGTCGACCGCCATTCGTTGCGGGAACACCGTCGTCGCATCCGGATTGCCGGGCCAGTTTCCGCCGACTGCGAGGTTGAGGAGGATGAAGAACGGCGCATGGAACTCGGCCATCGTCGGCCACAAGGTCGTGTCCACGCTCGTCCGGAAATACTCCACCGCGTCGCGCTTCCAGATCACCTCGTGTTCGCTCCACTCGATTTCGAACACGTGGTAGTCCTCGTATAGAAACTGCGGGTCGGGCAGCTCCCGCGCCCCGCTGCCGTAGGAGGCGTGCGTGCCGTTCGCCTCCCAGTGCAGCGTGCCGTAGATCGTATCGTCGCGGTTCTCGCCGCCACCGATCATTTCCATGATATCGATCTCGCCGCAGCGCGGCCACCCGACAGAGCTGATCGTGTCGCCGAGCATCCAGAATGCCGGCCAGATTCCCTGACCCTGTGGCAGCCGGATGCGCGCAGCAACCTTACCGTATTTCCACGAACGCCGCCCCTGCCCTTTGAGCCGCGACGAGGTGTAGGAGCCATCGGGATTTTTCCGCGCCTCGATGACCAGCGTGCCATTCTCGAGAAAGGCATTCTCCTTCGTGTAGGTTTCCTTCTCGTTATTGCCCCAGCCGCCGGCGCCAAGATCGTAGGTCCAATTATCGGTATCGATCGCCGTGCCGTCGAACTCGTCGGCCCACACGAGCGTCCAGCCCGCCCCAGGCGCCCAAGCGTCAGCCGCCCACGCCGGCGAGAGCCACAGCGCCGCCACCACGAGGAGCCCCCCCGCGAAACCGCCGCGTCGCCGCAGACCGCCCCGCACCTCAGCTGGTCGTGATATCGTCACTACTTTCATAGCAATCCCCTCTACGGAACGAGTTCCCAAATCTAGCCTCGAAACCCGACGCGGACAAGCACGCCGGCCTCGCCTCGCACGGGTCCATGTCGGTCAAGGCCCGATGACGATCTGCGCCGTCACGTCGATGCCGTCTTCGGTCAGCACCGCCTTGTTCTTCTGTGCCGGCAACGCGTTGCCATGCGAGTCGGAACCATCGCGGAACTGCAGCTGTGTGATCCCGCTCACTTGGACGGGCTGATTGTTGTCCTGCAGAAGATCGCCACCCGTAATCCGCACATCCGCGGCCGAGCCGAGCACCAACACTGGTTTGGCTTGGTCGAAGGCACTCACATCGCCGACAAAAACCGGCCCCGAGAAGTCCACCCCCGGCGCGTAGATGCCGGTGTGGCCCTTGTCGGCGAAGAAGGTGGCATTCGCTGCCCGGATCCCGCCGAACTTCCCATCGCTCGACAGGATCGCGATGAAGGCGAGGTCGGCGATGCCATCGTAACTCTCCCCTTCCTTGAACAGCGCCTGGTTGACGGCCGTCGCCTTGCCCACGCTGAACACGGACACGTTCGTCTGCTCCGTCGCGCCGGCGATCACGATCCCCGCGTGGCCTTTCATGTAGCTCACGCTGTCCTGATTATACTTCTCTGCCCGAGCGGGCCCCGATGACGCATCAAGCACCAGCGACAGCGTCCCCGGTCCGCTGAACTCCACTTGCACGATGTCGCCGTCCACATCGACGAACGAGGTCCGGGTGATCTGATTGAGCGCGTAGTCAGCGGTGATCGCTTCCGCCTCCCCTGTCAGCAGCACTTGGTCAAACACGTTCCCATTCGGATGTCGGATGTCGGCCTGCAACTCGCTCCCCGCGCCCGTCACCTTCGACGACGAAGCGATTCCGAGCACCGCCCCTTCGGTGCTTGTGATCTCCAGCCCTTGTGTTGCGGTGATGGAATAGAGGCCGACATCGTTCAGGCCCACATTGGCCACCGCCAGCACCGCAGCAGTTTCACCCACGAGATCGCGTCCGTTGCAGCGCCACTGAAGGATCGCGCCCCCGCTTTGCGAAACCGACGAAGCAAACTGAACCGACTGACCCACGAGCGTGGTTGCATTCATCGGACTCGCGGTGAACACCGGTTTGCCCGCCGCCACCTTCACGCCTTTCCGAACGAGGTTGTTGCCCGAGTCCGCCACGTAAAGATGGCCGGCGGCGTCCACCGCCACCCCGTAGGGATTGAGAAACCGGGCCTCGCCGCCCCGACCATCTTGCTTGCCCTCCTGCCGCATGCCGCCGCCTATCGTGACCATCGAGCCGTCGGGCCTGATCTGGCGAATTGTGCTGTTTCCCGTATCCGCAATGTAAAGGCTTCCATCGTGACCCGCAGCAATGCCGAACGGAAGGTAGAGTCGCTCTGGCTCGCCGTCGTACGGCTGGCGAACGACCGTAGTGACCACGCCATCCGGGGTGATTTTCCGCACCGCGCTCGACCAGGAATCCGCCACGTAAATCATGCCGGCGCGGTCCACGGTGACCGCCGCCGGTGCGTAGAAACGCGCCGCTGATCCGGTACCATCAGCCGTCCCTGGCTGGCCGGCTGCTCCCGCGAGCGTCGAAACCATTCCCGCCGGTGAAATCTGCCGGATCGTATGATTGTCGAAGTCCGCAACGTAGATCGTTCCGGACGGACCGACGGCAATCCCGGTCGGGCCGTTGAAGCGCGCTTCCGTCCGCGCATTGCCATCCGTGCTACCTGACAGTCCCGGACTGCCGGCGAAGAAGGTCACCGCGCCATCAGGCGCGATCTTGGCAATCACATGAGTCTGGCGATTTGCAACGTAGAGATTGGCGGCCGCATCGATCGCGACCGCGGCGGGAACCCCGAAACGAGCGGCCGCTCCGGATCCCTCGGCACTACCGAACACGCCGCCCAACCCGGCCACGGTTGTCACCACGCCGCCAGGCGTGATCTTCCTTATCACGTTGTTGTAGGAATCCGCGACGAAGACGTTCCGGTTCTGATCGATCGCGATTCCGGTCGGAAAATAGAACTGCGCGGTCTCACTGCTCCCGTTCGCATAACCGGGGCCCCCGGGCCGGCCCGCGAAGGTCGTCACCGCGCCGCCCACCGCGATCCGCCGCACGGTCGAATTACCCGAATCGGCAACATAGATATCGCCCGTCCGGCTCACGGCCACACCCCGCGGCAAGGAGAAACGAGCTGCATCGACTCCGTCATCGCTGCCGCTCAGCCCGGTCTTCCCCGCCACCGTCGAGACAACCCCTGACGGGCTGACCTTACGGATGGCGCAGTTCCCCTCGTCCGCCACCAGGATGTTTCCGTACGCATCGATCGACAGTTCCCGCGGATAGTAAAACCTAGCCGCCGCACCGGCTCCGTCCGCAAAGCCGCTCTCGCGGGCGACCCCCGCCAGGGTCGTCACCACTCCGTCGGGCGTAATCTTGCGAATCGTGTGATTGAACAGGTCCGCCACGTAGACGTTCCCGGTCCCATCCACGGCCAGCCCGTCGCTGCCACTGAATCGCGCGCTGGCGCTGTCTCCGTCGGCGCTGCCAGCCTTGCCTGCGCCTGCCAGGATCGTGACATTTCCATCGGGCGAAACCTTGCGGATCGCGCCGTCACCCATCTGTCCCACGTAGAGATTGTCCCATCGATCCACCGCGACTGCCATGGGAGAATCAAAACGGGCCTCCCCGCCGTGTCCCACTTGGGTGCCATGGTCTCCAGCCGAACCTGCCAGCGTCGTGACCACTCCTTCCGGCGTTATCTTCCGCACGGTATGGTCGGTGAAGTCGACGGCGTACAGATTTCCGCGGGCATCGATCGCCAGGCCATCAATTCCTTGGAATCGCGCGGCGGCGCCGATGCCATCAGCGCTCCCGCGCTGCCCGGCCGTCCCGACAAATGTCGTCACCATACCTTCCGCCGTGATCTTCCGAATCACGCTGCTTGCCGCATCCGCGACGTAGAGAGTGCCCGATGCATCGACCGCGATGCTTCGCGGAGCGGCGAAACGCGCCGAATCGCCGAATCCGTCCGTGCTACCATAGGGCGTATCATTCGGATTCCCCGCGTAGCGGGTGAACACGTAAGATTCCACGCTCTCGGATCCGGACGCGACCGGACAGGGCGTGACCGTTGCCAACCCCGCGCTCGCCATCAGTAGCGGACCAGCAACTCGCATCAGCATCTCGCTCATGCGCAAATCGTGGCCAAACGCGGTCCTCGGTCGAGACAACTGTTACGCAGTGGCAGGAACGAAGGACATCCTTCGATTCAATCGACCGGCGCCGCGATGCCCGCTACAGCACGATGTTGTCGATCAGCCGGATCTCGTCGACCCAGGCGGCGATCGCCAGCATAGTCTTGTCCGGAATAACCTCGCGTGCGGGCTCCATCGTCACGCTGTCCACAATCGACACGTAGATCACGCGAATCCGCCGTTTCTGACTGAGAATGTGCGTCGCCTCCGCGATCAGCCGGTCGGGGTTCCGCATGCCGCCCGCGACCATCTCCTTCGCCCGCTGCAGCGCCGCGTGAATCGCCACGGCGTCCTGCCGCTGATAAGCCGTGAACTCCTTGTTGCGCACGCCGGCCGCCAGCCCATCCGTCTCGCGCGCCGTCGGCACCACGACGACCTCCACGAGGAAGCCCAAATCGTGCGCCATCTTCCGGACCACCGCCGCGCGCTGCACCGCCTTCTGGCCAAAGAACGCAAAGTCCGGCTGCACGATGTTGAAGAGCTTCGCCATCAGCGTCGTCACCCCGCGGAAATGCGTGGGGCGCGAGGGCCCGCACAACATCCTGCTGGTCGCATCTTCCGTGACGTAGGTGGAGTAGCCACGCGGGTAAATTTCGTCCGCTGATGGCACGAAGATCACGTGCGCCCCACATCGCTCGCACAGCTCGATGTCCGACTCCGGACTCCGCGGGTAGTTAGCCAGGATTTCGTTCGGCGGAAACTGCAGCGGATTCACAAAGGTCGAGACGACCACGAAATCAGCCTTCGCCGCCGCCGCCTTGATCAAGGCCTCCTGCCCCGCATGCAGCGCGCCCTGGGTCGCCACCAGTGCGATGGGCTTGCCCGCGGCCTTGGTTGCGGCAGCCAACGACCGCATTTCCGACACAGTCTCGATTTTTCGCATGGGGGACACCGGGGTTAGGCCGAACGATGGCTTGAACTAACCGGTTGCGCCTCGTTTGTTCAAGTTTTTGCGCCCGTGACGTGCCGTCAGCCGCCTGCATCCGCCCGGCTCTCGCATCGTCCGCGGTGCGCGCCGCACTCATCTCCCCCATGATCCGCATCAACGAAAACTACACGAAGCTGAAGGCTTCCTATCTGTTCAGCGACATCGCCCGCCGCGTGAACACCTTCGCCGCCGCCCATCCCGGTCAGCCCGTGATCCGGCTCGGCATCGGCGACGTGACCGAACCGCTGCCGCCCGTGTGCGTTGAGGCGCTCCACGCCGCGAGCGATGAGATGGGCCAGCGGGCCACCTTCAAGGGTTACGGTCCGGAGCAGGGCTACGCGTTTCTCCGCGAGGCGATCGCGCAGCACGACTTCGCCGCGCGCGGCTGCGCGATCGATCCGGACGAGATCTTCGTGTCCGACGGCGCCAAGTGCGACTGCGGCAACATCCAGGAAATCTTCGCCCACGATCTCCGGCTCGCCATCCCGGATCCGGTGTATCCCGTCTACGTCGACACCAACGTCATGGCCGGCCGCACTGGCCCGAACGTCGACGGCCGCTACGAGGGGATCACCTATCTCGATTGCACGCCCGCCAACGGCTACATCCCCGCGATCCCCACCGCCGCTAGCGACCTGATTTATCTTTGTTTTCCCAACAATCCGACAGGCGCCGTCGCCACGAAGGCCCAGCTCGCCGCGTGGGTGGACTACGCCCGCCGACACCGCGCGATCATCCTCTTCGACGCCGCCTACGAGTCGTTCATCCGCGATCCCCGGATTCCGCACAGCATCTACGAGATCGACGGCGCGCGCGAGGTCGCGATCGAATTCCGCAGCTTTTCCAAGACCGCCGGGTTCACCGGCACGCGCTGCGCCTTCACGGTGATCCCGAAGTCGCTCAAGGCCTGGGACGCCGCCGGCCACGAGCACTCGCTGCACGCGATGTGGAATCGCCGGCACACGACGAAGTTCAACGGTGTCGCCTATCCGATCCAGCGCGCCGCCGCCGCGATCTACACCGATGCCGGCCGTCAGCAGACACGGGCGCTCACGAGCTTCTACCTTGAGAACGCCGCGCTCATCCGCAAGGCGATGCTCCAGCTCGGTTTCACCTGCAGCGGCGGCGACAACGCGCCCTACATTTGGGTGAACGTCGGCCGCGATTCGTGGGAGTTCTTCGACCTGTTGCTCAACCGCGCCCAAGTCGTGTGCACGCCCGGCGCAGGATTCGGCAAATGCGGCGAAGGCCACGTGCGGATCAGCGCGTTCAACTCGCGCGACAACGTCGTCGCCGCGCTTGAGCGGATCGCGCAGGCGCTAAAGTGACCGGGCTCGCACGCCGCCTGTGGCCGGCTCGGCATTCGTAGGGCCGGCGCTCGCCGCCGGCCAGGATCGCCCCGTCTCCCCCGGACCGCGGCTGCCGGTAAACGGCAGCCCTACGAAGCGCTCACCCTTGCAGCACCAGCGGCTCGCGGTCGTGCACCCAGTACCGCGAAACGACCAGCGAGTCTTCGCGCAGATCGTAGCCCCACTCGGTGTCGAGCAACTCCAGCACCCGCGGAGGATACATTTGCAACCGCCGACGGGTCATCTCCTGCACCGCTGCGGCGCGTGCGACGATAAACGCCCGCTCCACCTCCGCAAAGGTACCGCATGAGGCCGTGCGCTGAGTGATCGCCCCCTCCTCGTTTCGCGTGAGCGAGAAGTTCAGCACACAGAAGGATTCGCGATCCGAGGAGTTCATGAGTGGCGCATCACAGCAGAGATTCCAACGAGCCCCGCTGACCCGGGTCGCGCCGCGCTGTTCGCTCGCAGTCGAGGAATCAGGGAAATGCCTGCGGGGGAGTTCCGGTGGCCGACCCCGCCTCCTCCGCCATCATAGCGGAACACCTGAGCGCTTCTCGCCCGCCTCGAACGCCTCCCGGCTTCCGCCACACGCGCACTCCGCCAAGGCGGAACGCGTCACGGTTTCGCCGTCATGCCCGCGAGCCTCACGGCGCTCGCCGCGCTCCGACCGCGTGATGATTCCTTACTTCGCCGGCAGCAGATCGGCGACGCGCTGCGCGAGCTGCGCCGCCGCCTCGCTCAATTTCTTCGCGAGCTCCGCGTGATTCGCGCCATCCCAGCCCGCGATCTCCGTCGTAAATTCATCCTGCGCGACCAGCTTCGCTTCGACGTCGCCGGAATACACCTCAATCCGTGCCGCGAGCCGCGCCACGCGGCCCGGCACCACGCCTTCACACTGCCGCACCTGCAGCGCGATTTCGAAATCGTGCGGCTCGCTGCCGCGGCCAACCACGCGCACGCGCCCGCTGCGCTCGAGATCCACTTTGAGGGTTCGCTGCAAACCTGCCTCGAGCGGCTCCGCCCAGCGCGCCTGATCGATGTACCGCAGTTCGGTGTCCGAGAGCCGCACCGGCATGATTTTCCCGCGCAAAAACTCCGGCACCATCACCCCGCGCAGTAGCACCCGCGGCGCCGCCTCCGCAGGCTTTGCCATCTCCGCCGCGGCGAGCGTCGGTGTGAGCACGTAGAACCGCGTCAGATCCGGCTGCGCTTCCGGCAGCGAGCAGCCCGTCAGCATCCCCACAAGGAGCGAGCCAGCCAGCGCAGGCTTCCACAGGCTGCTCATCCGCGTTGGCTCCAGCTGTTTCAGGTGACCGGTCCGATTCATGAGAGTGTCCTCCGCTCAACGTTTCTTGCCCGAGATGAGCGCCTGCGGATTGCGCTCCAGAAAATCCGCCAGCCGCTGCACCGCCTCCGCGGCGGAAGTGATCTGCTCCAGCGCGCGGCTCGCCTCGTCGCCGAGGCCGCCCTGCGCCGCGATGAATCGCTGCGCCGTCTGCGCGGTGTGATTGAACGTTTCCAGCGCCGCCTTCGCCTGCGCGAGCGTGGCGGTCAGCTCCTGGCTCGCCGGCCCGATCTGCTCCACCTGTTGGTCGACCTTTGCCAGCACTCCGCGGAGGTCCGTGATCGCTTGGTTGGCGTTCGCGAGCGTCGTCTTGAACTCCGGCATCGCCGCGAGCGCCTCGAACTGTGCCCCCGTTTTCTGCCACTGCGCCACCGCCCCCTTGAGGTCCACACCCGTCAGCTGCTTCCGCGTGTCCACCAGCAGCCCCTTGAATTCCGTCGAAATCCCCGCGAAATCGATCCGGCGCATGTCGTTCAGGATCTCGGTGAGATTCGCCTGATACTCCGAAAGCGCCGAGGGCATCGTCGGCACCACCACGTAGCGCGCTTCGAACGCCGTCGCCTGCGCGGGGTACTCGTGCGCATCGACGAAATTCAGTTCCACGAACAGCAGTCCGGTCGCGAGTCCCAACACGCCCAGCTGCGCGCGCAACCCGCGATCCACCAGCATCTGCAGCTCCTGGCGACTCGACACGTCGATCTGCACGCCCTGGTTGTCCGTCATCATATCCCGGTTCAGCTCGCACACGACCGCCACGAGCGAACGATTCGTGGCCTCGTCATAGCGCACGTTGAGCCCGGCCACGCGACCGATCCGCACGCCGCGCAGCTTCACCGGCGAGCCGAGATCCAGCCCGTGGATCGACTCGTCGAAAAACACGACGAACCGCTGCGGCTTCGAAAAGAAGCTCACGCCGCCAAACGCCAGCATCGCGATCAGCCCAAGCACAAAGGCTCCGATCACGAACGCACCCACGATTGTCGGTCTGAGTTTGGTTTTCACAGTTTGATCAGCGTCTCAATCCGATCGACCTCGGATGGCACGAAGCGACACGGATGAGGACAGGCAAGACGAAATCAAATCCGTGGTCATCCGCGAAATCCGTGGTTGGTGGGTGGTTTTCCTTCATCGCTTGCGGCTTCGCCACGCTGGAACCTCTCGAGTGGCCCAACGAATTCGTCCTTCCGGGTTAATGACAAAACAATTCTTCATGTCGGGGGCAGGTCACCGCGATGCAGGAACTCGCGTACGCGCGGGTCTCCGCTGCTCCGCGCCAGCTCGCGCGGCTGACCTTCGGCGACGATTCCCTGCTGCTCGCGGTCGAGCATGATCACGCGATCCGCGATGCTGAAAATCGACGCCAGTTCGTGCGACACGACAAACATCGTCGTGCCGAGCAGATCGCGAATCTGCAGGACCAGATCGTCCAGCTTCCGCGACGTGATGGGATCAAGCCCCGCCGACGGTTCGTCGAGGAACAGGATCGCCGGATCCAATGCGAGCGAGCGCGCGAGCCCGGCGCGTTTCTTCATGCCGCCGCTGATCTCCGCCGGATAAAAATCCTCCGAGCCCGCGAGCCCCACCTGCGCCAGCTTCAACGTGGCGATCTCCTCGCGCTCGCGGCGCGAGAGCGTGGTGTATTCCTCGAGCGGTAGCTCAACGTTCTGCCGCAACGTCAGCGAGGTCCACAACGCCGCCCCTTGGTAGAGCACGCCAAATCGCTGGAGCAGTTCCTGCCGCCGTTCCGGCCGCGCCTTCGTGAACGATTCGCCGAGAAACGTCACCGAGCCGGCCACCGGCGTTTGAATGCCGATCAGATTCCGCAACAGCGTGCTCTTGCCGCAACCGGAGCCGCCGATCACGAAAAACACCTCGCCGCGCCGGACCTGGAAGCTCACGTCCTTCAGGATCGTCCGACCTTCGTAGGCGCAATGCAGCCCCTGCACGTCGATCGCCGGCGTCGGTGCGCTTTCGGTGTCACTCATACCGAACCTCCCGCGGCACCGCAAAGGTGGAGCCCGCCGCCGGCGGCGGGCTGAACACGCCCGCGACCGTAGCCGCGGTCTCTCGACCCCGCTCTACGCCGAACTATCGCTGAGGTGAGGATGCGTTTCATCCGGTTCACAATCCGATCACGTTGAACAGCACCGCGAAAATCGCATCCGCCACCACGAGCAGCAGGATCGACGTCACCACCGCCGAGGTCGCAGCCCGACCGACGCCCGCCGCGCTGCGCTCCGCCTGCAGTCCGCGCAAACAACCCGACAGCCCGACGATGCCGCCGAACGCGATCGCCTTGATGAACCCGGACGCGACGTCGCGCAACGTCACGATCGTGCCCATCTCGACCCAGTAAGCTGACGGTGAAATGTCCAACACCCCCGCCGACACCGCCATGCCGCCGAGAATGCCCAGCGCATTCGCATACAACGCGAGCAGCGGCATCATCACGCCCAGCGCCAGCAAGCGTGGCATCACGAGGAACTGCACCGGCGAAATACCCAGCGTCTCCAGCGCATCGATCTCCTCGTTGGCCTTCATGTTGCCGAGTTGCGCGGCAAACGCCGCGCCGGTCCGGCCCGCTAGCACCACCGCCGTCATGACCGCGCCCATTTCACGGACCATCGCCATGCCGATCAGGTCCGCGACGTAGATGTCGCCACCGTATTGTCGCAGCACGAGCGCGCCGATGTACGCGAGCGTCACGCCCACGAGAAACGCGATCAGGCTGACGATCGGCAGCGCCATCGCGCCGCACTGCTGCATTTCCTCGAGGCAGTCGCGCCAGCGAAACTTGTCCGGCCGCTTCAGCAGCTTCACCGCCCCGAGCACGCACTCACCGAAGAACTGCACGAAATCCTGCGTCTTGCGCGACAGCTCCATCGTCGCGTTGCCGACCACCGCCAGAAAATTGACCGAGCGATCGTGCGGCACGCTCGTGGCGTGCGACGACGCCAGCTGCGTCAACAGGGTCTGCACCCGCGGCGGCAGCACCGTCGTGTCGCACGCTACCTGGTTCGCCCGGCACCATTCGCCGATCTCGAACAGGAACAACAGCAACGAGCTGTCCCACCGCTCGACCGCGTCCACGTGCAGCCTCAGTTTCGCCGGGCGGTGGCTGCTCACGACGTCCATCCACGCGGGCCGACGATCGGTGATCCGCCACGATCCGCCGAGCTCCACCTCCAACACGTTTCCGTCCAGGCGACCAGCGGCGCGGGCGCTGCTGCGGACTGGGGGCGAAACGGGCATGCTGTCACTTCACTCGTGACAAGCCCCGCCGCCAAACCAAATCTCTCCGGTTTTCTTTTGCCGGTGGAGCCTGCCGTCTCGGCGCGGAATGTAGCCGTGCCGGTCCGGCGCGGGCTTTCCCTCCTGATCATGCAGTTCACGACCTTCCTCTTCGATCTCGACGGCACGCTCGTCGATCATCTCGCCGCGATCCACCGCGCGCATTCGCATACGATGCGCCAGCTCGGACTGCCGCCGCCTTCGCTGGCGCAGGTCCGCGCGGCTATCGGCGGCGGCGTGGAGGTCGCGATCGCGCGGCTCATCGGCAAGGAACGCGTCGCGCAAGCGCTGCCGATCTACCGGCCGTACTGGCAGGCCACGATGCTGGAGGACGTGAAGCTGATGCCCGGCGCCCGCGAACTCCTCGAGGGCCTGCACGCGTGCGGCGCCACACTTGCGATTTTCACCAACAAGCACGGCCCGTCCTCACGCGCCGTGTGCGATCACCTCGGCCTCTCGGCGCTGCTCAGCGGCAATTTCGGCGCCACCGATACGCCGTGGCTCAAGCCGCAGCCGGAATTCGCCAGGCACGCGCTGGCGAAGCTCGGCAAGTCCCCGCGGGGCACGCTGATGGTCGGCGACTCGCCGTGGGATGTCGAAACCGGCAAGACCGGCGGTTTCCCCGCCTGGTGCGTCACCACCGGCACCCACGAAGCGCACGAACTCGAAGCCGCCGGCGCCGACAAGGTCTTCCCGGATCTCTTTGCCGTCGCGCGCGAGCTCGGCATGTAGTCTGACATGGCATGGGCGTCCCGCCCATGTCGAGTTACCGCGGGCATTTTTCCCCGTTCCGTTCACGGGCGAGACGCCCGTGCCACCGCCTTCGGCCGCGTTCCGCGCTTCCCTTCGGTGTGGCGCCCGGTATTCCGTCACTATCCGCCGTGGCTTCCTCTCCCGCAGCAACTCTCACCGGCGTCGTCGAGCGCATTATCTTCCTCAACGAGGAGAATCACTACACGATCGCGGAGTTCCGGCCGGACGCGGACAAAAAGTCCGTGCCGAAGGAACGCCCGGAACCGGTGACGATCGTCGGTCCACTGCCGGGCGTCGAGTGCGGCGAAACGCTGCATCTCACCGGCGAGTGGACGCGCCACGCGCAGCACGGCGCGCAGTTCAAGGTCCTCGGCTTCAAGAGCGAGCTACCGTCCAGCGTCTATGGCATCCGGAAATACCTCGGCAGCGGACTCGTGCCCGGCATCGGCAAGGTCTACGCCAACAAGATCGTCGACGCGTTCGGCACCGACACGTTTCGCATCCTGAGCGAAGAGTCCGGCCGGCTGCGGGATGTCGACGGCATCGGCCGCAAACGCGCAACCGCGATCAAGGCGGCGTGGGATGCGAAGCGGACCGAGCGCGAGCTCTACATTTTTCTGCAGACCTACGGAGTGACGCCCGGCCAGTGCGTGAAGATCGCAAAGCACTTCGGCCCGTCCGCGAAAAACATCCTCACGCAGGAACCGTATCGCGCCGCTCGCGAGATCGACGGCATCGGCTTCAAGACCGCCGACCGGATCGCGATCAATCTCGGCTTCGCCAACGACGCCGCGCCGCGGCTCGACGCCGGATTGATCTTCGCGCTCGAAACACTGCAGGAGGAAGGCCACACCGCATTCGGCGAATCGGACCTTTGCGACTACGCCGCGAATTTGTTGGAGACGGACTCGCGACTGATCTGCGCCCGGATCGACGCTCTGGTCGAAGCAAAGCAACTCGTCCGCCATGGCGGCTCAGGTGTAGCCGGGGTCGTTGACCCCGGCCATGGAGACGTGACGCCCTCGTCGCGTCCCGCCCGCCGCGACGAGGGCGTCGCGGCTCCATCTGCTAGCGGCCGCGTCAGTGTCGCCGCGGTCGCCGACCGCGGCCCGGGCTCAACGAGCCCGGCTACACCCAACCGCACTTCTGGCTCTCAGCTCTCAGCTCTCAGCTCTAGACTCATTCAGCTCCCGCACAACGATCGCGCCGAACAGAAGATCGCCGAAGTCGTGCAGCGTCTGACGCGCGTTGCCAGCGGCCTGCCGCCGATCAAGACCGACGCGGCGGTCACTTGGGCTGAGCAGAAAGCCGGCTTCACATTCCACGAGCTGCAGCGCCGCGCCGTGCGCGCCGCGCTCACGAGCAAGTTCAGCATTCTCACCGGCGGACCCGGCACGGGCAAAACCACCATCCTGCGCGCACTCGTGGAAATTCTGAAGGCGAAGAAAGTCCGCGTGCACCTCGCGGCGCCCACGGGTCGCGCCGCGCAGCGACTCGCGGAAACCACGGGCGGCTACGCCTCGACCATCCACCGGCTGCTCAAATGGGATCCCGCCGCGGGCGGTTTCATCGCGAACGAAAGCACGCCACTTTCCACCGATTTCCTGATCGTCGACGAAGCCTCGATGCTCGACACGCGGCTCGCTTCCGCGCTGTTACAGGCGGTGCCCGCGCGCGCGCACCTGCTACTCGTCGGCGACATCGACCAACTCCCAAGCGTCGGCGCCGGCAACGTGCTGAAGGACCTGATCGTCGTGGCCGAAGGCTCCGCGCCGCATCCTCAACTCTCAACCCTCAACTCTCAACCCGCGGCGCTCCGCGCCGCGATTCCCGTCACCCGGCTCTCCGTCGTCTATCGCCAGAAGGACCACAGCGGCATCGTCAGCACGGCGCACGCGATCAACTCCGGCGACGCCTCGCTGCCACCCGCGTTCGGCGAGATCGCCGACGTCCCGCCGTGGAGCGATCTCGCGTTCATCACCGCCGCCGACGCGGAGGACTGCCTCCGCAAAGTCATCCAGCTCTGCACCGAGTTCGTCCCCCAGAAACTCCACTGGCCGAATCCGATCGCCGACGTGCAGGTGCTCGCGCCGATGCACAAGGGCGTCGCCGGCGTCGCCAACCTTAACGTGCAGCTGCAGGCCGCGCTGAATCCGCACGCCCGCGGCCTGCGCGCCGCGACCGGCGAATACCGACCGGCCGACAAGGTCATTCAGCTCCGCAACAACTACGACAAAAACCTCTTCAACGGCGATATCGGTTCGGTCGTGTCGGTCGACGCCGAGCACGGCACAATGGTGGCGGAGTTCGACGGCGAGCAACACACGTTCGAACGCGGCGACTTCAGCGATCTCGCCCTCGCCTACACGATCAGCATCCATAAATCGCAAGGCAGCGAGTATCCCGTCGTCGTGATCCCTCTGTTGAAGGGCCACTTCATGATGCTGCAGCGGAATCTGATCTACACGGCGATCACGCGGGGCCGCAAAAAGGTCTACCTCGTCGGTGAACCCGCCGCGTACGCCATGGCCGTCCGCAACAGCGAATCGAAGCAACGGCTGACCCACCTGCGGGAGAAGATCGTCGTGAGCAGCAGCCGCGCCTGATCCGCTCCGCGATTGACGCGTGACGAGGATGGGCCGAATGCTCGAGGCCAGCTCCACCTGTTACCTATGCACCCCATCCGCCGCGCTGTTTTCCTCGCCGCATCGCTGTTCGCGCTGGTCTCCTCCGCCTTCGCCGCCGACATCGCCGGCCGCTGGAAAGCGGAGTTCGACACGATGATTGGCGTCCAAAAATACGTCTTCGAATTCAAGGTCGAAGGCGAGAAGCTGACCGGCAAGGCGATCGGCACCCGCGAAGGCGATACGGTGGAGGTTGTTCTCACCGACGGCCGCGTCGCCAACGACCGGATCACGTTTGTCGAGTTGCTCAACTACCAGGGCATGGACCTGCGGATCAGTTACGAAGGCACGATCGTCAGCGGCGACGAGATCAAGCTGACCCGCCACGTCGGCGATTTCGCCGCGGAGCAGCTGGTGGCCAAGCGGATCAAGTAGTCCGCCCCCGGTGCCCTCCTCGACGCCCAGCCCGACCCCCAGCGGAGGTCCCGCGCCGGGGCCGTCTTCCGCCTCCCGCGTCGGAGCCCCGCGGTCGGCGTGGAGGCCCGACCGGAAAATCGCCCTGCTTTACGTCGCCTACGTTCTGGCCCACGTCGGATTTCACCTCTGCGCCCGCTTTTTCGAGGTCGATACCGGCGTCTCCGTTTGGTATCCGCCCGTCGGACTCGCGCTGGCGCTGGCGACGATGACCGGCTGGCGCTGCGCGCCGCTCGTGCTGGCCGTCAATCTCTACTCCGCGCTGGTCCAGACACCTGGCCCAATCACGTGGACCGACTGGGTACTACCCGGCCTCTTCACCCTCATCTATGTCGGCGCCGGCGGCGCGGTGCACCGCTGGTTCGGGCCGGTGCCACAACCCACGCGGCCCGCTCCCGCCGCCGCCTTGATCGGCACTTACCTCGCTGCGGTCGCGGTGGCCGCCGTTGCGGGCGCGGCGGTGGTCCTCGCCGCGGGCTACACGCCAGTCGAGCGCTTCGCCGTCCTGACGTTCCACTGGTGGATGGGCGATCTCACCGGAATGCTCACCGTCGTGCCGCTGTGCCTCGTGCACGTGGCGCCCCGCCTGTTCCAGCCGGCGGCTTCTTCGCCGCGCCGGTGGACGAGGCGGCAAATTTGGGAAATCGTGGCGCAGGCGTGCAGCCTCGTTGGCGCGCTGGTCGTCGTGCACGGCTTCGGCTACCTCCATCCGCACCAGGCGTATTATCTTTCGTTCGTGCCGCTGGTTTGGATCTGCCTGCGGCACGGCCTGCCCGGCGCCACGATTGCGGTGTTCGCCCTCACGATGGGCAGCCTGCTGTCGCTCAGTTTTACCCGCGCCCCGGCCGTGCTCGTGACGGATCTGGTGCTGTTCGAAATCGCGCTCGCCGTCATCGGGCTCGGACTCGGCGCCACGGTGACGCGCCGCGCCCGAGCCGAGACCGACCGCTCGCGGCTGCTCGCCATCCTGGAGGCCTCACCGGATTTCGTGTGCACCGCGGCACTCGACGGTCGCGTGCTCTACCAGAACCTCGCGCTCCAGCGGCTGCGGGGCGACGCGCCCGGGCAACCGCCGGCTGATCGGCAGCTCGTCGATCTCCACTGCCCATGGGCCGCCGAACGCATCACCCGCGAGGGAATCCCGATCGCGCTGGCGGAGGGCGCGTGGCACGGCGAAACGGCGCTGCGGCTGCGCGACGGTGGCGAGATTCCCGTGCTCGAGCTGATCCTCGTCCATCGCGACGATGCCGGCCGCGCGGTGATGCTGTCGAGCGTGGCCCGCGACATCAGCAGCCAGAAGCAGGCCGAGCGGGCGCGGCTCGAGTCGGAGCGCAGCCTGTTGCAGGCGCAAAAGCTCGACAGCCTCCGGGTGCTCGCCGGTGGCATCGCGCATGATTTCAACAACCTGCTCACCGTCGTGCTCGGCCACGCCACGATGACGCGGCTCGAGCTGGCTGCCGACAGCCCGGCCGAGAAGGCGGTGCACCAGATCGAGCTTGCCGCACTGCGCGCCGCCGATCTCTGCCGGCAGATGCTGGCCTATTCCGGGCGCAACCAACTCGCCACCGAACCTCTCGATCTGACGACGATTGTCGAGGAAACCGGCGACCTGCTTCGCGTCTCGATTTCGAAAAAGTGCCGGCTTCAGCTGGAGCTTTCCCGCGCGCTGCCTCCCGTCCAGGGCGATGCCACCCAGCTCAGTCAGATCGCGATGAATCTCGTGATCAACGCGTCGGATGCCAGCGAGGAACGCGGCGGCCTGATCCTGCTTCGCACCGGCCTGTGCGACGCCGACGCCACGTATCTGGCGGACGCCTGCTTCGTGCAGTCCCCCGCCCCGGGACCATATGTTTACCTCGAGGTGACGGACCACGGCTGCGGCATGTCACCGGAAGTCCGGCGCCGGATTTTCGAGCCGTTTTTCACGACGAAATTCACCGGTCACGGACTGGGCCTCTCGGCCGTGCTCGGCATCGTCCGCGCGCACGGCGGCGGCATCAAGGTCGACAGTGCGCCCGGTCGCGGCACCACGTTTCGCGTCCTGCTGCCCATTGCCGCCGGGGCCGCGCGGCCGCGGCCGGACAAACTCGCCGCCACCACCGCGTGGCGCGGTTCGGGCCGCGCGCTGGTGGTGGATGACGAGGAATCAGTCCGCGAGATCGCCTGCCGCATGCTGCGACATTTCGGCTTCGAGCCCATCGCCGCCGCCGACGGCCGCGAGGCACTCGAGCTTTTCCGCGCCGCGCCGGGGGCGTTCGCCCTCGTGCTGCTCGATCTGTCGATGCCGGTCATGGACGGACGCGAAACCTTCGAGGAGATCTTCCGGCTGGATCCGACCACGCCCGTGCTCCTGATGAGCGGCTACAACAAAACCGGCGCGCCCGACTCGTTCGACGATCCGCGGCTGTCCGGCGTGGTGCAGAAGCCGTTCGAGACGGCGACGCTGGGTCGGGCACTGCGCGACGCGTGGGATAACGACCTGCGGCGGGTGGCCTGAACTCCGCCAGTCGCAGGCACCTCGCGCTCACCGCCGCTCATCCCGCGCCGCCGCCGCTGGTCCCGCCCCGCGGAGTTTCATCGCTAACGACTTGGCGTCTGGCCGACCTTGCACAACGTAGACGGCACATTCCCAACTGCATGAACTCCCGATCCTTCATCCTCGCCGCGCTGCTCGCTGCCACGGCCGGATCTCTCCTCGCCGCCGAAACGACCGCCGCGGCGCCCGCGCAAGCGGACGGTTTCTCCTTCGTGAAGACTGTCGGCGTCATCTCCGAATACACGCTGGATTCGAACGGGCTCACCGTGCTGCTCATGCCAGAGCACTCAAGCCCCACCCTCACCTTCATGGTGACTTACCGCGTAGGCTCGCGCAACGAGGTCACCGGCACGACCGGAGCGACGCATCTGCTCGAGCACCTGATGTTCAAGGGCACGCCGGAATTCAACCGCGAGAAGGGCAACAGCGTCGACCAGTTCCTCGAGCGGATCGGCGGCAACTACAACGCCACCACCTGGCTCGATCGCACGAACTACTACGCCAACATCGCCAGCGAAAATCTCGAGGGTTACGTCGCCATCGAGGCGGACCGGATGCGCAACCTCTGGCTGCGTGACCAGGACCGGCAGCCCGAGATGACCGTCGTGCGCAACGAATTCGAGCGCGGCGAAAACAACCCGTTCCAGGCACTGATCAAGGAGATCTTCCAGGCCGCGTACGTCGCGCATCCGTATCACCACTCGACGATCGGCTGGCGCAGCGACATCGAGAACGTGCCGATCGGCAAGCTGCGCGAGTTCTACGACACCTTCTACTGGCCGAACAACGCCACCGTGTCGGTGAT
Organism: Opitutus terrae PB90-1; assembly: GCF_000019965.1. GTDB lineage: Bacteria > Verrucomicrobiota > Verrucomicrobiia > Opitutales > Opitutaceae > Opitutus > Opitutus terrae. The sequence goes on from NC_010571.1 coordinate 5,949,787, forward strand.
CGGTGACGTCGAGTCCGTCGCCGCGCTGGCGCTGGTGAAGAAATACTACGGCGTGTTCCCGCGCTCGCCGCGCCCGATCCCGGAGCTCTACACCGTCGAGCCTGCGCAGACCGGCATGCGGCACGTCACCGTGAAGCGCGCCGGCCAGCTCGGCGTCGTCGCGATCGGCCACAAGGTCCCCGCCGCCACCCACGCGGACTATCCCGCGATCCAGATCCTCAGCGCGATCCTCACCAGCGGCAAAAACAGCCGGCTCTACAAGGCGCTCACCGACAAAAATCTCACCGTCTCGGTCGACGCGTTCCTCGGCTTCAACCACGATCCGTCGCTGCACATCACCTTCGCGCCGCTCGCGCCCGGCGCCAGCTTGGAGAACGTCGAAAAAATCGTCTATGAAGAGGTCGAGCGACTGAAGAAGGACGGCGTCACGCCGACCGAGGTCAGCACCGCCGCCGCGAAGATCCTCGCCGACGCCGCCTTCCAGCGGGACGGCTCGTTTGCCATCGCGGGCAACCTCAACGAGTGCATCGCCGCCGGCGATTGGACGCTCTACTACGGCATCGAGGAAGCCACGAAGCGCGTGACCGCCGCCGACGTGCAACGCGTCGCTAACACCTACTTCAACTACGACCAGAGCACCGCCGGCTGGTTTGTGCCCAACGTCGCCAAGGAACCCGCCGCCGCCGAGTAGTCCGCCGCACCTCAACCCGACTTCTCTTCGTCGTCATGAAAAATCTTTCCTCCTCCCTCGCCCTTCTGTTCACCGTGCCCGCGCTGGCGCTCGCTCAACCGACCCCGCCCGCGCCGTCCGCCACCGCCACACCGGACACGCACCTCGCGGCCCGCGTGGTTCGCGCCAACATCGCCGGCATCGACCTGATCGCCTACCCGACCGGCGTGAAGGACGTCGTCACGTTCCGCGGTTCGCTGCCCGCCGGCGATGCCTTCGCCAGCGAGGACAATGTCGCGATCCCCACGCTCGTCGGCATGATGCTCGACAAGGGCACCACCAAGGCGAACAAGTTTGAGATCGCCGAAAAGCTCGAGAGCGTCGGCGCCACCATTTCGTTCGACGTCGGCACGCAGATGACCGAGGTCAACGCGAAGTGCCTCAAGAAGGACGTGCCGCTCGTGGTCGGCCTGATCGCCGAGCAGCTCCGCTCGCCCGCGTTCTCCGCCGAGGAATTCGAGAAGGCGAAAAAGCAGTTCATCGGCTCGCTGCAGCGGCAGCTCGAGAGCACCGACTTCCGGGCGGCCGACGCGTTCACGCGAGCGGTTTATCCGGTCGGACATCCGAACCGGCAGCCGCCCCCCGAGGAACTGATCAAGGCCGCCGAAACCGCCAAGCTCGAGGACGCGAAGGCGTTTCACGCCAAATACTACGGCCCGGCGCATTTCACGCTCGTCGCCGTCGGCGATCTCGACGCGCCGCAGCTCCAGGCCGAGGTCGGCCGCGTGTTCGCCGGCTGGGCCGGCGGCGTGGATCCGATCCAGCCCGCCAAGGCCACGCGCACCGACGCGCCGCAGGACCAGACGGTGAACATGCCCGACAAGACCAGCGTCACCGTGCTGATCGGCCAGGCCACCGGCCTGCGCTATCGCGACACCGATGCACTCGCGCTGCGCGTCGGCACCGCCATTCTCGGCAGTGGATTCACCGGCCGCTTGATGGCGAACGTCCGCGACCGCGAAGGGCTCACCTACGGCATTGGTTCGACGGTGGCGAAGGACACCTTCGTCGACGGCGATTGGCACATCAGTGCGACCTTCGGCCCGGCACTGCTGGAGAAAGGCCTCACCTCGACGCGCCGCGAATTGAAGACGTGGTATGAAAAAGGCGTGACCGAGGACGAGCTCGAGCGGCGCAAGGGCGACCTCGTGGGTTCCTTCAAGGTCGGACTCGCCACCACCGACGGCATGGCCGGCGCGCTGTTGAACGCGGTGCATCGCGGCGTGGACGTGACCTGGCTCGACGAATATCCGAAGCGCGTCGAAGCGCTGACCGCCCCGCAGGTAAACAGCACGATCAAGAAGTACCTGAAGCCGGAGTCGATGTACCTCGTCAAAGCCGGCACAGTCTCCGCCGCCCCGGCGAAGTAGGTTTTCGTAGGGGCGTCGCTCACCGACGCCCTCTACAGTAGGACGTTAGGCCAAAGCGCCGTCGTCACATAGGCGGAACGCGTTGCCGCCAATGCGCTCGTAGCGGAAGCCGTCAGGCTTTCGCCGAAACGCTGACCCCGTTCCGTTACAACAACGCCTTGGGGGCAAGGCGTTCTACCCTCCGTCCCAATCGCACCTCTCACTTTCAAGACATGGGCGGGACGCCCATGCCACGTGGCACGGGCGCCCCCCCCGTGGGTTTGCAGGAAAGTGCGATGCGACTCCGCTCCAATCGCCCCTTCAACCCCGCGCTTGCCGCCGCTGCGCCGTTTCCCGCATACTCGCCAGCTTTCGTGGCTGCACCGTCCTCCAACCCTCGCAAACGCATCGTCCTGCTCGGTGCGACCGGTTCCATCGGCGAGAACACCTTGCGCGTCCTCGCGGCACATCCGGACAAGCTGCAGCTCGTAGGCGTCGCCGCGCGCGCCAATCACCCCCGGCTCGCCCAGATCGCCCGCGATTTCCAGGTGCCGCACGTGGGCATTTTCGACGAAGCGGCGTTCGCCGCCGCCAAAGCGGCAGACGGTTTCCCCGCCGGCACGCAACTGCACCGCGGTCCCGCCGGACTCGTGGAACTCGCCCGACTCGCCGAAGCCGATCTCGTCCTCGTGGCCGTCGTCGGCACCACCGGGCTCGAACCCGCTCTCGCCGCCGTGGCCGCGGGCAAGGATCTCGCGCTCGCGTCGAAGGAAATCCTCGTGCTTGCGGGCAAGTTCGTCATGGCGGCCGCGCGCAAGCAGGGGGTGAAGCTCCTGCCCGTCGACAGCGAGCACAACGCCGTTTTCCAGTGCCTCGAGGGTCACCCGCAGGCCGGCGTGCGCCGGATCATCCTGACGGCCAGCGGCGGCGCGTTCCGCGACTGGCCGGCCGAGCGGCTCGCGCACGTGGCACCCGCCGATGCGTTGAAACATCCGAACTGGGCGATGGGTCCGAAGATCACCGTCGACTCCGCCACGCTCGCGAACAAGGGCCTCGAACTCATCGAGGCGCAGTGGCTGTTCTCGCTGCGGCCGGACCAGTGCACGGCCGTACTGCACCCGCAAAGCATCGTGCACTGCCTGGTCGAGTTCAACGATGGCGCCCTGCTCGCCCAGCTCTGCCCGCCGTCGATGACGTTTCCGATCCAGCACGCGCTGCTGTACCCCGCGCGGGTGCCGGGCGTGGACTCGACGCTGGATTTCACCAAGCTGCTCGGACTCGAGTTCCGACCGGTCGACGAGCTCCGCTTCCCTTGCCTGCGACTCGCCCGCCAGACGATGGTCGCCGGCGGCGTCGCGCCCGCGGTCTTCAACGCCGCGAACGAGATCGCCGTCGCTGCGTTCCTCGCGGAAAAGATTCCGTTCCTTGCGATTCCATCGGTGATCGATGAAACTCTGCAACGCATCGACAACTTCGAACCCGACTCCGTTTCCGCCGTCCTGGCCGCGGACGCCGACGCCCGGCGCTTCGCGACCGCCGCCCTCAAGCATTTTCCCCGCTAGATGCCCACTGACCTGCTCAGCTCCCTGTTTTCGAATCTCTGGTCGATCTTCCTCGTCATCGTTTTCTTCGGAGGGTCGATCTTCGTCCACGAGCTTGGCCATTTCCTGGCCGCCCGTCGCCGCGGCGTGCACGTCGAGCGTTTCTCCATCGGCTTCGGCCCGGCAATCTTTTCGTGGCGCGGTCGCGATGGCGTCGAATACCGGATCTCGTGGATCCCGCTCGGCGGTTATGTGTTGCTGCCGCAGCTGGCCGACCTGAGCGCGGTCGAAGGTAAAAGCGCAACCGACGTCAGCACGCTGCCGCCGATCAGCTACGCCACCAAGATGCTCGTGTTCGTGGCCGGCGCGGCCTTCAACATCCTGTTCGCCTTCCTGCTTGCCATGATCGTGTGGGTGGTCGGCCAGCCGACGATCGCCGTTTTCAACACGACCACCATCGGTCACGTCGAACCGACGATCACCCTGGGCACCGACAAAGTCGTGCCCAATCCCGCCGCCGAAGCCGGCCTGCAGCCGGGCGACGTCGTGAAGTCGATCGACGACCTGCCGGTGGGCGATTTCGAGGACATCATGAACGCGGTTGTCCTCGGCAAGGAGCGTTCCGCCGACGGTCGCCGCGTCTCCAATTTCGTCATCGAGCGCGCCGGCCGGCAGCTGGCGATCACGGTGCACCCGCTGCTGCTCGGCGATGACCAACTCCGCGTCGCCGGCGTGCAACCCGCCGAGGATCTCACCGCCGACGCAGTCATGCCCGGTTCGCCAGCGGAAGCCGCCGGAGTTCGCCCCGGCGATCGGATCGTCGCGGTCGACGGTCGTCCCGTGTTCCGCCGCGTGACCGTGGCGAACCACCTCGCGCAGCACCCGGATGGGCCGAGCGCGTTCGTGTTTCAGCGCGGCGACGGCCGGGTCACGCTGCAGATCCAGCCGCGGCTGCAATCCGACACGCCCGGCGCCACGCCCGTACCGCGCATCGGCATTCAGTATCGCGAGCCGGTGATCGTGGTGCACCCGACGCCGTGGGCGCAGATTTCCGAGGATGTGCGCATGACGGTTCGCACGATCTCGGCGCTGGTGAGCCCGAGCTCGGACATCGGCGCCTCGAAGCTCAGCGGCCCCATCGGCATCGCGCGCGCGCTGCATCAGCAGGCGCAGTGGGATATTCGACGAGTGCTCTGGTTCACCATTTTGGTGAACGTCAACCTCGCGATCTTCAACCTGCTGCCGATCCCCGTGCTCGACGGCGGTCAGATGCTGTTCGCCACGATCAACCGGCTGCGCCGGCGCGAACTGCCCGCCAGCTTCATCATGGCGACGCAGAGCGCGTTCTTCGTCCTGATTTTCTCGCTGATCATCTACGTCAGCTTCTTCGATTTCCGCCGCTGGGCGCGTGACCTGCAGACCGACCGCGCGGAAGCCGCCGCCGCCGAGCGCGCCAAGGACGCCACGCCGGCGCCGGCCAAGCCGTAGCAAGCACCCCTTCGGCTGCATCAGCGTAGGGCCGGCGCTCGCCGCCGGCCGCAATTGTAGGCCAGGTGACCTGGTCCAGAGCGGCTGCCGACGAGCGGCAGCCCTACTGCACGCGGGTTACTCGGCAAGCTTGTCCCCGCTCGCCGGCCGCTTACCGTGCGGGACTCGGTTCGTTCCTCCTCTTTCCATGTCTTACTGTTCTTCCCGTTTCCACACCGTCCGCCGCCGCTCCCTCGAGGTGAAGGTCGGCTCTGTCGGTGTCGGCGGCGACAATCCGATCCGCATCCAATCGATGACCACCAGCGACACGCAGGATGTCGCGGCCACGGTGGCCCAGGCGATCGCCCTGGCCGAAGTCGGATGCGAGATCGTGCGCGTCACCGCGCCCAACATCGCTGCCGCGCAGTGTCTCAAGGAGATCCGTGAGCGGTTCACGGCGGCGGGCTTCGGGGCGGTGCCGTTGGTCGCCGACATCCATTTCCTTCCGGCCGCAGCGATGGAAGCCATCGAGCACGTCGAAAAGGTGCGCGTGAATCCGGGCAACTACGCCGACAAGAAAAAGTTCGCCGTGCGGGAATACACCGACACCGACTACGAGCGCGAATTGCAGCGGCTGCACGAGACATTCTCGCCGCTGGTGCTGCGCGCCAAGGCCCTCGGCCGCTCGCTGCGCATCGGCACCAATCACGGTTCGCTCAGTGACCGGATCATGAACCGCTACGGCGACACGCCGCTCGGCATGGTCGAAAGCGCCCTGGAATTTCTCCGCATCGCCGAGTCGCACGGGTTTGACCAGCTGATCCTCTCGATGAAGGCCTCGAATCCGAAAGTGATGATTCAGGCCTACCGGCTCTTGGTCGAGCGGATGCAGCAAGAGGCCATGCACTACCCGCTGCATCTCGGTGTCACCGAAGCCGGCGATGGCGAGGACGGACGAATCAAGAGCGCGATCGGCATCGGCTCGCTCTTGCTCGACGGGCTCGGCGACACGATCCGCGTCTCGCTCACCGAGGACAGCGTCTACGAAATTCCCGTCGCGCAAGTCCTCGCCGCGAAGGCCATGTCGCTGTGGCAGCCCGTGAACTCCGAATGCCTGACTCCGGACTCTGCCTTCCTCGGCGCCAATTCGATCGATCCCTTCCACTTCACCCGCCGCGTGACGGCATCGATCCGGTTCGCCGACAAGATCGCCGTCGGGCCGGAGCTTCCGCCCGTCGTGCTGACCCGGGTCGCGGCCGGAGATCTGGCCGTGCTGCGCTCGGCCGTGACGAACCGGCGGCTCGCCGATACGCCCGCCGAAGGCTTGATCGTTTCGATCGATGCTCCGGCCGGGCTCGCAACCCTCCCCGCCCCCGGCCACGCGTTCTACGCGCTCGAGCTCGCCCCCGCTGTTTCCGCTGCGGCCGTGGCCGCGCAAGCAGTGCAATTGCCAGCAGGCACGTTGATCGTGCACGCGTTCTCCACCGAGGCGGCGACCGAGCTCGCCGCCTTCGCCGAGTTGGTGCGCGAGCGACCCCTTATCCTCGCCGCGGATATCGCTCCGGGAAATATCCCCGCTCTCGCGCCCATCCTTCGCACGGTCCCGGAAGACCGGCTGCTCTTCACGCTCAGCTCTCAGCTCTCCGCTCCCGGCTCTTCAACCCACGCCGTCGGCAGCTATCGCCAGCTCAGCGAAGCCCTCCGCCACGCCGGCCTGCGGGCGCCAATCTGGATTCGCAACACCGCCCGCTCCGCCATCCGCGACGAACCCAGCTTCCTCTCAAAATTGCTCGAGGCGAGCATCCTCACCGGCGCGCTGCTCTGCGATGGCATCGGCGATCTCGTCAGCCTCGAGACCGAGGCCGATCCGGTGCGCGCGACCAAGCTCGCCTACAATGTTCTCCAGGGCGCCGGCGCCCGCACCTCGAAGACCGAGTTCGTCGCGTGTCCCAGCTGCGGGCGCACGCTGTTCGATCTGCAGACGACGACCCAGCGAATACGAGCGCAGACGGGGCATCTCAAGGGCGTCAAACTCGCGATCATGGGCTGCATCGTGAACGGCCCCGGCGAAATGGCGGATGCCGATTTCGGCTACGTCGGCGGGGCGCCCGGCAAGATCAATCTCTACGTCGGCAAGCAGTGCGTCGCCTACAACATTCCCCAAGCCGAGGCCGACGCGCGTTTGATCGCGCTCATCAAGGAGCACGGCAAATGGGTGGACCCGCAACCCGCGGCCGTGTGATCGGCCGCGCCGGAGTATTCACTTTTTCCAATCGGCGCCACCCAATCGTCACCCGGTTATCACCCGCCAGCAGGCTTCGGAAGCCGGTTTCATCCGAACGTAGCCGGATGTGCCTTACGGTAATTCCCCGATGTGGTTTGCGCGCTAAGTTGGCCAAGCCAATGCAACAAAAAAGTGACGAAAGTTATGCTCCGGCGGATGTGAACAACTTGGGAGAAAGTTCATCTTGAAACGGTTTTTTGGTTCACAGTTACTCCGCGCTTCGTCAGTAACGCTAAGCAACCCACGGTTCTTTCTCCGCTCTCTCAGTCCTACGCTCAGGCCCGTGGTGGCATCTCCAGCCTACCCCCTGACCATCAATCGCTTATTATCCTCCTTTTTTACCCTCCCCGCTGTGATGGTCTTCCCAGAACTTTCCCCACTAACGGACCGCTTAAAAGCGACTGATTGCGGCGCGAGACACCTCCGCAGGTGTGCTATGTGAATAAAA